>CASEIX010000001.1 GCA_949288095.1 uncultured Eubacteriales bacterium
CGGCATAGACCGTTTAATTTATTTTGAATTGTGACATAGATCACGTAGCAGTTATTATACTGCATTAGCAAACTATTTCAAGGAGGTTTGCTTTTTTTAGTTTTAAAGTTAATTAGGTTGCGGACAAAGTCTGCCGTATGAAATAATAAAAAAATATCAATAATTGATATTTTTTTTTTTATTAAAATTTGTTTTTTTTAAAACAACATATAACTTGACACAAAATAAAATAATTTGATACAATCTTATTGTAAGAGAAGATAAATCTCTTTGATAAAGTGAATTTGAAAGGAGAATATATATGGCAAATATCGGTGGGGTATATTATGAGCAAATGCCTCAAATAGCATCAAAGATGAGAGAAGATGCAATGTTACTTAATCAAGAAATTTCATCTGCATATTCAAGTATAACAAATATGCATAATGATTGGTATGGAATAAGATATAATGATTTAGTAAAAGCATTTAATAACTTAATACCAAGTTTAAATGAAATGCTTGAATTGGTAGTTGTAAAAATACCATTTGCAATGCAAACAATAGCAAATAATTATGCAATGGCTGATAGAGGAGAAAATGTTGTATCTGTAGGAAATGAATCTGCTAACAAAATACAAAATATAACAATTAGTAATGATGTTGGAATGAGATTTATAACAGATAGAGTTAGAGATGTACAATCAAGAGTTTCAAATAATTTCAGGAGTGCTAAAAATTTAATGAATAATATTGAAAGTACATTTTCTAATTTACCATGGCAAAGTGACTCTGCAGAAGTATTTAGAAGTACATTTATAAAATTAAAAAACGATATAGTTACAGAATTTGAAAATATTGATACTCAATTTGTAAAATTGATGCAACAAGCACAACAAGATATCGAAAACGCAGAAAGAGCTAATAATATAAATGTATAATTTAAAGGAAGCATTTTAATGGCTTTCTTTATTTGTATTTGTATTAAATAATGGAGGAATAGAAAATATGTATGTAAAAGATGCTGGTGGTGGTGGAGGTTCAAGTAGTTCTAGAAAGTCATACTCTAGTTATAAAAATACTTCATCAAATACTGAAGATAATTCCGGACCAAGCGCTGCTGAATTATTTGCGGCAGCAAAAAGAAAAGTATATAGAGAAATAAAAGAATATACTAAAGAAGCTCGAGAATATGTAAAAAAAATAAATACAACTTTGGAAAATGTTTCTAACATAATACAAGATGCTTTAACCGGTGGAACAGCTCAATTAATAAAAAATAATATTTCTAATGTAATAAAAAATACAGTTAATGTTGGTAATGAATTAGGAAATATATACGAAAAAGCAAATCAAAAAGAAAAAGAATATGGTGGAATTTCAAATTCGTATCTTCCACCAATGGAAAAAGAGAAAACAAACATAATAACTAGTAAAAATCCGTCAATATACCACTGTGATACTAACTTGCTTAGAAATAATGTTATGCCACTATTAAATGGGACAAATAGTTATTTTCAAAAAGCGACTGAAACAACTTCTAAAATTCCAATAGAAGAAGGTTGCGAAAGTGTAAGTCAAATTACACCAAAATTAAATAATTTAAAAGATTCTGTAAAAAAAATTATAGATGAAGTATTGGATGCAATTGATAAAGCAGAGGAAGCAGAAAGAAAAAATACGATTGTAGTAAATGATTTATTTTCCTCATTATTAAATTCTAATGATAAAAAAACATCTGAAAGTAGTACAAACAGTAAAAAGTCACAAAATTATTTTGGAACTTTGTACGACAATTCTATATCTAAAAAAATGACTTATGTTTCAAATAATAAAAACATTATTGATATGCTAGCTAATAAGTTGGAAGTAAATGTTGAAGGGAAACCTCAATCTGTGGCGATAGATACAATTGAAGCAAAAATATTTGCAGATAAATATAATATAGATACTACTGGAAAAACTACTCAAGAGATTGTTAAAGAAGTAGCTGATAAAGTAGGGGTTGATGCATATGAAAAAACAATATCTAAAAATGAAATGCCTTTAATAAATCAATTAGATTATGAAAATATTAAATTTGGAAGTTCAAATATAAAAATATCAGGAAGTGCCCCTACAAGTTTGTGTATGCTTGGTTCATGGGCTACGGGAAGCTTAATAACTCCAGATGAATTAATGAAAAATCATCCAGAATTTGGTAAATATTATAGTAAAGAAAATGGTGGAAGTGAACTTTTATTAAAAGACGAAGCAGCTTTAAATGAGTTAAATTTAAAATATGAAAATAAGTATGCATATGAAAAAGCATGGATTGATGGAGAATTAGAAAAATCATTAGAAAAGGGTTGTGTCGCAATTTGGAGAACTACAGATAAAAGATTTACACAATCTGTATGTTACATTGCAGTAAGTGGTATAACAGAAGATGGGAAATTAATATTAAAAGACCCTAATGGAAATAACTATGAATCATCTGATTTTCTAAAAAATGGATATTCTAATGGTTTCGATATGAAAGATATTGCTTCATGTGGAGGAGATTTTTATATATTTAGTTCAGATAATGAAGTTCAAAATCAAACATCTTCAATGAAACCAAATTCAGTAGTATTATCTGAAATAAATGAAAAACTTACAGGAACCGTCGAATCAGATTTGTATAATACTATAAATGAATTAAAAGAAGAAAACAAAAATATTACAATATCAAATGAAAAGAACACTGATATTCAAAATGTCTCAATAGAAAATAGTATAGAAGATATAGAACAAAAAGATTTAATAGAAAATGATGACTCAGAAATTTATTATTCAAAATCAAATATGCCACATCAGATTAAAACAAAGTGGGATAGTGGATACTTAACAGCAAGAAAAGGTTTTATAGATTATCATACAAATGATGGAACACATTATTCGGAAACATGGTGTCCACTAGAAGTAAATGGTCTTGTGCAAAATATTAGAAAATATGAAGGTATAAATTATGAACAGTGGACTCGTGAAGACGGTGTTCAAATGTATGGACCCTATGTTATGGTTGCAGCTGATGTGAAGCAAAGAGAAGAGTGGAGTGGTGGAAGAGAAAATGCAAAATATGAATATGGAGATATAGTTGAAACAAGTCTTGGAACAGGAATAGTAATTGATTATTGTGAAAGGTCTGAAAATACAAGAATTGCAACTAATGGAGAACAAACTCATTTTGATATATATACTAAGTGGCATGACGGTGGAAAGTATGGAGAAATAGGATATTCAGAAGAATATACTCAAAGGGATATTGCTCCATCTCCAAATGAAATAGGTAATGCAAATTATGCAAGACATCCATAATATAAAAAAATATAACATTTATATATAAGTTATATTTTTTTATTTATAATATTTTATACGTAAATTTTTAGACTAAAGTCCGTTTTTTAACGGATCTTTTTCTTTATCAGATTTATTGCCGTTTTTTAAGTGATAAGAGGAAATAAGGTTGATAAAAGATATAAATTCAATAGATAATTATATA
>CASEIX010000002.1 GCA_949288095.1 uncultured Eubacteriales bacterium
GCTTCTCTTTGTTTGGAATAGTTGTTCATAAATCTCTCCTTAAAATTAGGAATTATTCCTAATTTCGGTTTTATCATATATCTTTTTTTTATGTTTGTCAAGGAATTTTTGTAAAGATTTTATGAACATTTATAAAAAATTTGTTACTGTCCAGACCTAAGTAATCTTCCAGAGATGATACATTATATTTTTAAGGTTCGAATGTGACCAGAATAGTTTTACAAATTCTTAGGATAAAGGCACAAAGGGTCCTGTTTCCGGGTATTGTTGTGTTTTTATTCTTAGAATTTGTTAAACGGGAATTGGCGGGTAGCCGAGAACCTTAAAAATATAATGTATCATCTCTGGAAGATTACTTAGGTCTGGACAGTAACAAATTTCTTATATATTTTGACATTTTTCTACAAATCTTGCCATTTATCTTTATGATATGTTATAATGGTTTTTATAAAATATAATAGGAGCTGATCTTGTATGGATTTATTAAAAGAGAAAATTAAAAATGATGGTATTGTTATCAATGAAAATGTTTTAAAAGTTGATAATTTTTTAAATCATCAAGTAGATACAAAATTAATGGATTTAATTGGAAAAGAATTTGCTGACTACTTTCAATCAAAAAATATCACAAAAGTCGTTACCATTGAATCATCTGGAATTGCACCCGCTTATGCAGCTGCATTAAAATTAGATGTACCTTTAGTTATCTTTAAAAAGCAATCTTCTGCCATTTTAGATACAGAAACAACCATTCAAACACCAGTACATTCTTTTACCAAAAACACAGATTATATCTTAATGGCTTCAAAAAAATATTTATCTGAAAATGATAATATTTTAATTGTTGATGACTTCCTTGCAAATGGTCAAGCAGCAATGGGAGCTTATCGAATTTTAAAAGAAGCTGGTGCTTCTGTTGCAGGTATTGGAATTGTTATCGAAAAGTCTTTCCAAGATGGAAGAAAAAAATTAGAGGATTTAGGTTTAGATGTTTACTCTTTAGCAAGAGTTTCTAAAATTTCTTCTGATGGTATTGAGTTTATAAACTAAACAAAACACACATAGTTCTCTTTACTATGTGTGTTTTTTGATTAATTTTTATTATTTTTTTATCATTGTTCCTATATATGCAAATGTTCCAAATGCTAAGAAAAGCATAATGACATAGAATAAGACTAATAAAACCATACCTACTTTAATAGAAACATTTAAAAGATAACATATCCATTTTGTTAAAAACATATTAATAGAACCTAAACCTTTTACATAACTATTATTTTTAGCTTCTATAAATTTCTCACTTGGTACTTGATAAACAGCTGATAATTCATATATCATATCCAAATCCGGATATTCTAATCCAAGTTCCCATTTTCTAATATCTTTTTCTTTTATTGTTTTACTAGATAGATGTGATAAGAGTTCTATACGTGACCAACCTTTTTCATTTCTTAGTCTAATTAGTAGTTCTTCTATTCCTTCTCCTACTTCTTTTTTCTGTTTCTTCTCTTTTATTTGTTCCATTTTTCTTTTTCCCCATTTTTATTTTCTTTTATCATCACCAGAAATATGTTTAGCTTAAATTTATATTATATCTTTTTTATGTTTTTGTCAAAATATGTTCTTTTCGGAACGATAGGGACAGGCCAAATCGTTCCAAAATGGAACGATTTGACACGTCCCTAACGTTCCAAAACTTTTTTCAATTCTTCATTTCTCTTAGTCTTATGCGTTGTTGTCTTAATTAATGGTTCATCTGTTAAAATCATATGCATGATATATTTGTATCTTGGTAATGTTTTATTGACTTCTTTTATTTTATTCCAAATAATTGGGAATAAATCTTCTTCTGAAATGTCTCCATATTTTTCTTTTACAATTTCTTTGTTGTATACCACTTCTACGGCAACTTTTATCTTGCTTTTATCTTCTTTATCTGGCATCCCATATACAAATGATTCTTCTATTTCTTCATTTCGATTGATTAAAGTTTCCAATTCCTCTGGAAATACTTTTTTACCATTTTTTAGAACAATCATATCTTTTTTTCTACCCGTAATAAATAGGAAACCATCTTTATCTAAGTATCCTAAATCCCCTGTATGAAACCAACCATCTTGTAATACTTCATTTGTTGCTTCTTCATTTTCATAATATCCAAGCATGACATTTGGACCTTTTACTGTAATTTCTCCAATTCCTTTTTCATCTTTATCTACAATCTTTACTTCTGTATGTTTCATTGGAATTCCCACTGAACCATATTTGGCATACTTATCATTTTCAGCTGCAATAACTGGTGAAGTCTCTGTTAGTCCATACCCTTGTACCATATGGATTCCAAATTCATTGAATTTTCTTTCTATTTTACTATCAAATGGTGCACCTCCTGCAATAACAAATCGCATTTTTCCACCTAGTCCATCTATGATTTGTTTAAATAGTTTTCTTCGAATATCTATATGGATTTTTAATAGAAAATTACTAATTTTGGTTGCTACTTTAATTAATTTTGTTTTTCCTTGTTTTTCGATTTCTTTTTCAATATTGGCATACATTTTATCCACTAATAAAGGAACACCAACAAAAACAGATACTTGATATTCTAATAAGTTTTGCTTAATATATCGTAAGCCATCTGGAAATACCGTTTTTACACCACATGCTAACATCACTACCATAGCTGTTGAACCAAATATATGATGATATGGTAAAAAGGCAATATTGACATCTGTTGGCAAAAATGTTTCTACAATTTGCATATCATATACATTTGTTGCAATTCCATATTGTGATAACATAACTGCTTTTGATTTAGAAGTTGTTCCAGATGTAAATAATAAGATGCTCATTCCTTTTGAATCAACTTTATGATTAATAAATTCTTCATTTCCTGTTTGTAAAATTTCTTTTCCTTTTTCTAGTAATTGCTCAATATTTTCAAATCCATCTATTTTGCTCATACAAATATATTCATGGATATTTGTTTTTTGGTTTTCTTTAATCACTTGTATTTTATCTGTTAGTTTTTCATCAAAAATAATACCATCTACTTTACTTCTAATTAGAGATTCTTCTAACTCGTTAATTTGTAAATCTTTATCTAATGGAACAGAAACAATTCCACCTAATAAACAAGTTAAATGTGAAATTGCCCAATGATATTGATTTTTCCCAATAATCGCAATCCTTTTTCCTTGTAATTCTTTAGCATATAAAGCTGTTCCTAATGCATTTATATCTTCTAACAATTGTGTATATGTTACATTTTTGTATTCTATCTTATCTCCTTCTGTTTTCTCTTTAATGGTATAAGCTATATTGTCTGGATATAGTTTTACAGAATTGTATATAAT
Source organism: uncultured Eubacteriales bacterium (assembly GCA_949288095.1). GTDB lineage: Bacteria > Bacillota > Clostridia > TANB77 > CAG-508 > CAG-269. Next base: position 3,357 of record CASEIX010000002.1, read on the forward strand.
TTCTTTTATGTTCTCAAATTTTGGAACTTCTCTTAATTGATTTTTCATATTTAAAATTCTCCTATCTAGTTTTCTAAACCAGATTAGCACATTGATATAACTTTGTCAATATTGACTAACCATTTCAATCATGGTAATATATATGTTGTCTTAGGGATTTTTTAAAGATTGTGAAAATTTTATGAAATATTGTAAATGTTTTATAAAATAAAAATGAAAATAAAGGACTGAAAAAATATGAGTAATGAAATAATAAAATTGCATATTCCTAGATGGAAAGAATTACCTAATGTGGATTTATATTTAGATCAGGTTGTTACCTTAGTAAATGAAACATTATCTTCTTTCTTGTCTAATTCAAATTCTGAGGAAGATTCACTTATTTTAACAAAGAATATGATTAATAACTATGTAAAAAATAAGATTATAGAACCACCTATAAAGAAAAAATACAACAAAAATCACTTGGCTAAATTTTTTGTTATTTGTGTTTTAAAAGAAGTTTATAAAATAAATGATATAAAAATATTAATTAGATTAGCTTTAGAAAGTGCACCAATTGAAATTGCATATGATAATTTTTGTAAGTTATTTGAAAAGGCTTTAGATTGTGTGTTTAATAAAACCGATTTTATTGATAATTATTCAACAAATGACCGTAAATATTTGTTAAAATCTGTTCTACTTTCTTGTGCTTATACTATTTATACAAAAAAAGAAATAAGTGAAAATTAATTCATTTATTTCTTTTTCTTATTGTCTTAGACAATAAGGTTCTGAGGCACTAAGGCTACAATCTTTGATTGCTATGTCGGGTCAGGTTTTTATTATTTCCTCTCCTCGTTTTTCTTGACTTTAATAGGGGTTCTCCGTAAATGTTTTCACACTGGCTCTCCGTTCCGTCTTTTTGGTTCGGAGAGCTTTTACTTTTTTAATTATTCTATTAATAAAAATGCTATACTCTTCTTATTTTAAAACCAATGCATGCTTTGGGCAAAAATCTGAACATTTTCCACAACTAATACATTTTGTATAATCAATTGTAGGTGCTTGAAAATCTTCTTGACTTAAAGCTCCTACTGGACACACATTTACTGCTGGACATCTATGATTTTGTGGGCAATTTTCTACAATAATATTTAACTTTTTGTTTTCCATATTTCAATTCCTCCTAGCTTCATTTTATTCTTCCAAATATAAATTATTACTGCCAACTCCACATTGCATAATATCCATTAACTTTATAATTTAATCTTTCTATCATATCACCTTTACGATATACTAATATACTTCCCATTCTCATGTCTTCTACTTCCTCAAATCCTCTTTCTTGCATATAACTATCTAGTGTATCTTGTCCCCCTTCTGGATTGGCAAATACTACACGATATGGGAAACGCTGGACAACGACATAATCAGTATCCGCAATTAAAACTCTCAACATTCCAATTCCTGAAGAAATAGGATTAATCACACCAAATTTATAGATTGAAAATGCCATTGTTATAATAAATATTAGAATACAAATAACTATCACTATTTTTAAAACCTTCCCCTTTTTCATATAAATTCCCTCTTTCATTTTTTCCATACCATTACATATTCTTTTTCATTTGTTGTTTTATCTGTTTCTTCTTTTACGATTTTAAATTCTTCTTTTTTATAAAATGCAATTGCTCTTTCATTTTTTACATACACACTTAACATTAGCTCTGGATATTTTGACTTACAATATTGTATTAAATTTCTTCCTATCCCCATAGACTGTTTTTTCGCTTTGACAAATATCCCTGCTATATATGTATCAGATAATCCGATAAATCCACATATTTCTTCTTTTTCTTTATATACATATATTTTTGCTTTTAAGATTCCTTTTTTTACATCTTCAAAATGGTTATCCCAGTATTCTTCCGGAATATAGTTATGTGTTCTTTTATTTTCTTTTAACCAAATATCCATAATTTGATTTATATCTTTTTTATTTAGTTCTTCAATCATCTATATCTCCTCTATCATCCTAGTTTATCTCCATTGCTTGCTTTTTTATCTGGGGTAATTAATATAACCCCTTCTTTACTATATGTTCCTAGAACCAATACTTCTGATAGAAAATCCGCAATTTGCTTTTTTGGAAAATTAACAACTGCTAATATTTGTTTTCCAATTAATTCTTCTGGAGTATATAGATTGGTAATTTGTGCTGATGATTTCTTAATGCCAATTTCTTCTCCAAAATCAATTTCTAATTTATAAGCTGGTTTTTTCGCTTTTTTGAATTCTTCTGCTTTGACAATTGTTCCTACACGAATATCCAATTTCATAAAATCTTCAAAAGTTACCATTTTTATCTATTCTCCTTGTCTATGTGTTACATATACTTTCATAATCCCTATTTTTCTCCTAGATTTTTTAAAAAGTTTTTTCTTTCAAAAGTATAAACTGGAACCAATTCTCTTTTATGTTTTGATGCATTATATCTTTTTATAATTTCTTTCTTTGCATTTTCTTCTGTATTTCCTGTTTCTATCATTTCTGCAATTTGACTATATTGAATTCCCATTTTTTCTTCATCTGTCATGCCACCTAATCCATCATTTGGTGCCTTTTCTAATATTCTTTCTGGAACACCTAAATATTTTCCAATGTCTAATACTTCAGCAACTGTAAAGTTTCCAATTGGATTAAAGTCTGCACTATTGTCTCCCCATTTCGTTGTATAGCCTACCATCGCTTCACAAAGATTTCCTGTTCCAATCACTAAGTATCCTAAACTTTGTGCAATTCCATATAATGTAGTCATTCTTAATCTTGGTTTTATATTGATAGTTGCTTCTTTTGATAATTCTTCTCCCATTGCAGATTGTATTTCTGTTTCCATTTCATTATATGTATTGGTTAAATCTACTTTTAAAAATTTTACACCAAAGGTATCTGCTACTAATTTTGCATCATCAAAATCATGAGATATAGAATGGCATGGCATAGACACAGCAACTACATTTTCTTTTCCTATTGCTTTTACTGACATAGCAAGCACGGTTGCAGAATCCTTTCCTCCACTGCATCCAACAACAATCCCTTTTGCTCCTGTTTGTTTTACATATTCTTTAATCCAAGTAATAGCACCTTCTGTTTCTTTTACTAATTCTTCTTTTTCTAACATATTTTCAAATTCTCCTTTCTATTTTTTATCCTCTATTCAATTCCTTAAAAATGTCCAAAAAGAAACGTCCCAAAATGTCCCAAAAGGACATTTTATTGATATAGTTGATGTTCTTGTATATATGTGATTACTTCATCAGGTGTTAGATATCGTATACTTTTTCCATTTTTTATTTTTTCTCTTACAAATGTTGAACTCAAGTTACTTTTTATGCTATCTTTTGCTTTGATAAAAGCTTGTCTATGTTTGTTTAACAATTCATTGTTTTGAATGATTTCTTCCATGCAATCATTATCTCTTTCTAAAATATACAATTTAAATTTAGTTGTCAATTCCTCTACTTTTTTCCATGTGTCTAATGTTTTTAAGTTATCACTTCCTGTTAAAAAGGCAACTTCATAATCTGGATATTCTTCTTGTATTTTGTGTAATGTTTCAACTGTATATAATTGTCTTTTACTATCTATTTCAATTCTAGATACTTCAAATTTTTCATTTTTATCACAAACTGTTTTTAACATTTGATAACGATGTTCATTTTCAATTAAATCCATCTTTTCATATTGACTATTCACTGGAACAAATATAATTTTTTCTATTTCTGAATATTCTGCTATCATTTGTTCTGCAAGTGAAAAATGTGAATTTAATGGTGGATTAAAGCAACCACCAAATACAATGATTTGCTTCTTATTTTCTTTCTTTTCCATATTATTCTCCATTTATCTTGTTTATTTTCTATTTTTATACAATATATCATATCTTTAAAAGTTTCTCAATTGTTTTATATAATAAAATGAACTTTGAGGACTAATGTACTAGTCCCTAAAGTTCATTTTGTAAAGTTTAAAATATTTTTCTATATAATTTTGTTTGATTTTTCTTTACATATCGATTAATTACTAAATTAATCAATGTAAGTATTAAAAATAGAACTATCATTAAAACGGTTATGTTATTGATTATAAATCCGATTACTGTTAGTAAAATCACAACGATTACTGCATAAAAGAATTCATACATAACATTGACATTTTCCTTCATCATGGCATATTCACTTGTCCATGTAATTTTTGGTTTTTTCAAATCGATTAGTATCATCACTTTTTCTTGTACTAAACAAAGTGCCATTAATATGATGAACAAGAAAATACTAAATATCATATTCATTTTTGATACTAACCAACTATAACATATGGTAACAATACAAGTAATCACAGTATCTGCAATGAGTGCAGGATATAGTTTATATTTAAATTGTTTGTATAAGCTAATTGGTATGGTTTTCATTAGTTTTGCTTTTCTACCTTCTCTTGAAACGGCAATAATCGATGTAAAGTTCATGATATACAATACTTGTGCAATACTAATAGCAATTGCTATTCCTATTGGACTAAATATATTTTCTTGCATATTGGTTAAAAAGTCAATTCCTACACTTCTAACAAATGAAATTAAAGCAATGGCAGGAAGCCCAATAAATAAAATAGGATATACCATTGGCAATATGATACATTGTAAACAAAAGATAGGTGTTCTCATAATTTGTTTTAATTCTTTACTTAGAAAAGCTCTTTTAGGACTTTTGGGTTTACATTCACTTAGCTTTAATTCTGTATTTTTCTTTGTTTTCATATTGTTTGTATTAACAACTGTTCCAATAGCTCCTTTTAGATATATTTTGGATATTATCCATGTACCTAAATAATAGCTTGCGAAACTTTCTATAATAAACAAAAGAATATTCGCCATTCCTGTGATGGTTTCATAATTTATCAAACTATTCATAATTGGTTTTAAAATAACAAAATACTCTGATATCAGTTCAATTAATCCATTGACTTCTAACATTTTTTCTGTAAATCGTTCTAATGAAATACCTTCTCCTGTTGAAAATAGACTTGTGATAATGGCAAGTACAACAAACCCAATGAAAATAGAAATATATTGAACTTGTGTCTTATTTTTTATGACATTGGTAAATCTCATAACCACAGCTGTTATAAGAGATGTCAATACAATTGGTATCATTGGCAACAATAGCAATATAATAGTCATATATACATAAAATACGATACCTGCTTTTACCAAATAGCCATATACTAATATAGGCGAAAGTAATAGCATTAATTCCATAATATATTCAGAAACAATCATATTATTAATCTTTGCTTTTACTAATTCTATTGGTTTTGTTGGCATTCTTAAAAAGATTTTTAAATCTTTTGCAAAATATAAATTGTTTAAACTTTCAAATATACTTTTTGAAAACAAAAATATAAACATAATTAATAATACAATATTAACAAATACTGGTGCCTGATTGACTTTTATCAATTCTGTTGTTAAATAATAACTTGCTACTCCCATAATCGTAGAGATGGTTCCAAATATAATTACAAATATTAATACTGTTAAGGCTTTGTTCACAATACTTTTATTTTCATTATCTCTTCTATGTGCATTTTTAAAAATGACTTCATTTAATCTATTCATTTTTACTTCTGTTCCCTTCAAAAATACAAGTTTTGTTAGAAAATCATTATTCCTCTATTATCTTTAAAAATAAATCTTCTAATGAACTATTGGATTTCCATTTTTCTCTTAATTCTTCACATGTTCCCACAAATTTGATTGTTCCTTTGTCAATTACTGCAATTTTATCACATATCTTTTCAGCCACTTCTAGCACATGTGTTGAGAAGAATACAGTATTTCCTTTCTTACTATGTTCTTTCATTAATTCTTTTAATTGAAAAGATGCCTTAGGATCCAATCCTGTCATTGGTTCATCTAAAATCCAGTTTTTAGGATTGTGTAATAAAACACCTATAATAATAATTTTTTGCTTCATTCCATGTGAATAACTTTGAACTCTTTCTTTTAGAGAATTATAGATACCAAATTCTTTTGCCAATTTTGTTATTTTTTCAAATCTTGTCTTTTGGTCTACTTTATATACATCTGCCACAAAATTCAAATATTCTATCCCTGTTAATTTTTCAAATGCATCTGGTGAATCTGGCACAAATCCAAATTTTTTCTTTGCTTCGATTGGATTTTTTTCTATATTAATCCCGTCAATTAAGATTTCTCCTTCATCAATATCTAATATACCTGTAAGCATTTCCATAGTGGTTGTTTTTCCGGCTCCATTTGGTCCAATAAATCCAAATATCTGACCATCCTCAATAGTTAAATTCATGTTTTCAATTACATTTTTATGTTTGACATATGCTTTACTAACATTTTTAATTTCTATCATAATTTTTCTTCCTTCTATCTTTTTTCTAAATTTATCATTATTTATATTTTTTACAACTCTTATAAGTTGTTGATTTATTATATTATTTTCATTTCATCATTTCACTTAATTTAATATATACTTGATTGGTTAATATACAATCATTTAATGCTCTATGTTCATTTCTTTGGGTTAGATGAAAATAGGTAATTAAATCATCTAATTTATGATGTCTTAAATTAGGAAGCACTTTTCTTGCTATTCTTAAAGTATCCACATAATCATTTGATAAATAGGTATCTAAATGTTCTTCCATATTATCATAAAGAAAATTAATATCAAAATTTACATTATGTCCAACAATAATGTCATTTCCTAAAAATGTTTTGAAGTTTTGTAAAACTTCTTCTAATTCTTTTCCTTCTTTCAACATCATTTCATTCGTAATTCCTGTTAAGTTTGTTGTAAAATATCCGATTTCTTCATTGGTTTTAATAAGTTCAGAAAAATTGTCTACTTCTTTTTTATTTCTAACTTTAATGGCACTAATTTCAAGAATCTCTCCATGAAAAGAATCTAAGCTTGTTGTTTCTATATCTACTACTGTATAATCTCCTACATCTTCGATCAAACTATGTCCTTTATATGTTCTACAATTTTTATTAAGATTTCTCATACGTTTACTCCTCTTATAATTTCCATTAATTCCTTTTGCCATTCTTAAATTCCTTCATATTATATCATTATATTAACACAAATGAGAGCAACTCTCAATATAGTCACTCCCATTAAACTCATCATCTATTTTATATTCTTTAAGGTTTTATGGTCATAATCATCTAATAAATCTAATGCTTTTGAATAATCTCCAATGACTTTTAAGATTTCTTTTGCATCACTGTTATCTAATCTTTCTTCCATACGATTCGCTATATCAATTAATTTTATTGTTTTTTCTAAATATTCTAATCTTTTTTGATTTACGGCATATCCTTTTAACATATAATCTTTTAAAATCTTTGTTGCCCAAATTCTAAATTTCGTTCCTTCTTTAGATTTTACTCTATATCCAACAGATATGATTACATCTAAATTATAATAATCTATATTCCTTGTAACTGTTCTGCCGCTTTCGTTTTGAACTGTTGCAAAATTTGCAACAGTTGAATTTCTATCTAATTCTTCTTCCTTAAAAATATTATTTATATGTCTTGAAATAACAGATTTATCTCTTTTAAATAATTCCGTCATCTGCTCCAAATTAAGCCACACTGTTTCATCTTTTAAGTTTACTTCTAATTTTACTCCTTGGTTTTCGAATAAAATGATTTCATTTTTCTTTTCTTCCATAAAACCACATCCTTTATAAAATTCAGTTTATCCAGATGTTTTTGCTTACAAGTGTTAGCAAACTGTTGTTTGTATTGTATGATATATTTATGGCTTTGTCAATCATTTTATTAAAATTTTTTTAATTTTATTAATAAGTTAAACTTTTCCATATTTTTCAAGTATTTTCTTTGCATAAGAACATTCTGCAATAAGCTTTTTATTCTCTTTTTTCGCATTCTCTATAATACATTCTACCAACTTTTTTGCAATTCCTTGTCCTTGATATTCATTATTTACCTCTGTATGTGTTATATTCCAATAATCTTCTGTTTCTAGAAAATCACATTCTCCTACTTGGATTGTATTATTATATACAACTGCTCTATTTTTCTCTTTATCAAATATAATTTCAATCATCATATTCTCCTCTACTTTCTTTTAAGTCTTATGTTTATAAATTTTATTATTTTTTATTCATAATACCATAAAAAAAAGAATTCTGAAAGATAATATAGTTTTTGTTCAGACTGGATTGTCATTAAGCAAGCATATATATTATTTTTTATTAATTGACGAATGTGACGTGGAGTAGATGTACAAATTCTTAATTTTAAACAAATGAGGAAGCGAGATATCGAGAGGCTCGTTTGTTTAAAATTTAGAATTTGTAATCTATGGAGCTAGCCGAGGAAATAATAAAAAATAATATATATGCTTGCTTAATGATAATCATATCTCAATAGAAACGTAATATATTATATTTTTATGACTTTTATATAATTTTATTTACAAAAACTTTAAATTTATATATAATCTTCATATAAAATAATTTTTTTGGGGGATGCAAATGAAATATTTAAAATACTTTTTTAGAAAGATTAAAAAAATGGTAAAAGGCATTATTGTAAATGCAAAACCTTTTCTATTTATTATACTAATTCTCTTTTTATCTATAGCATCTGAAGGCTATACATGGGAAGATTTTGGTCTTGATGGATTTAGCTTAAATCCCAATGATTACTGCAATTTAACAGATATTGACTACACAGCAGTTTTACATGATGATCCAAATGGAAATGCCAGTGTTGAAATTACAGAATATTTAACGTTTGATGTACATGCAGGCTCAAAATCTAATACCTATAAAGAATTATGGAGAGAACTTCCCGAAGAATATGTTGATGGATTAAAGGTAACTTATGACGTCAAATCAGTTACACAAATTCTGGACGATGGTCAAGAAATACCTTATTCAGAAACTTCTAAAATGTATTGGGAAGATTCCGACTATACTCAAAGTTCAACTATGCGTTGGCATCACAGTGATGGCTCAGGAAGTTATCCAGATAATGATGAGTCTTTGCTAATATACATTCCTTGGACATATCGAGAAAAAATGACTTTTAAAATTGTATATTCCATGAACAATGCAGCTTTAAAATATAATGATTGTTCTGAATTATATTTAGCTATGTATTCTGGAAATACGATTACAAAACTAAATTCTTATAAAGCACAAATTCTAATACCAGATGAAATAATGCCCTCTACTTACTATGCATATACGTTTGGAACGGCTAATAGTCGATTGCCGCTTATCGAATCAGATTATATAAATGATGGCTATCATACATTTTCAATCAATTTGGATAAGTCTGATTTAAAATTCAATTATCACAATCGTTATATAGAATTTTGTTTGTTGGCATATGGCGATGATAAACATATTTTTACAAAATATGCACCTAATAATAGATATTCAGATGAAAATGTTTTAGAGGAATGTATTGCAGAAAATGAATATTACGAAACACAAAATAGAAAATTTAATACATATAAAACACTATTACTGATAGCATCTATATTTGGTACAATTTTAATAGTGTATACTACAATAAATAAATATAAAAAGACTAAGGAAAAATATAACTTATATGACCCAGAAGTAGACTATGATTATTTTCGAGAAATACCAAGTGACTTAGACCCTATTTTTGCTTCAGAGTTAGTATTTATGAAAGATCCTTTTGATGAAAACAAAGAAAAACAAGAAGAATATGCAGCAATTTTACTTAGTTTAGTAAGAAAGAAATATGTTAACATTACGAAATTAGATAATAATCTTGACTGGGATAGTTCAAATACAGTCATTTCTATAGAACCTACTCGCACCAATTACGCAACACCAGCTTTTACGGATTCTCCAGATTATTCACCAGAACCTATTTATACAACAATAAATGAAAATACTGGTGATGTTTTAGAGCCACTTACTACTTCTGAAAGACTTTATTTAGAATTATTGGAAAGACATTCTAGAACTTATCATAATTCAATTACAATCAATCAATTACAAAAATGTATTGATAATGATTATGTATATACAAATGCATTTGTAAAAGATATAGAAAAGAAACCTATTTTAGAAAGTGGTGTAATGCAAGGATATTTCCAAAGTGCAGATTATGATGCACCTAAAAAAGAGCTCAATAAAAGTGCTAAGTCAAGCCTAATTTTAGGATTCATTTTATTAATTGTTATAAATCTGATTTCCTATTTTACACCTATGGCATTAGCTTTTGGAGCATATACTATTTTGGGTATCGCTTGTTTGTGGAAATATTTTTATCTAACTTCAAAAGCAAGTAATTTAGTTTTATTTACACAATATGGAGCTAATGAACAAGCTAAATGGTATGGTTTATACAATTTCTTAAATAGTGATACTTTGATGAATGAAAAAGAAGTTTATGAATTACCTTTATGGGAAAAATATTTGATTTACGCAACTGCTTTTGGTATTTCTGAAAAAGTTATAAAAGCGATAAAGATACATGCAGTAGAATTAAATATTGATAGCAGTCCTATATTAAACCATCATTTTTATATTCACTCAAGTAGCTTTCATAGGACCTCTAGAGCCTTTGGTCGCTCTATTCATACCTCCTCAAGAGGCGGTGGATTTGGTGGACATGGTTATGGTGGTGGCGGCCGTGGAGGCGGTGGTGGTGGTGGAGGCCATTAATACTGCCCTTAATCTTATTGTATACAAAAAAGAAAGAGTATTTTCATGCTCTTTCTTTTTATCTAAAATTTTAATTCTTTCCACTATTGATTTTTTTTCAATATGTCTTTTAATTGTAAACAATTTAATTGAATATCAAGACTATGTTCTATTTTTTCTCTACGAATTGTTTTGTAAATTGTTTTTGAAATATATTTTTCTGCAAAATGAATGATTTCTCTATATTCCTTAATGTCATCAGGAAAATATATTCCTCCTTTATCTTTATTTTTTATCATCCAGCAAACAGCTGCTAACGCTGACATGGCAACAGGTGTTATTGTTGGTGTTTGCCAGAAAGATGATTTTTTGTCCTTATATAAAAAATGTTTCTTAATTCTATTTCCTACCCATACTGGCTCAAATTTATCTCCTAATAACAATACGCCTACATATTCTGTGCCTCGTTTTATATTTTCTTTGTAAGGAATTTCTGCTCTTTTAGGGTATTTAAATCCTCGTATAATTGAAATATCATCATCTTGTGGCTTATGGATATCTGGATGAAGATAATCATTTACTTTAGCTTTTTTTAGGTATTTTACTGCAAATTCACAAGGAGAGTATAAAAATATAACTGTTGGTCTATATATAACCTCCTCCCCTCTTTTTACTTCAAGAGATTTTGCTATTGTAATTGTTTCTTCGTGAGGCACTAAAAATCCTTCAAATTCTCCTTTTGGATAATATGTTTTTCCTACTTTATCAATTGCTATGTCTTTAAATTCTATAAAGCCATTTTTTAAGTCTACTTTTTTACATTCTTTTTCATAATCGATTTTCTCACTTGTACCAATATTCGCAGTTGCTTCACTTAACATTTCGAAGAAAAATGAATCCACTGACCATGTACTATATAGTTTGTTTTCATCAAATTTTTCTTTGATTTCTTGATAATCATTATCATTTACGTGAATTTCTTTTAGGTCAAGAGCCTTTGCAAGTTCATTGAATTTATTTTCCTTTAAAAGTTTATGATATTCTTGATGATTCTTAAATTGCTTTTTTACAATGTATTCCAGCCCTGCTTTTACAAAATGAGAAACCAATCCAGGATTATTTCCATGTTGCAGTACGATAGGGTGTTTATTCACATTGTTTTTTTGCTTTAATTGATTTCGCAATTCATTTTTTTTCAAGTTTTCTTCAAAAATATTATACCAATTATCGCTCCAATCTGTCTCTCCTGTGTTTAAATACATAATATTTTTATTTGCACACCATTCTATGAAATCTTTTGTACCAACACTATCAGCAAAATCAATTAATAAATCGCCCTCTTCTAAATATTTTGAAAATATGCTTTTGAAATTTTCTCTATTAATATCCGCTACAAGGAAGTTCCCCATCTTCCCTCCAAGTTCGAGAAAAAAAGTATATTCAAGCTTATCCCTAGATATTACGAAATATTTGTCTTTATCATATTTTATTTCTTTGGAAATTTTTTCGAAAAAACTTTTTCCTACTGCACCAAAGCCAAATTGTACTATTTTATTTTTAAATTCAATCATTGTTCTATATTTCTTCTTTCTCTAATCGTTCTTTTATTGTTTTTATTAATATAACTTTTTTTGGAAATACGTATCCATCTGTTATATAAATCTCCATTCCTTTTTCTTGAAATTTTAAGAAAATCTTTTTCAAGTCTAGTTGAATTTTATCTCCTACCACTATGATTTTCACAATACCATTTTTCTTAAAATATTCAGATGTTGGAATATCATGTTTGTATAAATCCCAACTATTATCAAAAATAGATTCTTTTGCTCTATATCTATTTGTTCTATAGCTATCAAGCAAAAAAGCTGGGTTTGCATCGTTTTTTAGTTGTATATTTTTTAATTTTTCACTTCCATTTATTAAGCAACTTTCAATTAAATAGGTATTTGTCGTTGCTTGTGAATCTTGTTGTTCATCCGTTCCGTTAAAAACTGGTATTGGTCTATAACCTAGATGTGCTAAATCGATTCCCAATTCTATACTTTCTTTACCTGGTAAATCAATAAATATCGCTGTATCTTGTTGATATTTTTTTAAAAACATTGCTTTTCTATCTAGCCAATCACCAATAGGTTGTCTATGATAAGTATCAATTGCAACAAATGGTACTGGTCTCACCCATTCTGTCCATTTCGCACCTTCAGGTGCGTATATTTTATATATTTCTTTTCCTCTCATTTTCTTACCCTCTATTTTTCAATTAATACTGGAATATCTTCTGCATAAGAATCAATTCTTGGATATGGACTCATTCGTGCATAATATCCAGCATGCTCTCCTTCTATTGTGTATGAGCCAAGACAAATATGGTATTCTTTTCCATCTTCACTTTTTAATGGTTTACTTTGGAAGTTTTTCTGTGCCAAGTATTGCTTTGGATGCTTTTTTACATCTTGTAAAATTCTTTCATATTCATCCTCTTTACATGCTTCTTTGATTGAAATCCTCTCTCCTACTCTACCATAAATTGGTTTATATATAAACCCTTCTTTTTTTCCTACATCCTTTACTTCTAATGTTTCTGGTAATAATTTTTGCCACGTTTTCATACGAATACCAGCTTTTTCTAAATCTTTCCAAACAAATGGAAATCTTTTACTTTGCGCATATATGCTAATAGGATGGTTGCAAGATTTCGTTATGGTGTTAAAGTATCCATCCCATCTGCGTGGTTTCATTTGGATAAGCCATTCCAATGGAGTAAATCTAAAAATCAAATCTATATATTCTTGATTATTATCTAAAATACAATAAGCTTTTTTATCTTTAAATTCAATATGATCTGCTGCTCCATAAATAATCTTGTAGCCTTCCTTTTCAAGTCTATCTCCTAAGTATTGCATAACTTGTCTATCATCACTAAAACAAGTACAATGCACCATCATAATTGTCCCTTTTTTGTTTAATTTGTTATTTATTGTATCCACCATTTTTTCGCCAAATGAATGATATTCTAATTCAGGCATATTTATCATTTTACGTGCTATATCTGGTAATAGTGAACTTTCTGCAAAACCTCCTGGACAATCACTATTTACTTCCGTTACAACCCAATGATTGTCTGTACTTGGATGAAAATCATATCTCATAAGTCTAATATTTTGCACTTTATCATAATTCTGCATATTTGGTATTTGCTCTAAAATTTGTTTAGGAAGTGCTAATTTTTTTGCAATTTTCATATTTTGATTTAAATATTCTTCTGCTAATCTAGTTTCTTTATCTAAACTTTTGGTAAGCCTAATGATTTCTTCGTTTTCTTTTTGTGTTAATATTAATATATGTTTTGATAACGTATTGCCATCACAAAACTGTGGATCCCATTTATAGCAGTCAAACATGGCCTGAATTTTATATTCATAATATCTATCTTCAGGAATTTTGATTAATTTCATATATAATCACCTTCATCTATATTAATCATTATTTAGCACATTTAGCATAAATTACTTTATATTATTTACCAAAAATTCAATCACATCATCCTCTTGATGACTTCCTATTTTTCTTTCTTCTTCAGTTAAATCTACAAAGTATTTATTATTCTCTGCCATAATAGATATGGAATCTAATGGATAACCTGGTGTCCTTTTTTTACAAGGTTGGTTTACTAAATAAAAATGATTTTTGCTCCAAGTATATTCTTTTGATTTTTTCCCATCATATAGGACCATTCCAAATACCCATTTAGCTGTTAATTTACCACCATTTTCATCTACTAGATGACTATAATATTCAATCATTTCTTCATCATTTAATTCTCTTCCATTTACTCTTCTAACATGCGTTCCTGGTTGTTTTTCTTCTGGTAATTCTTCTATAAACAAATTATTGTCCATTCCAATAGTTGTTATTTTGGTAGCATCATAATATGTTTTTGCTTTTATATATGCATTTTCAATTGCATTTTTTCCTGTTTCTTCTGGTTTTAGATTAATTCCTAAATCTTTTATTGTTAATACTTCAATATTTTTTTCACGCAGTTTATTTGCATATCTTTCAATTTTTGCTGGATTTGTTGTTGCAAATAGTACTTTCATTATCTCCTCCTAAAACTATTTTCTATTTATTAGGATAATAACATAAAAGAGAATAATTATCAATCAATTACTCTCTTATTTCATTTTATCCCCATCGCTATTCCTCTTTATTTTTATATATCTTATAGGCAATTTTATAAGATATATAATATATAACTATTGTGCTTATTATTAATATTGATACTCCAAATTTAGTTATGAAATTGTTTATGAATTCCATATCCATGTTGATATTTGTTTTATTGATTAAAAAGTATATTCCACCAAGTAAAGCAACTATAATAAGCACTAATATAAACATTTGGATTCTTCCTTTTTCTGCTCCCCATTTATACATACTAGGAATTTGAACTGCTTGTAAAAAAGATAGTGCAAATATACCTCCCATTGTTGCTATCATTAAACTTTGATAATCAAGATTTATTATATTTTCAGGTCTTAAATAATTCATAATATTTACAACGATTACCGTTAGTATCATTCCTAATATTCCGCCTAATACAGTTGCTCCTATTGCTAAAATATATTTCTCTCTTACTAATTCTTTTCTGTTAACTGGTAATGTTAAAACATATCTATTTGCTTTTGACATTTCATCATAGCTAAAAGTAGAAAGAGAAATCATACCTACTATTCCACAAATTATAGCAGGTGCAATGTTAATTGCATCTGTTCCTATTATTGCAATACCACAAAATAGAATTATTATAATTAATGAAACTTTATAAGTTGCTAAATTGTATAAATCTTTTTTCAATAATCCTTTTATCATAATTATTTTTCCCCCTTAATATAGAATAACATGATATCTTCAATAGATGGTCTATCAATAGTTGTCATATTATATTTTTTTCTTATTGTACTTTTATCGTTTGTTAATACTTCATATTGATATTTTCCTTTTTTGTAAGCAATATAATCTTTTTTATCTAATCTAATAAAATCATCTTTACCACATTTAATGATTCCATAGTTTTCAAGTAATTCATCTGTTGGTAAATCAAAAATGATTCTTCCTTTTTCTATAAATACTATATAATCTGATATATGCTCTAAATCTGTTGTAATATGAGTTGATAATAATATTGACCTTGTTTCATCATCTTCTATATATTTTCTAAATATATCTAATATTTCGTTTCTTACAACTGGATCAAGACCACTTGTTGGCTCATCTAATATTAAAAGTTTTGGATTATGAGATATTGCTGTTGCAATTTTTAGTTTCATTTTCATACCACTTGAAAAATCTTTTATCAATTTATCTATTGGCAAATTAAATTCTTTTAAAAGATTTATATATTTATTTTCATCCCAATTTTTATAAAAATCTTTCATTATAGAATTGACTTGTTTTGCAGTTAAATATTCTGATAAAAAGCTATCATCTAATACAACACCTATTTCTTCCTTAATTTCTTTTTCATTCTTTTTGCTATCTTTTCCAAATATTTTTACTATTCCTTCTGATTTAGTAATATTTAGTATTGATTTGATTGTAGTGGTTTTTCCTGCTCCGTTTTCTCCTATTAGCCCCACAATACAACCTTCTGGTACATTGAAACTAATATTTTTTAATTCAAACCCCTTATATTTTTTTGAAACATTTTGTAATTCAATGCTATTATCCATTCTAAATTTCCTCCTCAAATATCATTTTAAATAATTCTTTCACTTCATCTTCCGAAATATTGGCTATTTTAGAAATATTGTAAACTTTCTCTATATAATCTTGAATTTCTTTTAATTTTTCTTCTTTAATTAGTTCTAAATTTTTAGGAGCGACAAAACTTCCTTTTCCTTGTACTGTTTTTATAAATTCTTCTTGTTCTAGTTCATCATAAGCCTTTTTTACTGTAAGGAAACTTATTTTTAAGTCATTTGCTAAATTTCTGACTGAAGGTAACATTTCTTCTTCTTTTAATTCGTTGGAAATTATAGCATCTTTAATAGCATTTTTTATTTGTTCATAAATTGGTACACTACTATTATTACTTATTATTATATTCATAGCTTTCCTCCTCACTGTTATTTACTGTTATAATTATAGTATAACA
>CASEIX010000003.1 GCA_949288095.1 uncultured Eubacteriales bacterium
AAAGTAACTCTTTTTAAATCTTTTTGTTTTAACATTAAATATTCCACCTTCCTATTTTGGCTATATTTTCTATTTTTATACATCTAGGGTGAAATATTCGTTTCTAAACTTTTAAGGTGATTTTATCATAAATTAAATACATTCCTAAATCAAAAATCTTGTCATTTATGTAAATTTATGATATAATTTATTAGATATTTGAAAAAATTTTCAAAAAAGAAAGGAGCTAAGCAACATGATACGGACACCTTTAGAAAAAAGCAAAGTTGAGGCTGGTAAAATTTTTATTCAGCCTATTTACAAGGGGAATTTAGTAACGCTCAGTTTACTGATAGTATATCCCCATTCTAAGATTGCAGTCCATACACACAAGGAGGACTGCGAGTGGTATCTGAATATCAAAACAGGAGAATCCCATTTTTGTGATATAGGCGGGTCTCATGGATACTCTAATGATACTGATAAGAAACAACTTCTTTTATCTGTAAAAGCAAAGAAAGAGTTGTCAGAAGCTTAATCATAAAAACTAACTTTCTTCTGTGCAAGAGAGCCCTGTACTCCACAAGGCTCTCTTGCTATCTTTATAAAGTATTAAATTCCTTTATTTCTCTACAACCACTTTCTCATCTTTAACGCCAATCTTGTTAACTTTATTCTTTTTCAATTTTCCATCTAATATTTCTTCAGCTAAGCTATCTTCTAATACACTTTGAATCGTTCTTCTTAAAGGTCTTGCTCCAAAGTTTTTATCAATTCCTTTACTTGCAATTAGCTTTTTAACAGATGGTTCTATTTCGATATTAATTTTTTGGTCTTTTAGTCTAGCCACTACTTCTTTTAACATAATATCAATAATTTTGTCTATTTCTTTATCTGTTAATTTATGGAATACGATAATTTCATCAATACGATTGATAAATTCTGGTCTTAATTCTTTTTTCAAAGCTTCCATCACTTCTTTTTTGATTTCTTCATATTCTTTTTTCGCTTTTTCTTCTACTTTTTGCTTATCATCATTTGTTGCATTTGCTGAAAATCCTAAAGATTTTTTATCTGTAATTAATCTTGCTCCTATATTAGAAGTCATGATAATGACTGTATTTTTAAAGTTAACGGTTCTTCCTTGGCTATCTGTTAATCTACCATCTTCTAGTATTTGAAGTAACATATTCATCACATCTGGATGTGCTTTTTCGATTTCATCAAATAAGATAACAGAATATGGTTTTCTTCTGATTTTCTCTGTTAATTGACCACCTTCATCAAATCCTACATATCCTGGAGGTGAACCAATTAATTTAGATACAGAATGTGGTTCCATATATTCAGACATGTCAATTCTGATCATGGCATTTTCATCACCAAATAGGCATTCTGCTAATGCTTTTGATAATTCTGTTTTACCAACACCTGTTGGTCCTAGGAATAAGAATGAACCGATTGGTCTTTTAGGGTCTTTTAATCCGACTCTTCCTCTTCTAATTGCTTTTGCGACTGCTTCTACGGCTTCATTTTGACCAATAACTCTTTCATGCAAGTTTTCTTCTAGATGTTTTAATCTTTCATTTTCATCCTCTGTTATCTTTTTAGCTGGAATTCCTGTCCAACTTGAAATTACTTCTGCAATATTTTCCTCTGTAATGTCTGTTACAGATTTATTGTTTTTATTTTTCCATTTATTTTGTTCTTTTTCATATTTTGCTTTTAATTCTTTTTCTTTATCTCTTAAAGATGCTGCTTTTTCAAACTTTTGAATTTTAACCGCTTCTTCCTTGTCTTTTGTTACATTGGCAAGTTCTTCTTCCAATTCTTTTAAAGAGTCTGGTTCTGTATATGTTCTTAATCTTGCTCTTGACGCAGCCTCATCAATTAAGTCAATCGCTTTATCTGGTAAATATCTATCATTAATATATCTTACAGATAATTTAACTGCTGCCTCTATTGCTTCATCTGTTATTTTAACATTATGATGGGCTTCATATTTATCTTTAATACCTTTTAAAATGGTAATCGTATCTTTTTCTGATGGTTCATTAACCGTTACTGGACTAAATCTTCTCTCTAAGGCAGAGTCCTTTTCAATGAATTTTCTATATTCATTTAAAGTGGTTGCTCCTACTAATTGAATTTCTCCTCTTGCCAATAATGGTTTTAAAATATTGGCAGCATCAATTGCTCCTTCTGCTGAACCTGCTCCTACAATGGTATGAATTTCATCAATAAATAGGATAACATCTCCTGCCTTTTTAACTTCATTTAATGCTTTTTTAATTCTTTCTTCAAAATCTCCTCTGTATTTTGCTCCAGCTACCATACTAGAAATATCTACTGTTACCACTCTTTTATTTTTTAGAATTTCTGGAACATCTCCTGACACAATTTTTTGTGCCAATCCTTCTACGACTGCTGTTTTACCAACACCTGGTTCACCAATTAAGCAAGGATTATTTTTCGTTCTTCTTGATAAAATTTGGATAACCCTTTCGATTTCTTCTTTTCTTCCAATAATTGGGTCTAATTTTCCTTCTTTTGCTTTTTCTGTTAAATCTTCACCAAATTGATTCAATGTTGGCGTTTGGTTATAGCTTCCAGATTTTCTTCTTCCATGTTTAGAATCACTTTCTCCTGCTAAATCCTCTCCTTCATTAATCACTCTGATAATTTCTCCATATAGCTTTGGAATATTGACATTTAATTCAATCAAAATTCTTGCTGCTACACTATCTCCTTCTCTTAATAATCCAATTAAAAGATGTTCTGTTCCTATATAGTTATATCCTAATTTTCTTGCTTCAATAAAAGCATTTTCAATAACTCTTTTGGTTCTTGGTGTAAATCCTAATGTCTCTTCAATTGGTTCATCCTTTCCAACCAATTCAATCGTTACATCAATAATATTTTCTGCTGTAATCTCTTGGTTTTCTAAAACTTTAGATGCTACACCACTGCCTTCTTTTGCTAAACCATATAGCAAATGTTCTGTTCCTATATATCTATGTCCTAATTCTAAAGCTGCATCATTGGCAATTTCTATTGCCTTTTTTGCTCTACTTGTAAAATTATATGTCATCATTATCACCTTACCTTTCTTTTTTGTCCCATTGGGGACGTTTCCTTTTGGACATTTTTATTGCCTAATCACTTGTTTTATCATTTCAGCTCTCTTGATTTCTCTATCTAATCTTTCATATTGTTGTCCAAAATATTTTTGTAAATTACCTGGTTGTATGTATAAGTACAACTTTTGTATTTGTAAATCAGATAATTCTTTTAAGATTCCTAAATCTACTCCTAGTTTTACAGTAGATAATAGATTTTCTGCTTCTTCCATCGTAATCTTTTTACAATTTGTTAAAATTCCATAATTTCTATAAATTAAGTCTTCTACTTCAATTCCTTCATTTGCCAAAAATCTCCTAGCTTCTCTTTCTTGTTTGATAACTTTTTCTACAATAATCTTAATATTTTGTATAATTTCATTTTCTGTAATTCCTAATGTTTTCTTATTAGATATCTCATACATATCTCCTACGATATGACCTTCTTCATCATAAACACCTTTGATATGAATTCCAAAGTTATTAATGGCTTCTAATACTTTTTCTGTATTTCTTGTTTTTGCTAAAGCTGGTAAATGTAGTTTTACAGAAGCTTTTAAACCTGTTCCGATATTATTAGGACAAGCTGTTAAATAGCCATATTGTTTGCTAACTGAGTAGCCAAATATGTCTTCTATTTTTTTATCCATTTCAATCGCTAAATTTAATGTGCTTTCTAATTCTAATCCACTACTAAATACCTGAATTTTTAGATGATCGTCTTCTCCTATCATTATACAAATATTTTCTTCATCATTGACTAAAATAGCACCTATATTTCCTGATTCAAAAGCGAAATGATAATTAATCAATCCTTTTTCCACCAAACTTAATTTTGTAATATCATCCATGTCTTCTAGTTTCAAAAATCTTAGTCCATATCCAATTTGATATATATTATCCTTTATTTTATTCTCCAATTCTTGTAATTCTTTTGGACTTAAATGAAAATTATATCCTTGTATATTTCTTGAAAAACGTATTCTTGTATTGATTGCTATATCTGATTCTTTTCCACTTTGTAAATACCAATTCATTCTATTTATCATCCTTTCTTAACATTTTCTATACTTTCTTTATAAAATCTATCTTGTATCAAGAACTAAAAAACTATTTTTTAGTTTAACATCATACCATATTATAAAATCAATCTTATTTATTTTCTTCCATTTTTTTAATTTCGTCTCTTAGTTTTGCTGCATCTTCATAACGTTCCTCTTTAATAGCTTGTTTTAAGTCCTCTTTTAATCCTTCTAATTTTTCTTCTGGAGTCTCTTCTTTTTTGTTTTGTTCCTTATTCTCTTTTCTTTCTTGTCTTTCTTCTATTTTCTTATCAATACTTTTTCCTAATCTTCCTACATGTTGATTGCTACTTTGGATTCTTCTAATAATAGGATCTAATCTATCTTGAAAAACATCATAGCAATTTGCACAGCCTACTCTTCCCGTATGTGCTATATCCTCAAATGTATATCCACAATTATCACATTTTAATGTTTTTAATTCATTAAACATTGGCATAAATTCTGTATTTGAAAAATCTTCTAAGAAATCTCCGAAAAAACTTGAAAAGTTAATTGGCATATCTAATCCAATCTCACCAATTCCTAATTTTTTACTACACTCCTCACATAAATTCAATTCTCTTCTGACCCCATTTATATTTTCTGAATATCTTACGTTTGCTTCTCTTTTTTTACAATTATCACATAACATAATAATTCCTCCTTTATTCTATATTTAATAACATATTTTTAAATATCTTTGCTCTTAATTTATCCTTTACATCTTTTGCTAACAACAATACATTATCACTTGTTGCCACTTTTAAGAGCTTTGCTTCTTCTTTAGTGATTAAGTCATAAGTTAGAAAGTCACTAATGAGTATATCCACATCATTAGAAGTCATTTCCTCTCCAATATTTTTAATAATGTGCATAAAATAATCTGACTTTGTATTATTGACTTTTTTTATGGTAATATGACCTCCACCACCTCTTTTGCTTTCTACATAATATCCTTGAGATGGTTTAAATCTTGTTGATATAACATAATTAATTTGTGATGGTACACAATTAAAATGTTCTGCTAATTCATTTCTTTGTATTTCTACTAATTGATTATCATCATCAAATAAATCTTTTATAAATTCTTCTATGATATCTGACATTCGCATTGGTCTCATCTCCTTTTTTTGACTTTGACTTTCTTTGACCTACATTTCTATTATACTCCCTTTTTATATTTTTTCAACTTTATTTTTATTTGCTTTTTTGACATTTTATAGTAAATATTCTTATTTTAAATAATTTTTATTAATTTTTATACTTTTTTCTCATTATTTTTCACTTTTTCTTTTATTTTTGTTGTTTTTTCCTTTTGTCATATTATGCAATTCTTCTGCCCTTTCTTTTTGATTTGGTAAAGAAATCCATGCAAAATAGGATGAAATAAACTCTCCATATTTTGTGCTATCTTCCCCCACTTCATATTTTTCTTCTAACTCACTATTCACTCTATGTTCAAAATCTTCATGACTCTTTTTATCAAATTCTCTCGACTTTTTATTATCCATAAAAAAATGCACTTCCTTTTTATTTGTTACTATTTCATTTTAAATAATAACTTCTATTTTAGGTATGTGCATTTTTTTCTTTTTTATTCACTTAAATGATTTTTTGTTATTATGAACTGAAAATTTTATAAAATTTTTTGTTATTCAAACTACACATTTTTCGCCAATATTCTTTTCTCTAAATAGTTTAGTGTTGTCTCTATTTTATGTAGTCTTGCTTCATAAGATTCATGCGCAATTTTATTACTTAAGATTTCTTCATCTAATTTCTTTTCTATTTTTTTAAATCTTTTGTCTAAATATTTTATTAAATTTTGAAATTCTGCTGCAATTTCTTTACTTTGTCTGCTAATTGCTTCTTCAATTTTCTTGTCCATCGCTTTTAATAAACGTTTTTCTTGTTCTGCTAACTTTTGATCAAATCTTTCTTCCATTGCTGATAATTTTTGGTCAAATCTTTCTTCTAATGCTGATAACTTTTGGTCGAATTTTTCTTCTAATGCTGATAACTTTTGGTCGAATTTTTCTTCTAATGCTGATAACTTTTGGTCGAATTTTTCTTCTAATGCTAATAATTTTTGATCAAACTTTTCTTCTAGCTTATCTACTTTTATTTCTAATTTATCGACCTTTGTTTCTAAATTATCTACTTTTGTCTCTAATTTATCTACCTTTGTTTCTAAAATATCTACTTTCTTTTCTAATGTATCCACTTTTGCTTTTATTTCTCTTATCTCTTGCAAAATAAGTTCTAAGGTTTCCTGCATATTCCTCATCTCCTTGAATAGAATGATTTTAAAGTGAAATGTTAAGATTTAAAAAACAAGATTAGAATTTTTTAAGCAACAAAATTGCTCCACGAACTCGAAATCTTCTATAATGATCTCTTAAAAAATTCTCACATTTCATAAAATAAATTTCTAAGAATATAAAAAATTAGAACAAAAAATTTTAATTGAATAAAAATGATGAACTGATTATATTATTTTTTATATAAAAAGTCAACAAATTTTTTTATTTTTATAAAAAAGTTTTATAGTCTTTTCTAACTTACCAACTATCAACATAAAGGAGGATTTCATGTTTCTAAAAAATAACTTTATTGTATTAAAATTAAAAAGAAATTTTATATCCCTTTTATTTTTACTATTTACACTTTCTATTTTAATATTCTCTAACTCTAATTTATCAGCTGTTAAATCTGGAATTAATCTTTGGGCTACCTCTGTTGTTCCTTCTTTATTTCCTTTTTTTGTGGCAACAGAACTTTTAATGCATACCAATATCGTTTATCACTTTGGAAATCTTTTAAATCGATTTATGAAGCCTTTATTTCATATTAGAGGTGAGGGTGCATTTGCTTTTATTATGGGAATTATCAGTGGATATCCAATCGGTGCAAAAATTGCTACCAATTTCAGAAAAGAGGATATTTGTACAAAAGAAGAATGTGAAAGACTTTTAAGTTTTACAAATAATTCTGGACCTTTATTCATTATTGGCTCTGTTGGTATTTTGCTATATCGAAATACCATGATTGGTCTTTTACTATTTATGACACATTTACTTGCCTCTTTATCTGTTGGAATCATTTTTCGCTTTTGGAAAAAAGCAAAAGATTGTGATTCACATCCTTCCACTTCTAAAACATATGCAAATACGAAAACACCAGCCTCTTTTTCTAATTTAGGTGAAATCTTATCAGAAAGTATTGTAAGTAGTATAAAGTCTATTTTAGTAATTGGTGGATTTGTTGTCATCTTTTCTTCCATTATTTCTATCTTAAAGTCAAGTGGTATAACACACATGGTAGAAATGATTGCAACACCATTTTTCAACTTTATACATATTCCCCCTTCTTTTATTGAACCATTGTTTACAGGATTTTTTGAAATTACAAATGGAATCAGTAGTATTTCTAATATTGCTTGCAAAAAGCTTTCTATTAATATATTGATTACTGCCTTTTTACTTGGATTTGGTGGTATTTCTGTTTTATTACAAGTACTTAGTATCACTTCCAAAAGTGATTTATCTATTAAACCATATATTTATGGAAAACTATTGCATGGAATCTTAGCAGTTCTTTATACTTTTATATTTATGAATGTATTTCCTTTTTTCAGTTTTGATTTGTAGACATATATTGTATTTATTTTACATATATTTTAATAAAGATATTAAAATAAAAAACAGATATTTTTAACGGAAATATTTATTTTGAAAGAAATAACTTTCGTACCTATCTGTGCCTTTAATCCGAAACAAGAAAGGAATGAATTTTTTTATGGAAAAAGATTTTAATTATTATCAACAACCTTTTATGGATTTTAACATGGGAAATCCCAATTTTGATATGAATGAATTATATAAAGATCCTATGTTTAATCCTATCATGCAATATGAACAAGCTTTTAGTTATTATCGTTATCTATGTATGCAAATGGATTACAAGATAAAATGTAAAGAATATGAAAAATTATGTACTTCTTCTCCTAATTCCGAAAGAAGAGATAATAAAAATCCTTAACTTCATTATTATAAAGGATTTATATCAATCCCCAGATAGAAAAAATGCAATTTCTTCATATCCAAAAATAGCAATACAATCTTTATTGATTCTATTGCTATCTTTTTATATCTTATTTAATATGACTATGCAAAAAAGAAATATGCTAATACAATAATTCCTAATATGATTCTATAATATCCAAATACTTTAAAGTCATGTTTTTTAATATAATTCATTAAGAATTTGATTACAAACATTGATACCACAAAAGATATTATCATTCCAACTAATAAGATAATAATTTCAGCTCCTGTAAATGCTAATCCAAATTTTACTAGTTTTAATAAACTAGCCCCTAACATAGTTGGAATTGCTAAATAAAATGTAAATTCTGCAGCATTTGGTCTTGATAATCCAATTAATAATCCGCCAATGATGGTCGCTCCAGAACGTGAAGTTCCTGGAAAAATAGCTGCTAACAATTGAAATACACCAATAATTAAAGCATCTTTATATGTAATATCAGAATTTTTATCTTTTGCCCCTTTTCTATTTTTATTCCAATTTTCAATGACAATAAAAGCTATACCAAATACAATTAAAGCAATGGCTATGCAAGTTGGATTGTAAAATAAAGCTTCAAATGTTTCATCAAATAATAATCCAATAATCGCTGCTGGTACACAACCTACTAAAATCTTTCCCCACAGATTCATAATATTCTTATCAAAGTAAGACAAAATCCCTGTTGGTTTAATCGCTTTTTCTTTATGTTTCGTAAATGGCCATATATTCTTGAAGTATAATATTACAACTGCTAGAATTGCTCCTAATTGAATAACTACTTGAAACATTGACCAAAATTCTGGTGAAACATTTTCAAATTTTAAAAACTGTTCCACTAATATCAAATGTCCTGTACTACTAATTGGTAACCATTCTGTAATTCCTTCTACTATTCCAAATATAATAGATTTTATAATATCTAAAAACATATCTTTTCTCTCCTTTATTTAATGTCAGGGGACACACCTTACCTTTGGGTCATTTCTACTTAGGTTAAGGAATGTCCCCTCCCCTTGTGATTTATTGTTCATCTTTGTTTTATTTTTTCTCATACATATTGTTTTATAATATCTTTCATATATTTTGCTGATGTCACCGGTGCTGATTTTCCGTGGTAATCCTAATGCTTCTATAAAATTTAATTTTTCTTGTTCTGCTATTTTTCTATCGATTCCATAAGGCTTGGAAGCTAAGTCAATTACTAAGGTTTCTTTCTTAATTTCCTTTAATTCTTCTTTCAATATTATTTTAGGAATTGTGTTTATGATTATATCATACTGTTTCAATTTTGTACAATTTTTTTGTAAATTTTCTATTTTTGTCGTTTCATATCCATATGCTATTGCCCATGCCTTTTCTATTTCATTTGTTGTCATACAAGTTACTTTGGCAGATAAGCCTTTTAGCTTATATGCTAAAACCTTTCCAATTCTTCCAAATCCCAAAATCAAACAATTACCATTTTGTAATATTTTGTTTGTATTTTTTAAAATGATTTCAATTGTAGCTTCTGCAGTCGAGATTGCATTTAAGATGGCAAATTCCTCTTTTTGCATGAAATCAATTACTTGATTATGTTTTCTATGTAATTCTTCTTTTAATTCTTGATGCATATTTCCAACAAATATCGTTTTATTTTCTAAATAATAAAATAGTTCTCTAGTTGCAATATTTTTATTAGAAAATGGCATATTGACATACTGATTATTTTTAGAAAATGGAATTGGTAAAACAATATTACTAGAAGTTTTAATCATTTCATCATATTTTTCACATTCCTTAAACTTTTCTAACTTATCAAATCCATATAGTTTTACTTCATGCTTTTCTCTAGCTAATATCTTTGCCAAGTAAAAAGTTCTTAAATCTCCTCCTATAAGACAAAAATTCGTACTCATAAAATCCTCCTTCTTATACATTATAGTATAGTTATAAAATTTTATGAGTACTTTTTATGATATTGGAATTTTAACTCTTATATTTTCCTATTTAAGATTTTCCTTATACGACCCAGATTATCTCCTTATTTTTGTCTTTCATCTGATTGTCTTTCTATATTTTCTAAGTTGATATTTTTACCATTTTTTTCTTTTACATTTTTCTTTAATAAATTAATATCATTGTAGCTTAAGTGTCTTGTAATATCTACCATCTCTTCTAAATGTTCTTTTGCTTTTATTTCTTTTTCTGTTAATTTGGTTTCTTTTTCTGCTTGATTTTCTAAATTAAATGGGATAGAGATTCTTGCCATAATCGGTATAAATAATGGTTCTTTCCTTACTTTTTCTACTATTTTTTTAGAAGCAATATCAATTGCCGTATTTACATAGTTGATAGCAGTTTCTTTGTCGCCTTTCATTAAGTATATTTTAGCCAATTCATAATAAGCATCTGCTGATAATTCATCTTCTTCTATGGATTCTAAAAATCTTTTTTCTGCTTCTTCTAAATCTTTATAAATTAATGCAATTTCTGCTAAAGAATATTTGGCATTATATAGCAAAGAATTAATTTCAGCTGCTTTTTCATAGCAGATTTTAGCATTTTGAAAATCATTTAACATTGTATAAGCAATTCCTAGATTATAGTTTATTTCGTAACTGCCAGGATTATATTTTAAAGCTTCCTGATAAACATTAACTGCTTCTTTATACATTTCCTTAGAAATTAAAATATCTCCCAATAATTCTGTTGCTTTATACATATCTGGCTTTTTATTTAACAAGTTAAATAACATCTCTGTTGCTTCATCTTTTTTATCTAGCTGATTTAATAATTCTGCTACTTTATAATAAGATTGATAATCTTTTTTATTAATATCAATTGCTTGTACATATTCATCAATGGATTTTCGCATTCCACCTTCTTTTTCATATAGTTCTGCAAGCATTTTATGCCCTTTATAACTATCTGGTATTTTGGAAACTAAATTTAGTAAAGCCTCTTTTGCTTTTTTGTCATTCCCCACTGTCAAATATATTCTTGCTATTGCTATATTCATGATTTCAATTAATGTCATGCCTCTCTTTTCTATTATGATAACAATTCCTGGTATAACAATTGAAACCACATATTTTAATATATTTAAAAGCATATTTAATTCTATGAAAAGTGCAAACCCTAAAAAGTTTAGTACAATTCCAATTGCTTCTAATATTAAAATGACAATATAACTTGTATCATTGTTTTTTATCATTTTAAAGAACATGTATACAAAAATTGCAAGTGAAACAACTGTAAATATAAATTGTTCTATTATCATTTTACATCTCCTCTTCTTTGTTTATTCTAAATTCTTAATTGCATTTCTTGCCATTTCATCACATCTGTTATTAAATTCATTATCACTATGCCCTTTTACCTTAATAAATTTTACCTTATGTGTTTTCGTCAAGGCATATAATTCTTGCCAAATTTCTTTATTTTTTACTGGTTCTTTTCCTGATGTTTTCCAGTTATTTTTTATCCAATTGTATATCCATCCTTGATTAAATGCATTTACAACATATGCACTATCACTATATATTTCTACCTCACAAGGAAATTTCAATAATTTAAGAGCCTCAATTACTGCTGTTAATTCCATTACATTGTTCGTTGTATTTTTTTGTCCTCCTGATATTTCTTTTGTATTTTCTTTGTACATTAAAATAGAACCCCATCCACCAGGTCCCGGATTTCCTGAACATGCACCGTCTGTATATATGATAACCTTTTCCATAAAAAAACCTTTCTTCATTGTTTTTTACATTTTTTTATGATAACATTATATCAGTAAATTACAAATTATACAATATTTTTAAGAAAGGAAGTTTGGAAAATGAGTAAAGTTATCGGAATTATAGCAGAATATAATCCATTTCATAATGGTCATGTATATCATTTGCAAAAATCATTGCAAAATACTGGTTCGTCTTATTCTGTTGCTGTTATTAGTGGTAACTTTACCCAAAGAGGCTCTACTTCTTTAGTGGATAAATGGGCAAAAACAGAAATGGCTATCAAAAATGGTATTGATTTAGTAATTGAACTTCCTTTATTATATTCCATTTCTAGCGCTGAAAATTTTGCTGAAGGTGCTATTAAAATTTTAGATTCTTTGAAAGTTGTTGACTATCTTTCTTTTGGTTCTGAATCAGGTGATATTTCTACATTAAATATGGTAGCTGATATTTTATATAAAGAACCAAAAGCCTATAAAAATATATTGTCTCATGAACTAAGTAAAGGTTTATCTTTTCCTAAAGCAAGAGAAAATGCACTACTTATGTATTTAAATGATATTCGAAGATTTTCTAATGTACTTTCTTCGCCTAATAATATTTTAGGAATCGAATATTTAAAAGCTTTAAAAAAATCAAAAAGTTCTATGACTCCTATTACCATTGAACGATATAATACAGGATATCATGATACAACTTATAACGGAAATGTTGCAAGTGCCACAGCCATACGAAATATTGTTAAAAATAATGGTTGGGATATTTTAAGAAAAGTTGTTCCAGAAAATACATTTTCTACTCTTTTAGAAAATATAAAAATAGGACATGTTGTTCCTGACTTATCTGTTTTTGAGAAACAAATCATTTATAATTTACGAAAAATGTCTATTCAAGAAATTGCAGAACTTCCTGATGTTAGTGAAGGACTAGAAAATGCCATTAAACATGCTGCCAATTCTTGTAATAGTGTAGTAGAATTCTTAAATATTATAAAATCTAAAAGATATACCAATACTAGACTTCAAAGAATTTTGCTATATGCTTTATTAGGAATTACCAAAAAAGATATTGCTTTATCTAAAAAAGCAATACCATATATTAGAGTTTTAGGCTTTAATAATAAAGGTAAATATTTAATTTCAGAGGTTGCTAGAGCCAATCCTAAATTAGAAATCATTACTTCTGTAAAAAAATATATGGATTCTAGTAATAACAAAAATTCTAGCTATATGTTAGAAAAAGATATTTGGGCTACAAATGTCTACACTATTGGATATGAATATGATTCTTGGAATAATTTAGATTATACGCATAAATTGATAACTTTATAAGTAAACAAAAAGAAGGTTTTCACCTTCTTTTTTATTTCTTTCGTTATTTCGTTATCCATTTTACTAAATTCATGTTTGCTGGTTCTAATAACATTTCATGTTTTGGCATTACTCTAAATGTATAACCGTAATTTCCACCTGTTGTCAATTCAATTTTTGTTGTAAAATAATATTTTCTGTGTTCTTCATCTGCTTCTTGTAATTGCATTGGAATAATACTAACATTTTCTACAACGCCATTATCTAATATTTTTCCATAATATGCTTCTACTGTTACATTTTCCACATCAATATTTGGAAGTTGTACTTCACAGCCTACTTCAATATTATTTCCAGCATCAATCGTGATATTATCAAGATTACTATTTTCTTGTGTTATTTTTACATCTTTCCAATTTTCGAATAAATCTTTTTTCCATGCATTATATGCTGCTACATTATCAATATTTTCATAATATTTCTTTGTAAGATTGCATAATGGAATATAGAATTGATCTGTATAATCTACTAACATTCTGGCTGTACTATATTTTCCTCCTGTTGTTATAATAGAATTTTTCATGATTTCTAGCCATCTTTTTGATATACCATTTTTATCTCTGTCATAATATGTTGGAATAATTTTTTCTTCTAATGTGTGATACATACTTTGGCTATCTGCCATATCTTGTGCTTCATATGAATCATATTCTGCATTTGTTCCAATTGTCCAACCATTGTCTTGTGTATATCCTTCAGCCCACCAACCATCTAGTACACTAAAGTTGATAACACCATTAACAGATGCTTTTTGTCCACTTGTTCCAGAAGCTTCCATTGGTCTTCTTGGATTATTCAACCAGACATCAACACCACTTACTAAATATCTTGACATGGCAATATTATAATTTTCTAGTAAGAAGATTTTTCCCTTAAATTGTGGCATCATAGATACTTCATGAATATATTTGATTAAATCTTGTCCTTCTTTATCTGCTGGATGTGCTTTTCCTGCAAAGATTAATTGTACTGGTCTTCCTGCATTATTCATAATTTGTGTCATTCTCTCAATATCTTTGAAGATTAATGTTGCTCTTTTATATGTTGCAAATCTTCTAGCAAATCCAATTGTTAGAGCATCTGGATTTAATTTTGATACGATTTCATTAATTTCTTCATAACTATATCCAGATCTTCTTAATCTCTCTGTTGTATTTTCTTTTACAAGATTAATTAATTTTCTCTTTCTTTCTACATGTGCACTCCATAATTTGTCATCTGGAATATTTTTAATTTTCTCCCATACATAATCATGGTGCATATTATCTTGCCAATATGGAATTAAATATTTGTTATATAGCTCTTTTAATTTTGGCGCTAACCATGAACAAGTATGAATTCCATTTGTTACATATCCAATTGGAGATTCATTTGCTGCAATGTTTGGCCATACCTCACTAAATAGTTCTCTTGAAACTGCTCCGTGAAGTTTACTAACACCATTTTTCTTTCCTGCAATTTTTAATGCTAATATTCCCATATTAAAGCCTTTTTCTAAATCTGGTCCTGGCTTCATTCCTAGTTTTAAAAATTCTTCTCTTGTAATACCTAATCTTGGCCAGAAATCTTTGAAATATTTTTCGACCAATTCAATTGGGAATATATCATTTCCTGCAGGTACTGGTGTATGTGTTGTAAATACAGTTTTTGAACTTGCTATATCTCTTGCCACTTCAAATGAAACTTGTTTTTCTTTGATAATATTTTTAATGATTTCTAAGTTTAAAAATGCAGAATGCCCTTCATTCATATGATAAACCGTAGGTTTTAATCCCAAATATTTTGTAAGAAGATTAACACCTGCCATACCTAAAACAATTTCTTGTCTAATTCTCATTTCTTGGTCTCCACCATATAGTTTTAAGGTTACATCTCTATCTTCTACATTGTTTTTTGGTATATCAGAATCCAATAAATATAATTTTACTCTTCCTACATTAATTTGCCATACTTTTAAATATAATCTTCTTTTAGGGAATTTAACATAGATGGTTAAATCGTCACCCTTATCATCTTTTACAGGACTAATTGGTAAATCATATAAGTCAATACTATTATATTCTGTTTCTTGTTGCCCATATCCATTAATTTTTTGATTAAAATATCCATGTTTATATAATAATCCTACTGCTACAAGTGGAATTCCTAAATCACTTGCAGATTTCAAATGATCTCCTGATAAAATGCCAAGTCCACCTGAATAAATTGGTATGGTTTGATCTAATCCATATTCTGCTGAAAAATATGCAATTAAATCTTTTTTATTTCCAGGATATTTATTAGAAAACCATGTATTCCTACTATTCATATAATCTTCAAAGTTTTCTGTTACTTTATCATATTCTTTTAAAAAGGTTATATCTTTAGATGCTTTTTCAAGTCTTTCTTGTGATACTTGTTTTAAGAACTTTACTGGATTTTTTGAACATTGTTCCCATAAGTCCATATCCATTTTTTGGAACAATCTTAAAAATTCTGTATTCCAAGACCACCATAAGTTATTTGATATTTCTCCTAACTTTTCTATTCTTTTTGGTAATTGTGGATTTACCGTTATCCTATTAAATACATACATCTATATTTCCTCCTTAGTAATTCTCATTCTTTTTTCTCATTGTTATATTTTATTTTACATATACATTATCTATTAAATATATAAAAATGTCAAACCTTTTTTATGAAAATCTAGTAAAATATTTTCATAAAAAAAAAAGAACGATTTGACACGTCCCTATCGTTCCTTTTTCCATTTGATGACAACTTTAAATAAGTCTCCGTCAATATCTATTTTAAATTTTCCATCTTGTAGTTCTGTTAAACTTTTTGCAATGGAAAGTCCTAATCCACTTCCTTCTGTGTATCTTGATTTATCTCCTCTTACAAATCGTTGCATTAATTCTTCTGCACTAATGTTTAATTTGTCTTTGGATATGTTTTTAAATTCTAAGTATACCTCTTCTTTTTGTTTTTCTAGTTTGATATATACTCTAGAGCCTTCTAATGCATATTTTGAAATGTTACTAAATACATTTTCAATTACTCGATATAGGTATCGATTGTCTGCTTTTATTAGTACATTTTCGTTTGGTAAATCCATTTCTATTTTTAGATTTTTCTTTTCTAATTTGTCTTCAAATTCACCCATACTTTGATTTAATAATTCTTTTAGGTTAATGACTTCCATATTTAGTTTTACATTTCCAGATGATACTTTTGAAGCTTCTACTAAATCTTCTATTAATTTTTTTAGTCTTTGTGATTTTTTATCTAGCACAGCAATATATTGTTCAATTTGTGCATTTTGGATATCCTCCTTTTTCAATAAATCTACATAATTTATAATAGAGGTTAATGGTGTTTTGATATCATGTGATACATTGGTAATTAATTCTGTTTTTAGTCTTTCTGATTTTAAGCTTTGTTCAATCGCATTAGTAAATCCACCTGCGATATCATTGATGTATTTCGCCATTATTTTTAAGGTGCCTTCTAATTCTTCTTCATTTAGTTTTACATTTGGATTTCCTTCATATATATTTTTTAATGCTTCATTAATTTTTTGTACTTTTTTGTTGTATTGAAGTAGCTTGTAATATGCCCATATCCAAAATGCAATCAATATAAGGAAACCAATTCCACTCCATAAGAAGCATGCTAATATGATACTAACAGCAACAAATCCCCAATATATAATCGTAATTTTTCGATTTGTATTTTGTTTATCTGTCACTTTTCTAAAGATTTTTTCTAATGTTACTTTTATCCATCTACATACTTTATAAGTTAAAAATGAACGGATAAATTGTTTTGCTTTTAATCTTCTAATCGTTGTACTAACCCATACTGCCAAACATGCATATCCAATTAAGTAACATAGTAGGAATACAGAAATGAGAATCTTTTGCGGAATCTGTGATTCTATACTTGCTATTGCAAAGCTCATCATCATACCAATAACAAACATAATCACAAAAGATATGACTTCATAAGAAATTTTATCAATACTATTTAATTGAATGTCTTCTTTTCCTTTTTCATGTCCTGTTGCCCAAATCAAATAGACTATCATGATAATGATGGAAATTGCTGACAATGGTATTAGATAAACAGGCAAGTTCTCATGTCCTTTAAACATATTATATACCGTTTGTTGAACATATAAAGAATTGGAATAACTTAATGTACTTGGATCAATATTGGAATATACTTCATATCCTTCCAAATTATCTGTTGAATATGTAGATGAAGTCATATATTTTGTGCTTTCCTGATTAATACTATCTATATTGGTTGTTATTTTTCCATCTTGATAACTCCAATTTGTCTTTTCTGCTTTTAATTTATTGATTTCATCTGGATAATTATTTGAACGAATATTGGTAAACATATTTCCATTTTCTTTGTCTATAATAATATAATGGATATATTGGCTTACCATTGTATTCCTATAATTGATGACTTCATAATACACAGGATATGCATAACTTTCATCTTCTATTTCACTATAATTGTCATATGGCGTTTCTTCTGTTGTTTCTAACGCTGTTTCATATGTTTCTGAAGCAGTTTCACTTTCTGTATCTATTTGCATTCGATTTTTATCTCTACGAATATCTCGAACATTATAAATTAATGTTAATAAATATTCTCTTCCAAATTCTTCTGTTTCGATATATTCTTCTGGTCCTTTCATTTCTCCATATTGTGATGTAATAGATACATTGATAATACTAACAGCTAAAACAAAAATCATGATAGGAATCAATATATAACATAAAAATTTTAATAATATAGATTCTTTAATATCTTGCATTGACTCACCTTCTTTTACTCTTTTTATTTTCTTATTATTGAATATCCTCTACTTTATATCCAATTCCCCATATCACTTTTAAATATTTAGGGTCTTTTGGATTAATTTCGATTTTCTCTCTGATATGTCTAATATGAACCGCTATAATATTTTCTGCTCCATAACTTTCTTCATTCCATACATTTTCATAAATCTGCTCTATGGAATATACCTTTCCTTTATTTTTTAATAAAAATCTTAATATGTTATATTCTGTCGCTGTTAGCTTGATGTCTTTTCCATCTACCATCACTTTTTTTGTTTCATCATTCATCTCTAAAGTACCTGTTTTTAATAATGTTTCTTTTTGATGTTCATTTTTTATACTCGTATCATTTGCATGACTAAAATCCACATATCTTCTAATATTGGATTTTACTCTTGCAATTAATTCCAATGGATTAAATGGTTTTGTCACATAATCATCTGCTCCTGTATTTAATCCTGATATTTTATCATAATCTTCTGATTTTGCTGATAACATAATGACAGGAATTGTTTTATCTTTTCTAATTTCTTGCAATGTTTCAATTCCATCCTTATTTGGCATCATGATATCTAAAATAATTAAATGAATTTCATTTTCTTTTAATTTTTCTAAAGCCTCTTCTCCATCATAGGCTTTTATAATGTTATACCCTTCTTGTGATAAGTAAATTTCTATGGCATTTACAATTTCTTTATCATCATCTACTACTAATATATTGTACATCATTTTTTCCTTTCTTGAACTTTAATAACATCTTGTAAAAATTGATAAAGTTCATTTCATATTATTTAAAAATTCATATTTGTTTCTATTTCCTAGCATATATACTATACCATATTTTTATTAATAATAAATAGAGGATTTATTAATTTTTTATTAAGTATTTATCACATTTCTATACAAAAAGACAAATCTCGCTTCGCGAGAACTTTTCTCTACTTTTCTAATTTAACTACATGTATTTAAGTTCTCGAAGAAGCGTAAAGATTTGTCGACGCGAAAAATTGCATAGCAATTTTTCTGTGCAACTTTGTCTTTTTTGTTGAATTGAAAAACCAATTTTTCAATTCAACAAAAAAAGACAGCTAGTTCTCTAACTATCTTCTTCTAACAACCAATCTATTACATTTTTATGGATAATTCCATCTTGTGAAAAATCAAATTTATCCATTGTTAAAACATACTTTGGGTAATTATCTTCTATTCCTTTATATGCACCAAATTCTCTATCTATTACTTTATCATCTGCTAATATATATGCAACTTGAACATATATTTTTTCTTTAAATCTTGTAGCTATAAAATCTATTTCTGCTTTTTCCAAATTACCTACTTTTACATCATATCCACGTGATACCAATTCATTATACACAATATTTTCTAGATATGCCCCTAATTGTGGTCTCTTGCCTACATTCATTACTTGCCCTATACCTAAATCTGTTAAATAATATTTATACTTACCTGTTAAAATTCTTTTTCCTCTAACATCATATCTATCAGCCTTATTGATCAGCATTGCTTTTGTCATATATTCTAGATAATTATATAATGTTGCCTTTGAAACTTCTCTATTATCATTATTAACAAAATAATTTGATAAGCTTTCTGCTGAAAAATTTTGAGATGGTGTCGTAACGATATATTCTACTATTCTATTAAATAAATCTAAATCTTTTATATTGAATCTTTCTATAATATCTTTAACAATAATAGAATTATAAATATCTGATAAATAGGTTTTTATTTGCATTTCATCTGTTAGCATAAATCTTTGTGGCAAGCCTCCCCATGTGATGTAATCATTAAATGCTTCTTCTAAATCATTTTTATCTGTTATGTTTTTTAACTGGCATACTTCTTTAAAAGTAAATGGATATATTTTAAAACTCACATACCTACCAGCCAAATGTGTAGCCAATTCACCAGATAACAAATCATTATTAGATCCTGTTATAAAAATTGACACGTTCTTTGATGCTTTAAAAGAGTTGATTGCTTTTTCCCAACCTTTAACATTTTGAATTTCATCAAATAATAAATAATACTTTTCCTTATTTACCATCTTTTCTGTAATAAATTCATGTAAGTCAATATCTGTTTTTATAAAGGCATAATCTTCATATTCAAAATTTATATATATAATTTGAGATTCTTGTATTCCCTTTTCCTTTAATTCATCAATTATCTGCATTAATGTAACAGATTTTCCACATCTTCTAATCCCCATGATAACCTTAATTAAATCTTGATCATAAAATGGTCGTATCTTTGATAGATACTTCTCACGAATAATCATAGCTATCCCTCTTTTCTTATTTCATTATACAACTATTTTAGATGTTTGTCAATATTTTTGTACAGTCTACTGAACAAAATTCTATTTTTTACACTTTTTGTTCAGCTATCACATTTGAATATTCTAATTCTATTTTGTACATTTTTTCTAAAAATAATGAAAATTTTTGTAAAATTTAGCTTATAACAAAAATATAAAATATATTTTATTTTCTATACTTTTTAATGGCAAATAAAAAGAAAAAGGAAAAATGAGTCCGTCCCCAAAATCCCTTTTCGTCCGTCCCCAATTTTCCTTTTTCTTTTACTCATCTTTAAAGCTATTAATCTTAAACAATTTAAACAATTCCACAATAATTAATGGTGAAATCACTAAACCAATTAATTCTAAGATATTTTGTGTTGGTAATACTGGTATACTAAAGATGCCTCTTAAAGCAGGTACTGCCAAGATAATTCCCATTAGTAATGCTGAAGCAAGTATTGCCCAAATTAATTTACTATTATTAAATACTTTTGTTTTAAAGATAGATTTTTTGTTATTTCTTACATTAAATACATGTACCAATTCTGAGAAAGCAAGTGTCACAAATGCCATGGTTTGACCTACTTCTATTTTTGATTCGTCTAATGTTAATCCATCAATTGGTTCTGTTGTTGTTGCAAGTCCTATCATAAATGCTCCAAGTGTTAATAATCCTATCATTACACCTTGATATACAATTCTCCATGTCATTCCTTTTGTAAATACACCTTTTCCTGGTTTATTTGGTTTTCTATTCATAATGTCTGCATTGGCTGGATCAAATGCCAATGCTAATGCTGGTAATGAGTCTGTTACTAAGTTTATCCATAAAATATGAATTGGTAATAAAATTTCTAAGTGAGCAATATCCGTTATTCCAAACCAACTAGCAAATAGTGGTGTTAATAATGTTGCTAAAAATAATACAACAACTTCTCCTATATTACTTGATAATAAGAATTGAATAACTTTTAAGATATTGTCATAAATTCTTCTACCTTCTTCTACTGCTGATACAATCGTTGCAAAGTTATCATCTGTTAAAATAACATCTGCTGCTTCTTTAGCAACATCTGTTCCGACAATTCCCATGGCACAACCAATATCTGATGTTTTTAATGCAGGACTGTCATTGACACCATCACCTGTCATGGCCACGATTTCCCCATTTTTTTGCCATGCTTTTACAATTCTTACTTTATGCTCTGGAGAAACTCTGGCATATACAGAATAGTGTCTTACATGTTTTTGTAGGTCTTCATCAGACATTTTTTCTAATTCTGCACCAGTAATCGCTTCATCTTCATTTTCTAATATTCCTAGTTTTTTTGCAATAGCTGTTGCTGTAATCTTATGATCTCCTGTAATCATAACGGTTTTAATTCCTGCTGTCTTACATTTTTCTACCGCTTTTTTGGCTTCTTCTCTTGGTGGGTCTATCATTCCAACCATACCAACAAAGATTAAATCACTTTCTATATTTTCCAACTCCGCTTGTGTTGGTTCGTGATCAAATTCTTTGTATGCACATGCTAAAACTCTTAAAGCTTCTTTTGCCATTTCTTCATTTTTTTGTCTAACAGTGACTGCATAATTATCTAAATCATTTTTTATTTCATTATTATATAAATATCCTTTACAAATTTTTAATAATTCATCTACTCCACCTTTGGTATAAGCAATATAGCTTTGATTTACTTTATTAACAGTTGTCATTAACTTTCTGTCTGAATCAAATGGTACTTCTGCAATACGTATCATTCTATCATAAATAGATGGGTCAAAATTCAATTTGAAGGCCATATCTACTAACGCTGTTTCTGTTGGGTCTCCTGTTAGAGTTCCATCTTTGGCAATTTTTGTATCATTACATAACATATTCGCATATACCAATGTAGTCATATCATCTGATACATTTTTGCTATCAATTTCTTCTAAATCTTTTATCTCACCATTTAAGAAAACTTTTTCTACTGTCATTTTGTTTTGTGTTAATGTTCCTGTTTTATCTGAACAAATAACGGTTGCACTTCCTAATGTTTCAACTGCTGGTAATTTTTTCACAATTGCATTTTTCTTAACCATTTTTTGCACACCAATAGCTAAAACGATAGTTGATACGGCTACCAATCCTTCTGGGATTGCTGCTACTGCTAATGATACAGCTGTCATGAACATATGAATTGGTTCTTTTTGTTGGAATAATCCTATGATAAAGATAACGATACAAATGGCAATAGCTGTAATTCCTAATGTTTTTCCTAGTTTATTTAATTTTTGTTGTAAAGGTGTAATTTGTTCTTCTGTTTCATTAATCATTTCTGCAATTTTTCCCACTTCTGTTGTCATTCCTGTTTCTACAACAATTCCTTTTCCTCTACCATAAGTTACTAAACTAGATGAGAATAGCATATTGGTTCTATCACCAATTCCTACATCTTCTCCATCGATTTTTTCTGTTGTTTTATCAACTGGTACAGATTCTCCTGTTAATGATGATTCTTGTGTTTTTAAGTTAACTGCTTCTATAATTCTTAAATCTGCTGGGATATAGTCTCCTGTATCTAATACTACAATATCTCCTGGTATTAATTCCTTTGCTGGAACAACAGTTACATTTCCATCTCTGATAACTTTAGATGCGTGGTCTGTTAATTTTTGCAAAGCTTCCAATGATTTTTCGGCTTTTGATTCTTGTGTAACACCAATTACAGCATTTAAGATAACAACAATTAAGATAATAATGGTATCTGTAATACCTTCTCCTTCTGCAACGCCTACAACTCCTGATACAATGGCAGCAATAATTAAAATGATAATAGAAAAATCTTTAAATTGGTCTACAAATCTCATGAATAAAGATTTTTTCTTCTTTTCTTTTAATTGATTGAATCCATATGTTTCTCTTCTTTTTGTTACTTCTTCTGCTGATAAACCTGTCTCTTGATTTGTTTCTAATTCTTTTTCTACGTCCTTTACTTCTTTGTTAAACCAGTTTTTACTTTCCAATTTGCTTCCTCCTTTAATTTTTTCGCATATTTTCACTTTTATTTTATCCAAACCATGAAAATATATCAATATTTTTCAACAAAAAAAAAGACTTTTAAAAAGATTTTATCCTTTTAAAAGTCTTGCTTACTTATTTAAAAGCTTACTAACCAGATAATAATTATCGCGACTGTTGATTAGTAATTAAAAGCTACTCCCTTTTAATATATGGTGACCCCTACGGGAATCGAACCCATGATTCCACCTTGAGAGGGTGGCGTCTTAACCGCTTGACCAAGGGGCCATAAATTTCATTTAATATTTATATCATTTTTTTTTGGTTTCGTCAACCACTAATGATGAAATTTTACAAATCTTCATAATTATGTTATAATTATATAGATTATGTAAATTGTTGTATACCATAAAAGTTCATCGGTAATACCTTATTAAAAACCGAAATTAATTCTATAAGGAGAAATAAAAATGAATTCAAATAAAAAATCAAGAAGAGAAAAAACCGTAGCACAAGAATATTTTGAAGGAGAAGAAATTAAAAGAACTATTTTACCAGAAGTCCAAGAAATGGTAAAAAAGATTCCAGAAGAAACATATCAACAACTTCTTGATATGTTTGATAATGATATACTATCTTTGCATTCTACAGTACAAGATTTTTATAAATCTGATATCAGGGATATAGATCTCATAGCTGCTATGTTAACCTATAGTAAATATGACTTAACTTTTCAAGAACAATTTATGTTGGGTACATTAATTGGTTTTAATATGCCTCCTGAAGCTGTAAAAGAAGCGTTGATTTTTATGGGACTACCTTCAAAAAGAGTTGATGAATTAACAATAGCATTTTCTGAGTTAAAATATGGTAGGAGACCAACACCACAAAAAGATTCTCCCGAACATTCTCGTGATTAATAAAAAATACAAATATTATGTAAAAAAGGTATGAGAAAAATGTCATACCTTTTTATATTTTTTTCAATTAAGCACTTCTACTCATACCATTCTAATTCCCAATCATCTAAAATAACGGTATCTCCTTCACAAACGCCCATTTCTTTTAATTTATCTTCAATTCCCATATTTTTCAAACATTTTTGTAAATAGTACATAGATTCATTATCTTCAATATTGACTCTTCCCATTAATCTTTGAACTGCTCTTCCTGATACAATAAAGACACCATCTTCTATCTTAATCGTCCAATCATCCTCTTTTTCTTCTAATGTATATATTTTTTTATCTTCTATTTCAACCAATTCTTCTTTTGGTAATGTTTTTAAAACTTCTGCTACATGGTCAATTAATTCTTGAACACCTTGTTTTGTTGCTGCTGATATTTTATATAATTCTAATCCTTCTTTTTTTGCCAATTCTTCTACTTCTTTTATTAATTCTTCATTTTGTACATCTATTTTATTGGCTACAATAATTTGTTTTCTCGTACTTAATTTTTCACTGTAATTTTTTAATTCTTTGTTAATGGTATAAAAATCTTCTACTGGATTTCTTCCTTCTTGTCCTGACACATCTAAAAAGTGTAATAATAATCTGGTTCTTTCTACATGTCTTAAGAATTGAATTCCTAGACCTACTCCTTCACTTGCTCCTTCAATAATTCCAGGAATATCTGCAATCACAAATCCATCTCCGTTTTTTGTTTTTACAACACCTAGATTTGGTTGTAATGTTGTGAAATGGTAATTTGCAATCTTTGGCTTTGCATCAGTAACAATTGATAAAAAGGTAGATTTTCCGACATTTGGGAATCCTAATAATCCCACATCAGCTAATAATTTTAACTCTAATATAACTTCTTTTTCTTCTCCTTTATCTCCATCTTCCGAAAATCTAGGAGCTTGTCTTGTAGAAGTTGCAAAATGAGAATTTCCTCTTCCTCCTCTACCACCTTTTAAAACCAATTCTGTTTGCTCTGGTGTAGATAAGTCTGCCACTACCTTTCCTGTTTCTACATCTTTTACTACTGTACCAATTGGAACTTTAATATATAAATCTTTTCCATATTTTCCATTACAATGGCTTCCACTTCCATTTTCACCATTTCCTGCTTTAAATTTTTTATTATAACGAAAATCAATTAATGTATTTTTATCTTTGTCAACTTGAAAATAGATATCTCCACCTTTTCCACCATCTCCACCGTCAGGTCCGACCTGCTGCTACATATTTTTCACGTCTAAAAGATACTGCTCCATTTCCACCATCTCCTGATTTGATAATGATTTTTGTATAATCTGTAAACATAGTTCCTCCTTTTAATTTACATTATATCATTCTCCATAATTTTGCCCTATATTCTTATTACCATTTTCTTGATAATATCTTGCTTTTAATTCTTTTACTCTTTTTCCAAAATGCGTTGATTCTGGTCTAAAATTGACCGCCCAATTTTCATTAATTTCTCCTAAATATACCAATCCTTCATTTCTAGAATAATTTCTTGCACTAGATAATAATTCTAACACGCTTCTTATTTCTTCTGGGTTTTGTTCATTCACTATATCAGACAGTCTCTTAGGTAATTCAAAACATACTGGTACTTCTCCTGGGTTTCCACCTTCCAAAAATTCCACATCATCTTCATTTTGTGTTGAATAAATATTACCTTGATATAAGTATATTCCTGTGTCTTTCGTTTTTACTACTTTATCTAAATGTCGGATTCTCAAAATTTCTCCAGTTTGAAGATTAATACCATTATAGTCCTCATAAATTTTTCTATCCATTACATATTGACCTTCTTTGTATAAATACGGATTTGCCTTTCTTTGATCATATTCTCTTTGCATTGCATCAATATACTCTTGTGCTTTTAAACTTTCCATATATAATGATCGTCTTTCATTTAGTTGCTTCTGTTTATATCTTGCATTTGACTCTCTTCTTTCTTGTTCTTTTTGTGCTATAATCATTGGATCAATTTGTTGTTTTATGTAATTTTCCACACCATGACTATATCTTGTTATTTCATACCCATTTTCCGTACTATCTACAATCCCCAAATATTGACATCCTTCACTTTCTGTCCTTTCTTGAATTTCATACTGATGTGCTACAGCTTTTAATACATCATAACTTGGAAGTTGTCTTTCATTTAGCTCAAATGCAATATCTCTTACTTCATCGAACATAAATGTATCATCTACTCTTAATTTGCTTACTTTTGCTAACATAAGTTTTGTTCTTTCACTATTTCTATATTGTATATTCTTAACTGCTTTTACTCTCAATATCTTAATCAAATATCCTCTATCTATACTTTCATAATCATATTCTCCTATTCTATCTTCTTGGTTATTTTCCCAAGTTTTCTCTTGTTTCTTTGGTTCTTTTTTATTTCTTTTGAATAATCCCATAATACTTCCCTTTTTTATTTTTCAAAATAATCTAATTTCATTGCT
This sequence comes from uncultured Eubacteriales bacterium, assembly GCA_949288095.1. GTDB lineage: Bacteria > Bacillota > Clostridia > TANB77 > CAG-508 > CAG-269. Next base: position 26,939 of record CASEIX010000003.1, read on the forward strand.
TTCTTTACCTTTTTCATTGTCTCTTGTGCTGTTTTTCTTGCTTTTTCTGTTCCTTCTTTTAAGATTTTATCCACTAGTTCTGGATGTTCTTCATAATATTTTCTTTTTTCTCTTATTGGTTTTAAATATTCACTAATATTGTTTGCTAGTTGTTTTTTACAAGCAACACATCCTCTTTTTCCTGCTTTACATTCTGCACATACGGTATCGATTTCTTCTTTGCTAGAAAATAGTTTATGATAATATGCTACCATACATATATCAGGATTTCCTAAATCGTCTTTTTTTATTCTATTGGGATCTGTTACTGCACTCATGACTTTTTTCGTAATTTCCTCTTCTGAATCTGATAAATAGATAGCATTTCCAAGAGATTTTCCCATTTTTTCGTTACCATCTAACCCCTTAATTCTTTTTCCTTCTGATAAGACAATTTTAGGTTCTGTTAATACTTCTCCATAAATACTATTAAATTTTCTAACAATTTCTCTACATTGTTCAATTAATGGCTCTTGGTCTTCACCAGTAGGAACCAATTCTCCTTCAAAAGTTGTAATATCCGCTGCTTGACTTACTGGATAACCTAAAAATCCATAGGTAACACTTTCTCCAAATAATTCTTTTTTTTGTGCAATTTCTGTTTTTACCGTTGGATTTCTTTGAAGTCTTGCAATTGTTACTAAATTTGAATAATATACTGTTAATTCTGCTGTTTCTGGTATCATGGATTGAATATATATGGTTGTTTTTTCTGGATCAATCCCACATGATAAATAATCCATAGCCAATTCTCTTACATTTTTTCTTACTTTTTCTGGATGATTAAAATTGTCTGTTAATGCTTGCACATCTGCAATTAATATATAGATATCATAATCTCCACTATTTTGCATTTCTACTCTCTTTTTTAATGAACCAAAATAATGTCCTATATGTAATTTTCCTGTTGGTCTATCTCCTGTTAATACTCTTTTTTTCATAACTCTTTTCCACCTTTTCCTTCTCGTTTTCAATATCAATATTATACTAGATTATATGCAATTTTTCAAGTAATTTCCATTTACAATTATAGATACGCTTTTTTAATCAAATTTTCTTTACTTCTTTATTCTTTTTTTATATACTTTAATAGTAATTTATATAAAAATATATAAAAAAAGGGGGACTTATTGATGAAAAATGTTACTTTAGGTATTATTCATACAATTTATGGATTTATTTGTTCTTTTTTATTTTTAATTCAAACAGAAAAAATTATTTTATGGAGTTTTGTTGTGGATCATTCCTACACAGATGATTTTCAAACTGCTTGGGAAATTATTTTAACAATCCTATTACCTATTTCTGTTGTATTAATTATTCTTAATAATAAAAGAGAAGATAAGTCGAAAAAATATTCTGCCATTTATACTATCTTATGTATTTTCGAATTAATTAACATAATAGGAATTATCGCCTTGAATTCTTTAAATATTTTTTGCTTTTTATTTATTATACTTGGGTTAATTTTGATATTTAAAAAATAAAGAATCCCATATAAAATGGCCAAGAGACTACTTCTCTTGGCTTACTTAAACTCTGCTATCATATCATACTCACTAACCTCTGTTACTTTACAGTTGATAAAGTGATTTATAATTTCTTCTGACTTTTTATCTGTTTCATTTTTTATATACACAATTCCATCCATTTCTGGTAGATCTTGCATGGTTCTTCCAATATAATATTTTCCATCAAAAGACATATCTTCAACCAGCACTTTATATGTCTTACCAATTTTTTTGCTTTGAATTTCTTTAGAAATTTCTTGTTGTATTTGCATAATTTGGTTATATCTTGCTTTCTTTGTATTTCCATGAATTTGATTTGGTAATTTTTCTGCTGGTGTTCCATCTTCTTTTGAATACATAAATGTACCTAATTTATCAAACTTTGCAACTTTTACAAATTCTTTCAACTCTTCAAAATCTTCTTTTGTTTCTCCTGGAAATCCTACAATTAAGCTTGTCCTTAAAACAACATCTGGTATGTTTTTACGAATGGTTTTCAATAAACCTTCTATTTGTGTTTTATTGGTTCTTCGATTCATTCTTTTTAGTACTGTATTGGAAATATGTTGGATTGGTATATCAAAATAATTGGCAATCTTATCATTATTTGCAACACCATGGATTAGTTGTTCTGTAATACCTTCTGGATAGGCATATAAGAAACGAATCCATTGTATCTCTTCTATTTTACTCAACTTTTCCAATAGTTCTGGTAATTTCGATTTTCCATATATATCTATTCCATATTTTGTTGTATCTTGAGCTATGACAATTAATTCTTTAATTCCTTTTTTTGCCAACATATTTGCCTCTTCTAAAATATCTTCCATCTTTCTACTTACAAATGGTCCTCTGATATATGGTATGGCACAATATGTACACTGATTACTACATCCTTCTCCTATTTTGATATAAGCATAATTGTTTCCTGTTGTAATGGTTCTATTTAAAAATTCTTGCTCAGTAAACATTGGCATTTGTGGTATCTCTGTTATTTTTTTACTTGTCCTTTTGTTCTTTCCTTCCACAATACCTCTTTTTAGTAAATCTTCTATTTTATCCCATAATTTATCATAATCCTCTATTTTTATGAATAAATCTACTTCTGGTAAAGCTTTTACTAATTCTTCATAATATCTTTGAACTAAGCATCCCATAACAATTACATATTGACATCTTTGTTTTTTGTATTCTGCCATTTCCAATATTGTATCAATTGCCTCTTCTTTTGCAGATTCTATAAATCCACAAGTATTAATCACTAAAATATCTGCTTTTTCTTCTTCATTCACAATCTGAAATCGATTATTTTTAAACTTTCCTATTAAACATTCCGTATCTATTAGATTTTTACTACAACCTAGTGATATAAATCCTACATTCATTTTTTTGCATATCCTTTCTCTTTGATGGAACGTTGGGGACAGGTCAAATCGTTCCAAAATGGAACGATTTGACACGTCCCCAACGTTTCAATTTTTATGGCTACATATATGTTTTCTTGTCATTTCCATTAAATCTAGTTTTGTAAATCCTTCTATTTGTGTTTTGCTTCTATCTTTTTTTAGTTCTTCTTTTAATAAATTTTCTATTTCTTTTTTATCTTTTTCTTCTTGCATATCTATATAATCAATAATGATGATACCTCCTATGTCTCTAAGTCTTAGCTGTTTTGCAATCTCAATAGTCGCTTCTTTGTTAACTTTGAAAACGGTATCTTCCATTGTTTTATTTCCTGTGTACTTTCCTGTATTGACATCAATTGCTGTTAATGCTTCCGTTTTATCAATTGTGATAAATCCTCCACATTTTAGCCATATTTTTCTATTCGTAATTTTATGAATTTGTTGTTCTATGTCATACACTTTAAAAATAGATTCTTCGCTTTTTACGATAATTGATAAATCTTTATATTCTTCATTTTCACTTTTTATTTTTTGAATTTCATTATAATCTATACTATCATTTACGGTTACTTGTGAGATTCCTTTATTTGCTAAGTCCATTAACATTTTTTCAACAATATCTTCACTCTTATATAACTGTCTTGGTACTTTTTGTTTTTCATCTTTACTATCTTTAAGAATCCTTTCCCACTTATTTTCCACATATTTTATATCATCTATGATTTCTTTTTCTTTTCCTTCTGCTGATGTTCTAATAATAGCTCCATTTCCTTTTGTCATATTTTGTTTTACTACTTTTATTAGTCGTTCTTGTTCCTCTTTATTTTCTATTTTTTGTGAAACTGTAATAATATCTGTATTTGGCATAAGAACAATATATTTTCCTGGTAAATTAATATGTGTGGATATTCTAGCACCTTTTTTTTCATTGCTATCTTTTTTAATTTGTACCAATAATTTTTGATTTGGTTTTATAACAGTACAAATATCTTGATTGATATTTGGTTTCTCCTTTTTTTCATCTTTCTTTTCTAGAATATCTTTTAAATGGATTAAACTATTTTTTTCTATACCAATATCTACAAATGCTGCTTGCATTCCTTTTACAATGTCTTTAACAACACCAATGTAAATATTACCTTCGTTTTTATTATCTTCTTCTCCTTCTTCATAATATTCTATCATTTTTCCATCTTCTATCAATATAATTTGTCTTTGCTTTTCGTTTCTTTTTATAAATAATTCTAACATCTGATTCTTTCCTCTCTTGCTAATTAAATTTATTCATTGCTGAATCTACGCCATTTTTTATCATTTCTATTATGGCATCTTTTGCTTTATCTGTTCCTATATTTAATTTTTCCTTATCTTCTTCTGATAAAATTTTTCCTATGACATATTGAATTCTATCATTTTTATATTCAGGTGTTCCAATTCCTACTCTAATTCTTGTAAATTCTTCTGAATGCAAATTTTGTATAACAGATTTCATTCCATTATGAGAACCTGGTCCACCTTTTTTTCTTATTTTTATGTTACCCGGTTCTACATCCATATCATCATAGATGACAATGACATTTTCTAAATCTATTTTATAAAACTGAATGGCTTCTATCACGCTTTCTCCACTTAAGTTCATATAGGTTTGTGGTTTTAAAAGAATAACTTTTTCATTTTCAATTATTCCTGTACCATAGATTCCCTTAAATTTATGTTTATTCATTCCAATTGTATATTGTTTTGCTAATTTGTTTATTGTATCAAATCCGATATTATGTCTTGTATTTGCATATTCATTTTCAGGATTTCCTAAACCTACTATTAAAAACATTTTCTTTCCTCTTTTCAAACAATAATCTATACTATTTTACATTGTTTTCACTACTTTTTCAAGTTTTTATGTCCAAAAAGTATCCCTTTCATATTATGACACAAAAAAAAGCACTACAAAAAGTGCTTTTCATTTATTATTATTCTGCTGATTCCTCTGTTTCTGGAGCTTCATAAGCCTCTAATATAGCTTTTTGAATTTTCTCTCTAGTTTCAGCATTGATTGGATGAGCTATATCTTTGAATTCTCCGTTTGGAGTTTTTCTACTTGGCATAGCTATAAATAATCCATTTTGACTTTCGATAACTTTAATATCATGAATAACGAATTCGTTATCGAATGTTACAGAAGCAACAGCTTTCATTCTGTTCTCTGAATTTACTTTTCTTAAACGTACATCTGTGATTTGCATTTTGTAGTGCACCTACCTTCCTTAAGTTTTAAAAAATTTTTGTACATATTTTACTCTTATGTACAATTATATTATTCTCCATAAAAAATTTTTTTCCTTCTTTTTTTTACATTTTTTTTATTTTTTTATATAGTAACATTTTTTACAATTCCTAATATACTAAAATATATACTTTTTCCCCTTGTTTTTTTATAAATGAATTCATTCTTAACTAACCAATCACCTCTATTTTTATCTGTAAATTTCTTTAAAAGTATTGAATTTTTCACGATATAATTATATAATTCCTTTTGGAATTTTATGCTAATCAAATATTTACAAAGGAGTGTCTTTTAATGCCTAAAATAGATAATTTAAAGAAATATAAAAATATACATATGATTGGAATTGGTGGTGTCAGCATGAGCGGAATTGCTGAAATTCTTCATAACTGGGGATTTCATATTACTGGTTCTGATTTAGCCAATTCTGAATCTGTTCAAACATTAAAAAATAGAGGAATTAAAGTTACCATTGGACATAATATAGAAGATGTAAAAAAAGCAGATGTTGTTGTTTATTCTGCTGCTATTAAACCAGAAGATCCTGAAATGGTAGAAGCTAAAAATCAACATATTCCTACTATTGAAAGAGCTGATTTTTTAGGAGAAATTACAAGATGTTTTAAAGATACAATATGTATTTCTGGAACACATGGAAAAACTACTACCACCTCTATGGTTTCTCTTTGCTTTATGAAAGCTTTAACAGATCCAAGCATACAAGTAGGTGCTTATTTAAAGCAATTAGATGGTAATTATAGAGTAGGAAATAGTGAACATTTTATTATAGAAGCTTGTGAATATGTAGAAAGCTTTTTAAAATTTAGTCCTAAAGCAGAGATTATTTTAAATATTGATAATGATCATTTAGACTATTTTAAAAATCTAGAAAATATAAAAAAAGCATTTATTAAATATGTAAAGTTATTACCTGAGGATGGTATTTTAATTCTAAATGGAGATGATATCAACTGTTTAGAATTAGCTAAAGAAACAAATGCTAGCCTTATTACTTATGGTGTTTCTAATAAAGAAGTTGATGTTTATGGTACGAATATTGAATTTAATGATGATGGTTTTGCAAAATTTGATGTTTACTATCACGATAAATTTTTAGATACATTCCAATTATCTGTTCCTGGTAAACACAATGTTTCAAATGCTCTTGCTTGTATTTCTATTTGTATGAAATATAATATATCTTTAGATGTCATAAAATCTGCATTGTTAGAATTTACTGGTGCTCACAGAAGATTTGAATATAAAGGAAAAATCAATAATATAGCCAGTGTTTATGATGATTATGGACATCATCCAACAGAAATTATTGCTACTGCAAAATCTCTAATGAATAAGAAATATCATGAATCTTGGGTTATTTTCCAACCACATACATATAGTAGAACCAAAAATTTATTAGATGATTTTGCCAATGCCTTAATGAATTTTGATCATGTCATTGTATTAGACATTTATGCGGCTAGAGAAACAAATACTTATAACATTTCTTCTAAAGATTTGGTTTCTAAACTTCAATCTTTAGGAAAAGAAGCTTTATATATACCTGATTTTGATGAATGTGCCAATTATGTAAAAACACATGTTGAAAAAAATGATATTGTTTTAACCTTAGGTGCTGGAACGGTTACCAATATTGGTCCAATGCTTATTAATTAAAAAGGGATTTTGGGGACAGACTCATTTTTCCCTTTTTAAATTGAGATATCTAAAAAATATAGAATATAAAGTCATTACACGATTTTGTATAAGCTAAATTTTCACAGAAATTCTAAAAGAAAAAAACAAGCCTCTTTCATTCAGGCTCAAGCAAGTGATATATTCATTTCGCATAATATGTCGAATGTGATTGGAGTGCTTGTACTCTTTCTAAATAAAAAATAAATGAGGAAGCGCGAATTCTTGCAGCGAGAGGCTCATTTATTTTTTATCTAGAAAGAGTAAAGTACGTATTGAGCCGAGACATTTATAAGAAATGAATATATCACTTGCTTGCCCATGAACATTCCTCATTTTTTTCTTTAAGAATTTCTAGTTTCAAATTTAGATACGCAAAATCGTTTCATTTTTTATATTCTATATTTTTTCTGTATATAAAATTAAAAAAAGGAAAAATGAGTCTGTCCCCAAAATCCCTTTTAGTTTACTTCTTTTGATTGTTTTAGCATCAAATCTCCAAATATAGCATAACCTTCTGTTGATGAATTTACCAAAACATGCGTAACAGCTCCTACAAATTTTCCATTTTGTATGATAGGTGAACCACTCATTCCTTGAATAATTCCCCCTGTTTTTTCTATTAATTCTTCATCAGTCACTTTGATTTCCATACTTTTATTATTATAATTATTATCTCTATATATTTTCGTTATCTCAATTTCATATTCTTTTACAGTTTGATTATCTAAACTACATAAAATCATTGCCTTTCCAGTTTTGATTTCTTCTCTCATAGCCACTTCCATTTCTTTACTTGTATCAATATTTAAACTAGATAAATCTTGTATTTTTCCATATATTCCAAATTCTGTATTTTTAGTAATTTCACCAATCGTTTCTTGTTTTTCTACAGTACCTTGTATTTTTCCAGGATTACCATCTTCTCCTTTTTTTATATTTAATACTTTTGCTGTTACAAATTCTCCTGATGCAATATTTAATAAATCTCCTGTATCTATATCTGTAATTCCATGCCCTAGTGCTCCAAAACTTTGTGTTGATGGTTCATAAAAGGTAACTGTTCCGACTCCAGCTGCACTATCTCTCACCCATAAGCCTAATTTATATTCTTCTTCACTTGTTTTTACTGGTGTTATGCTACATTCTTTTGTTTCTTCATCATGTAGATATTCTATATCTACTTTTTCTCCTTTTGACATATTTACTTTTTCTATTAAATCATCTGTTGAATTCACAAGATTGTCATTTACTTTTACGATTGTATCTCCTTCTTCTATTCCTGTATTTTCATATGGTTTATATGTTTTACTATCTTCTCCCTCTATTTCAGACATTCCCACTACTAAAACACCATTTGTATATAATTTGACACCTGCAATATTTCCAACAGGAATCACTGTTGTCTTAGGAAGTACAGAAACATCTACACTTTTTAGAAATAGCTTATCAAATAAGCTAACAGATAATGTTTCATTTCCAATTTTATGAATTGTCTTTTCACCTGAATTTGCAGAAACCTCTAAAATCTCATCTTCCGAATTTACTGTCATACCAAAAATTGTTTTTAATGATATATTCTCTCCTTCAAATATCGTAATTTCATCTGGTATATAATGAATCACTAATATATAACTATACATGATAAACAAAAAAACTAATAATATTATTTTTACTAAAATCTTTTTATACATATACGCTCCTATTTTAGATTTTATAATATTATTAGCTTTTTTTATTTTTTTATACATTTTTAAATCTATTGTATTTTTATAATAATAAATTAATGATTGATATATGCCACTATTAAATTAATATCTACCATATCAATTACACCATCTCGATTAACATCTGCTTTATCCATTTGTTCATCTGTCAGTACGGCTCGTCCTGCTATATATGCTTGTATATAGTTTGCATCTGTAGAGTCCAGTACTCCATCATCAATGACATCACCTAATCCATTTGGTCCTAAAGTTAAAGTTTGAAGTCTAAATTCATTTACATGTTGTTCTGCATTTCTAAATACTTTGTACATACTATATCGTTCTCTACCTAATGCTGTATAATATAATTTTGCCAGTGTTTTATTACTTAATCCATCCAGATATGCATAAATATTCTCAAATGAACTTTCTGTATTTGTTTGAGCCACATAACAAGTATAACATCCTAAATTCCAATGTGGATAAAAATACAAAGTGATTTCTGATTCTGTACTTCCTAAAGATTTTCTTTCCATATCAACATTAAATACGCCTCTTGATGTTGTTGCATTTACCATATTTTCTAAACCTTTATGAGTTACTCTATGATATTCACTATTACTATCATTAACATTTTCTATAATATAGATAGAATTTTCTGTTACAACTTCTTCATTTTTATTATTATTAATAACAGAATATCCATTATATATCTTTCCACCAATACTTAATCCTTGTAAAAAACTAATCAAGCAAACATTATCTAATATTCTTGCCCAATCTTCTTCTGCTAATTTTGGCATTCTAAATTCATATGTTCCTGTTCCAAAATTATTATAATTTGCTAATGAAACCGTTAAATTGCTTTCAATGACATAACGAATAACTGCCATTCTATGATTGTTAAACGTAGAATCAGACTCTTCTATACCATCAAAATCAAATATATTATTGTCTGCATCTGTAAAACTATATATGACATCTCCATCAGCATTTGTAATATCATTTACTCCTACAGCATTTGATGATTTCAAACTTGTAACACCATAACTTTGTAATCTTTGCTTAAATTCATAGGCTTCTACATAATAACGATATCCCATATCATTGTTTTCATTTCTAAATGGATTAGCAATTGTACTTTTTCTTCCATTCGTTATTGTAAACCATGTATTCGTATTATCATTTTCTCTATAATATTTTACACCATTGATTTTTATGTATGCATACTCCACATCACCTACACGCTCTCTTAATTGTGGTTCTGAAGTAATACTAACGCCTCTATATTGAACTTCTCCTGTTGCATCATTATAATACAAACTATCATCTAACAAATATCCTGCATCATTAATTGCTTTTCCATTCTGATCTGTTCCTTGTACTGTAATATAGTTATCAAGAGAATAGGTTATTGTCACATCTAATTGTCCTTTTACATATCGACAACTATAATAGATATATGGCTTTAAACCTGTAACTTCTTCTCCATTAGTATATGTAGCATTAGCTGGTAAACGACTTCTTGTTTCTTCATCTAATGTATTTTCAAATGGTGAATAAATATAAAAACCATCATATAAGGTAAATACCAATGCTGGTACATATTCTTTTAAATTATCACTATTATACCCTGCCATATTAAAATTATTAGCAATAGATGTAAAAAAACTATTTGCTGCTGCTTCGATATCCCTCATTTTGGAATTTATGATATCTGATGTACTACTGTTTACAGTATTTAATTGAAATGCTTTTATGGCATCATATGTTGCATTATCCAATTTTGTATCATAAGATATTTGTAAATCTAATGTATCCAATTGTGCCCCAATATATGCTGAAAAAACTAATGATATTGGTAACATGATAATGACAAAAACAACGGCTAAATATTGATATTTCATCATAATTCTATCTTTCCTTTGTATCTAATTTTTTAATAGCCTGTAATTCTTCATTACAGGCTATTTCATAATATATTACAATGTTAATTTCCGCTTCCATTTGCTGTTACATATCCACCATGTTCTGCAGCGATTGTATATGTATCATTTCCAGCTACTGTATAAAAGAAGTTCTTCAATTGTTGTGATAAAGTTGTATTTGTATTTCTTACACTTGTTGAAAACATGTCCCCCTCTTTTAATGCAAGTACCTTAGTCGTTCCATCACTTGAAGATAATGTATCCAATATTTGTGATGTATACATTGAATAATAAACATTTTCACCTATTTTTGTAGAACTTGCCAATGTTGTTTTCTTTCCAGGGTTTTCATCTAACACTTTTACTTCCATTTCGATATCATATGTATTTCCTGTTGCTGCAATTTCTTGTTCAAATGCTGCATAATCGTCCATAGATAATCTTCCTGTTGTTCTCACATTATCTACAAACTCCGTTGTAGCTGTTTTTACCGTTAGTTGTGATATGTCATCAGTCCTATCTGACATTGACATTAATGGAAAAACAAACATTAAAACTGCAGCTAGTACAATTGCAACAATTGTCATCAATGAATCTCCCATAATTTTATCCTCCTTATAATACCATTATTATATTGTACATATGCTATTGTTTATAATAAGATATAATTCTTTTCTTTGTTTTATTAGAGTCTGGTGTTTCTGGTTCATCAAATTGATCACTAATATCTGTATCTGGATCATAATCTTCCGGCAATAAATCATCTTGATAATATACACCATATTTTTCTTCAAAAGTACTATTCTTTAATATTGTATCATAAATTCCTTGAGAATTCAAGCTTATCCCTGAATTATTCGTTTCTAATTCTGCTTGAAATTCAGAAAAATCCATTGTTGACCCATCTGCTCTACTTAATCTTCCATTTGCTTTTATACCATATAATAATGCCATTATAAAATTATCTTGTTGTCTGGTATCTCCTATAACATCTTTCTCTAAATCTATAGAATTTACAGACTCTCTTACGCCATTTCTTATTCTAGTATATAACTCAATTGGTGTTCCATCTGAATGATAAAAAACAATTTTATAATTTTCTCTATATGATCTATAAATTGTTGGTACAATCGTTTCTTTTCCAACAAATCTTGTTTTTGTACCTATATCTTCTGCATATTGTGTTACACTATCTCTATCTGTATAGCTAATTAGTGTATCTGCTGCTGTTCTTGCTTGAGAAAAAGATGATATACCAATTCCCAATGCCATTACAAAAACAAGAACGGCTGCCGCCATTTTTAATGCATCTGCTGCATTTTCCATAGTATATCATCCTTTCTTTTACATAATTTTATACTTATTTTCTAGTTAAGTACTAGTTTCTTTTTGTAATATTAATACTTGTTACTAAACCTGCATTTGCTGATCCACTTGTTCCGTAATTACATGTAACTGTATAAGATCCTCCTGTTGTTATACTATTGATTGGTGCAGATGAAGCATTTTTACCCATTGTAACAGCTCCAGTAACTTCAACTTTCCTGTTATCATCATCTTGTGTCATATTATTTGATAATACTTCTTGTAATAAAGCTCTTACTGATGTTCCTGATTGTGTTCCTTGATATTGTGTGAATTGTGCATTGAATTGTGTAATTTCAACATCACTCATTGAATTACTATTAACAATTCCTGCCGCTTGATTATAAATTAAGATTCCTAATGAAATAATTAAGATTGCTAGTAATATTGCTCCTGCAATAATTAATGCTTTTGATGCATTCTCCATAATAACTTCCTCCTTTGTTCTCTATTTTTTCATTTTTGTATTTTAGATTAAATGCTTATTATCTTTTATTAATTGTAATGCTTGTTACTAAACCTGCATTTGCTGCTCCACTTGTTCCATAATTGCATGTAACTGTATAAGATCCACCTGTTGTCACACTGTTAATTGGTGCAGAAGAAGCAGTAGCTGCCATTGTAATATCTCCATTTACTGAAACTTTTCTGCCATCATCATCTTGTGTCATATTATTTGATAATACTTCTTGTAATAATGCTCTTACTGTTGTTCCTGACTGTGTTCCTTGATATTGTGTAAATTGTGCATTAAATTGTGTAATTTCAACATCACTCATTGAATTACTATTGACAATTCCTGCTGCTTGGTTGTAAATTAAGATTCCTAATGAAATAATCAAGATTGCAAGTAATATTGCTCCTGCAATAATTAATGCTTTTGATGCATTCTCCATAATTAATTACTCCTTTGTCTTACATATATTTTTATTTTATCTTTTAGCTTAAGTCATTATTGTCTTTTATCAATCTTAATAAATGTTACCAAACCTGCATTGGCTGCTCCACTTGTTCCATATCCACATGTAACTGTATAAGATCCTCCTGTATTAATTTGTTCCATATTAACACTTGAAGTGGTTAAACCAATTGCTACACCTGCATCTCCAGTTACTATAACTTTTCTACTGTCATCATCTTGTGTTAAGTTATTTGATAATACTTCTTGTAATAAAGCTCTTACTGTTGATCCTGATTGTGTTCCTTGATATTGTGTAAATTGTGCATTAAATTGTGTAATTTCAACATCACTCATTGAATTGCTGTTGACAATTCCTGCTGCTTGATTATAAATTAAAATTCCTAATGAAATAATTAAAATGGCAAGTAATATAGCTCCTGCGATAATTAATGCTTTTGATGCATTCTCCATAATAAATCCCTCCCTTTTTTATTTAAATATATATTTTTTCTATTTTTTTACTAAATTTCTTTAGTAACATTAATAACATACTTTAACTAGCTATTTGTTCAAAATACATATAGCTAACTCTTCCTGTTTTACTATGGTAATCAATTTTTGTACATTTAAATCTTATTTGATTATAATATTGCATAAATGTATCTGTTCCACTATTATAAATTTCTTCCATAGAGTGTACTTTATTATCATCTGTAAACAAAACATCTATTCTAATAGAATCTGTGCTATTATCAGCATATAATCCTGTATCTTCTTTTTCTATCTTATTTTTTGTATTATCATCTACTGCCTTATTGATTAATGTTGCTAAATCTGTACCAAATATTTCTTTTCCATCATAACTTTCATATTGTGCATTTTTTACCTGTGCTTCATTATAATTTGCTTTATAATTTAGGTACACATATCCCACTGTAGCAACAATGATTAATACAATTACTAAAAATATAATTAACTTTTTCATGTTTCACCTTTACATTTATGTTATTTTATTACATATAACTTTATATACTCTTTTCGTTACATCACTTATCTGAACTTGTACATTATATTTAGGTAAGCCATTTGCAGTTACTAAACTTAATTCATTTGAAATTAAATCATTAAAATGTGTTTCTACTTGGTTTTTCCTTTGTTCTGCAGTTTGCGTCTCGATATATCCTAACTCTATTGAAACATTGTTACAAAGAACAGATATGTACCTATCATTTCCTGTAACATCTGCAGGTGCTCGATGTGCAAATTCATAATTCTGGTTGTTTTGTGTTGCTAATTTTGCCATAGAAACCACATCATGAATTGTCACATTATCTTTTCCCATATAGGAAGTAAATTGACTATTAAATTGTGTTGCTTGATTTTCTTCAATATTATCATGTATCTGACTAGAAGTTCCTCCAAAGCTTGTAAATAGCAATACACCTAATGAAAGAACCATAATTCCCAACAGAACTCCTCCAGCCATTAACAATGCTTTTGATGCATTCTCCATATTAAACTCCTATTCCAGTACATTCAAATTCCATTTTGAGAATTCTTCCTGTATTATTATCATATTCAGGTTCCCCTACGCAATCAAAATATGCTCTTTTAAATTGTATATATTCATAATATTTTAAAGCATCTTCATATATCACACTAATTCCACCATAATTACTAGCTGGATTTGGTAAAATCTTTTCATCATCAAATGCTTGATTTTTTTCACTTGTAGTTCTATAAATATCACTTTCCATTATAGATTGAATATTAGAAATTTCAGAAGAAAGTTGATTACAATATTTCTGTTGATATTTATTTTCAATTGCTCGTATAGGTCCACTAGTAACTTCACTAGTCACTGCATTTGAACCATTAACAGTCTTTAAAGTAGGTTGTCCAACAATTAAATAAATATTATCTTGTGTATATTGACTTTCCGTTATGATTCTATTCGTATAATCAAAAGATAAATCGTCGTTATACCCATTCATTTTAATCGTTATTTGCATTTTTGTAAATCCTTCTTCTCCTGTATATCTCGTATTATAATCTGATACTTTATTCATTAGTGATATCATATCACTTCCTCTTATGTCACTTCTATCATAAGTCGTATATTGATTATTAAATTCTGCTATCTGTGCACTCAAATTTGATTGATAAGAGGATTCTTGATAACTCGTTAAATTACTCATCATTAAAATAAAGGCAGAAATTATAACAATTGCAATTAATACACTTGCTGCTATAATCAATGCTTTTGATGCATTTTCCATATTATAATTCCTCCTTTATCTACATTTTTAAGTTTGTGTCATCATTGTACTGAATGAACTTGACATACTTGTTAATCCTATAAATACTAATGGTACAATTAGGTATCCAACAAACATACATACCATCGGTGCAAATCCGATTGCCTTTCCTATCATACCTTTTCTTTTAATTAATCTATCATTTGATTCTTTTCTTTTTTCTTGATAATAGTCTCTTTCTGACTCTAATTCATCAAATGCATCTTTGATTGGTATTTTTTCTACTGCAGCTTGCATACTTTCTACGATTCTAACAAGTGGCATATAACTAATTTCTTCTTTCATTTCCTCTAAAGCTTCCCATGCACCTGCTTCATAGTTATTCAAACATTTTCCTATTGGTTCTTTGAAGATATTGGCATATCTTTCTAGCCATTCCAAAATCATCTCAACATTAACCCTTTCAATTCTCATAAGCATCAAGATAATTGTTTGGAATTGCATTACTTCATCTTCCATTTCAATTTGTCTCATCTTTGCTTGGAACATTAACATCCAGATTGGTGCCATATATCCAATAATGGCAAATACGAAAGATAATAACACTTCAAACCATTGCAAATATTCACTATTGACAATTTGAATCTTATCAAAAATTCTTTCTGCTGCCTGTGCCACTCCACTTTCGTCATATTCCTCATAGAAATCTGTTCTTTCTACAACAATCTGTACTTGTTGTAGAGTAGCATCCAAGTCGCCCCTAAACTGATCTATAACTTCATTATCATGTTCTGTTAATTCCATTGCTGTTGCCCTATCTTCTTCTGTCATTTCGCCGTAGAATATCATATGTCGTCGTCGGCTCTGTATATACATAATCAATTGCTAATTGATGTAAATATACAAATATAATTAATGATGCAATACAAGTTACAATTGCAAGGGTTATTCTATTAATATATAACCATTCCATTCTTAAATGTGATGCTGCATCTTTTAATAATTGTTGTACTTTCCTATATTCTTTTGTTCCATCTTTTGGAATAAACATATCAACAATCTTTTTAACAAATTTATTTTTATATAATTTTGCCTGCCATGGATTTTCTGTATTTTTTGTATTCATTCCTGTTGAACCATTATCTTTCAATCTTCTAACTAATATATAAGATATAATGGTTAAAACTAATATTAAAATTTGAACAATCATTCCTGGTTTTCCATTATACCAACTCTCTGTAAACGAGAAGTTACTAATTGACCAACTTTTTAATGGTTCTAGTAATAATATTGGTGCAATAGATATTAAAGACAAACTCTGGAATACATAGTTTAACTTATCCCTCTTTAAAATCTCTAATTGCATTTCTTTTGTAATATTATTAATATTTTTCAAATACAAAGAAGCTCCATTTACTTTTCTATCACCAAATTCTTTTGTTAGATAAGATATACCCGCAAATTCTTTTAAGAATACATTTGGTGCAATATCGTAATATTTTTCTAGTTCCATTTCTGGATCATCTGCAATCAATGTCTCATAAATTTTTTCACCTTGTCTTGATATATCCATCTCATCATCTTGTGATACTTGATATATAGCTTCTTCTACCATGTTAAATTCATGATAAGCATGTCTAATTTCTGAGAAAAAGTCTAATTGTTCTTTTAATAAGTTAGTATCTTTTTTATCAATAGAACCATCAATTAATGTATCTATCATAAATAATTCAAATATTAATAAGATAAACATTAATAAATAATTGCTACTTGTTATAATAATTGTAATGACTGCTGTTGGAATTACTATTGCAAGTGCCCTCGTTAATATTTTTGCTGAATCTTTTCTTGTGTTATATTCATCATCTATATTAATGATTTCTAATCTTCTTCTTAATTTTAGTATGTATCTTTTTAAGAATGGTATTCTAGCATAGGTAATATATAGTCTTTGATATAAAATCTCTGTTGAAAAACTTTTTTCCTTTGTTCCTTGTTGTAATTTTCTAATTTGCTTATATTCTGATTTCTGCATTTTTTTAGATAATATATAATATACTAATATAATTACCACTAAGACAGCTACTGATCCACCCATTATGTAGAAAATAACTTGGTTAGACACTTAGAATAGCACCTCCTTTTCTTCTATATTTCTGTTTTTCTTGGTCTTCCTCTTCTTACTGTTCCTTCTGCCTCTGCACCTACTGGCACAGTTTCTTTATTCTTAATTCCCCAATTTCTTTCGATAAATTTATCAAATCCTTCTATATCAGATTCATCCATATTATTTCTCATTTCTTTAATATTTTTATCTGTAATTGGATTAGTCATAACATATTCGCCATCAACATTTTCTAATATGTTTCTATAAATATATAATTTCTTATCTGTTGATTTTGTAAAATAATGTGTTGCATTATCAAAAAATTTGTCAAATTTTCCTTCTAATGTTTTTTCATTTCTATGATCAAATGTGTATTCATTTTTGTCTTGTACTGGTATACATTCTGTTACTCTTTCAATATATCTTCTTCCTCTAAAGTCTTTTACCAAGTGAATATCAAAGTTTAATACTTGAACAACTTGTTCTTCTGCTGTTTTTTCATCTGTAAATACACCTGCTCTTAACATTGAGTTTCTTAATGCAGTTACTAAATCTGGGAAAGTTTTTGCGTGGTGTGTAAATAATGTGAATTTTGATGCAACCTGTGCTGATTGAATCATCCAAGATGCTACAGGGTCAGTTGCAACCTCACCAATGATGTTAACAGAACCATCTGTCTTTTTCTGAACGTCCAAACAGTCTTGTCCAGAAATTGTTTCTGTTTCCCTCATTGATAAAATATTTCTTGTTGGATAAATTTTTCTTAAATGTAACTCGAATGCTGTCTCTGTAATACGAAGGTTCATCGTTTCATAGATATTTTCAATCATAGCCATAAGCATTGTTGTTTTTCCGGCAACCTTGCTCTCCTGTTAGTGAAATAATTCTTGCACCTTTTACTAAATATTTTAGTAACTCGATTGCTTCTTCTTTTCCAGGTCCATGAACAATTTGTTCTAGTGCTGCTCTCTTAACATCGAATTTTCTTACGAAAAATGCCCATGTTTCTGACATTGATGGTCTTACAACAACAACACGTGAACCATCTTTCATTTCATTGATTTTATAACCATTCGTATCTGATAATTGTCCTGGGTTATTATATTTATAAATATTTTGACATACCCTTTTTAGCTCTGCTTCTGTACCAAATGATAGAAATGCTAAACGAATAGATTTACCTCTAAACATAATCCAAATACTATCACAAGCTCTTGGTACTTTATGCTCTGCTATTTGACTTAAATAGTCTCCATCTGTTTGTGCTACTTGGCTTAAAAAGCTTTCTGGTAATCCTGATACACCACCAGAAACACCATCTATATTCATGTCTCTAATTTCATCTATTGCACTATATCCTTTATAATGTTGATAAATTCTTTGTACAACAATAGATAATTTATCTGAGAAAGATAATGTTATATTTTCTTTTTCAAATATATCATCTATTTCTTGTTCTGTAATCACATATGATGGTTTTGCTTCTCCTTCAACATATTTTAATACATCCAAATTATATTTTTTTATTAGTTCTGATAAAGCTTCATATCCAAATTCTTTTTTGAATACATAAATTAATATATCAAATTTATCTTGAGCAGTTAATAAAGATGGTACATCAAAAGGGATTGCTTTTGATATATTGGTCTCATCTACACCATATTCTTGTGATAATAAATCATATATCAATTCTTTAACATACTTTTTATCATTAACATCACCATATGTACAACCTTTTAAAGCCTTTTTTAATTCATATTTTTTATTTTTTCTTCTTTTTAACT
>CASEIX010000004.1 GCA_949288095.1 uncultured Eubacteriales bacterium
CTACTAATTTTGATAATTCCTCAATATATTTAATTGTCTCATCTGGAAGCATATTCATTTTCCAATTTCCTGCGATTACTTTTCTTCTCATAAAAAATTCCTCCTTTTTATATATAATAATGTTCATAAAATTCTTTTGTGAATACAACATTATTACACGCCACTACGGACAGTACCATTGTATAACAAAAGAGAATACTTTTCAAGTATTCTCTTGTTTTTTTCATATTATTTCGATATATGATTATATATTTTTTATCTACTTATTTTACACAAATTTTATTTATCCATTAAAGCTTCAATTCCTGGTAATTTCTTTCCTTCTAAGAATTCTAGTGATGCTCCACCACCTGTTGAAATATGTGTCATTTTATCTTCTAATCCAGCTTTCTTAACAGCTGCTGCTGAATCACCACCACCAATAATGGTTGTTGCATCAATTTCTGATAATACTTTTGCGATTGCATTTGTTCCAATAGCAAATTGATCAAATTCGAATAATCCTAAAGGTCCATTCCATACAACTGTTTTTGCTTTTCTTAATTCTTCTTCAAACATTTTGATCGTTTCTGGTCCAATGTCAAATCCTTCCCAATCTGCTGGAATTTCTTTGTAACTTACAATTTTGCTTTCTGTATCTGGTTTAAATTCTTTACCTACTTTTGTATCTACTGGAAGCATGAATTTAACACCTTTTTGTTTTGCTTTTTCCATTGCTTCCTTTGCTAAATCTAATTTATCCATTTCACAAATAGAATTTCCTACTTCATATCCTTGTGCTTTGAAGAATGTATATGCCATTCCTCCACCAATCATTAATGTATCTACTTTTTCTAATAGACTGTCAATAACCCCAATTTTATCAGAAACTTTTGCTCCACCTAAAATAGCAACAAATGGTCTTTCTGGATTATTAACTGCATTTCCTAAGAATTTTAATTCTTTTTCAATTAAGAATCCTGATACTGCTGGTAAGTAACTTGCAATTCCTGTTGTTGAAGCATGTGCTCTGTGAGCGCTTCCAAATGCATCATTTACATATACTTCTGCCATTGATGCTAATTTTTTAGAAAATTCTGGATCATTATCTGTTTCTTCTTTATGGAATCTTACATTTTCAAGTAATAAGATTTCTCCTTCTTTTAGGTTAGCAGCTTTTGTCATTGCATCTTCACCAATAACATCTTTTGCCATGATGACTTCTTGTCCTAATAATTTTGATAATTCTTTAGCAACCGGTGCCAATGAAAATTCTGGCTTTACTTCTCCCTTTGGTCTTCCTAAATGTGATGCTAATATTAATTTACAATTTTGCTCTAACAAATATTTAATGGTTGGTAATGCTGCTACAATTCTTGTATTATCTGTTATATTTTGATTTTCATCCATTGGTACATTAAAGTCACATCTTACAAATACTTTTTTTCCTTTCAAATCAATATCTTTTACTGTTTTCTTATTCATACTGAATCCTCCCTTTCTACTGCATGAATTCATATGCAGTTCTCTTTCTCAACAGTTCTATTGTATAGCATTTTTTTCCAGTTTTCAAGTGGTTATTCTAATAATTTTAATTAGTATATCCAATTTTTTGATTATCTTTCAACTTTTCTATTTCTTCTTCTTTTAAGCCTGTTATTTCTGCTATTTCTTGAGTTGACATCTTTCTTTCTAATAATTTTTTGGCAATTTTTAATTTGCTTTCTTTTTCTCCTTTTTCAATTCCTTCTTTTACTCCTTCTTCTTTTCCCTTAGCTTCACCTTGTCTTCTTGCTTCGTATATTTCTGTATTATAAGTTAATCGACTTCTTTCCCTTATCTCATATAACTCTCTTTCATATTCATCTGCACTCATTTGTGTTAATTGTTCTACTGCTTCTTTGATTTCTTCATTTTCTTTTTTACATTCTTCCATCATTTTTCTATCTCCCCCAATCACATACAACCATTTTTCTAATAAATCTGCTACTTTTGGTTTCTTCTTAAACTTTGGTAATTCTATGATATAGTATTTTACCATCTCTGTTAAATATTCTTCTTCTTTTTCATATTCCATATTGACATATCGAATTTCTTCTGTTTCTTCATATTTTAACATCGCTAAACTTAAATATGCATTTCGTTTTACAACATTATCATTTATGATGCATATGACAATTGTATCTTTTGCTTTTTGATATTTTTCTGATACTTTTATTTCTCCTGCTATTAGTTTTGCATTATATACTATTAATCTTCTTTCTATTGCTGTTGTATTTCCTACTTGTAATTCAATATCAATAATTGTATTGTCATTAATCTCTGCTTTGATATCTAAGATACTTAATTTTTCATCTATCGTTTCTTTGGGTATTTCTGGATTTTTTATTTCTATTTTCTGTATTTCAATTCTTAATATTGCCTCTAATAAACTTTTTAAAATTTTTTCATTGCCACCTTTTCCAAAAATTCTTTTAAATACATAATCATTCGATAATGGCAACATATCTACTTCTTTTAATTTACTGAAATTGTTCACTTTATTTTCTCCTTTCATTCTATCAAACGAATCTATTTTATTCAATAAGCCTATTTGATTTTATTTAATATATTAGAGATTTTATTTTGTAATTTCTTATTATATAGTAAGATTACCTTACCTCTATGTAGAATCCTTTTGCACATAACATGATTCTTTTTTGAATATGATAAAAAACACTGAATTTTAAAAATAGCTACATATTTACACAACAAATATACAAAAATTTTATAATGGGAATTTTTCTAATAAAAAAATAAAATTAGAATAAAAATGGTTGAAATGAATTTTTCACAAATATATATAAATTGACTTTTTGATTTTTAAATATTAAACAAAATGCTTTATTTTTCTATAAATATCATCATTATTTAATTAATAAGATATAAATTTTAACTTGATATAAATATACTTTAATAAAAATTTACAAACAAAAAAATCTCTAAGTATATTTCCATTATTTTACAATACACTTAGAGATTTTTCAATATATTTATTTAATTTTTACATATTATATTATTTTACAGATGCAATATAGCAAGCTAAGTCTACTAATTTGTTTGAATATCCCCATTCATTGTCATACCAAGCTACTAATTTTACAAATGTATCTGTTAACATGATTCCAGCTGAAGCATCAAAGATTGATGTATGTGGATCTGAAATGAAGTCTGAAGAAACAACTGGTTCATCTGTATATTCGATGATTCCTTTGAATTCATTTTCAGAAGCTTCTTTCATAGCTTTACAAATTTCTTCATATGTTGTTGGTTTTGCTAAATTACATGTTAAGTCAACAACTGAAACATCAACTGTTGGTACTCTGAATGACATACCTGTTAATTTTCCATTTAATGATGGGATAACTTTTCCAACTGCTTTTGCTGCTCCTGTTGAAGATGGGATAATATTAGCTGCTGCTGCTCTACCACCTCTCCAATCTTTTTTAGAAGCTCCATCAACTGTTTTTTGTGTTGCTGTTGTAGCATGTACAGTTGTCATTAATCCTTCTGTAATACCAAATTTATCATTGATAACTTTAGCAAGTGGTGCTAAACAGTTTGTTGTACATGATGCATTTGATACAATATTCATTTCTGGTTTATATTCTGTATTGTTAACTCCCATAACAAACATTGGTGCATCTTTTGATGGAGCACTGATAACAACTTGTTTTGCTCCAGCATCTAAGTGTGCTTGTGCTTTTTCCATTGTTGTGAATACTCCTGAACATTCTAATACATATTCAACACCTAATTCTCCCCATGGGATATTGTGTGGGTCCATTTCATTATATACTTTTATTTCTTTTCCATTTACTACTAAATTTCCATCTTTTTCTTCTATTGTTCCATTAAATCTTCCGTGTACTGTGTCAAATTTTGTCATATATGCCATGTAGTCTGCTGTAACAAATGGATCATTTACTGCTACAACCTCTACTCCTTCTTTTGCTAATGCTGCTTGGAATGATAATTTTCCAATTCTTCCAAAACCATTAATTCCTAGTTTTACTGACATAAAAATTCCTCCTTTATATTTAAAAGTCTTTGACTTTTATTTTTTAGTCTCACTCGACCTTTCTTATTCTATACCAAAAAAGAATACTTTTCAAGTATTCTTTTTGTTTTTTCCTATTTTTTCTAATTCATCTCCACTTTTCCTATAATATCATTAATATCTTCTACATTACATTTTTTCATATATTCTTCGATTCCTTCAACCACTTTTACACTTGTATATGGGTCTATAAAGTTACCAGCTCCTATTGAAATAGTTGTTGCACCAGCTAACATAAATTCGATAGCATCTTCTCCAGATACAATTCCGCCTAATCCCATAATTGGAATATTTACTGCTTGTGCTACTTGATATACCATTCTAACAGCAACTGGTCTAATCGCTGGTCCTGATAATCCTCCTGTATTATTAGCAAGAGCAGGTTTTCTTTTATAAATATCAATTTTCATAGCTAATAATGTATTGATTAAAGAAACAGCATCAGCGCCTCCTTCTTCTGCTCCTTTGGCAATACTTGCAATATCTGTTACATTTGGTGTTAATTTTACAATTAATGGTTTGTCTAATACTTTTCTTACCTCACTTGTGACTTTTTTCACACCTTCATACGTATTTCCAAAAGCCATACAACCTTCTTTAACATTTGGGCAAGATAAATTTAATTCTACACCATCAATATCTAAATTATTTAATATCTTACATAATTCCACATATTCATCAATTGAACTTCCACATGCATTAACAATGATTTTTGTATTAAACTTTCTTAAAAAGGGTAAATCATTATTGGCAAAATATTCTACTCCTGGATTTTGAAGTCCAATACTATTTAACATTCCACTTGGTGTTTCACATACCCTTGATGGTTTGTTTCCACTTTTTGGTCTTAAAGAAGTTCCTTTTGTAATAATGGCTCCTAATTTTCCTAAATCAAAAAAGTCGGCATATTCTCTTCCATAACCAAATGTACCAGATGCTACAGTTACTGGATTTTTCATTTCGATTCCTGCAAAATTTACTTTCGTATTCATTTATTCCATTCCCTCCATTCTTTTTTGTTTTATAAGTTCTACCTGCTGTTCTAAATTCATATTTGACATTTCTTCAATAAATTGAATCATTTTTTCTAGTTTTAAATATTTAGGCTCATTTTCTATTTGATACATATATTTTTCTATTTTTTCCATGACTTCTAGATGATATCTTTTTATCATTTCTGCATTCAAACAATCATAATCAGTATGAAATGTATCATGATTTTTCTTTGCTTGTTTTGCTTCTTCTCTAAAATAAATTCTATCAAAATAATCATCTGTTAATAGATGGATAAAATATCCTTTCCAATAATCTCTGCTTAAATCTACTTTTTCATCTTGCAAAAATTTATCCAAATAGATGATTTGGTCATCTCTTGCCCAATCTCCCCATTTTCCATAGTGTGTTTCACTTTTGGAAATATTTTTATTTTCTATTGGAATATAATCTGGTGCAATAGACCCTTCTATAAATTCACCTATATTTTTTATTTCTTTTTCATGTTTTTTTGCATATTCTTTTGCTATGGCAATATGTATTGTAAATCCTGGCATTCTATTTTTTTCCTCTTTCTCTTATTTTTGAATTTAACTTTGGGTCAAACCTAAAATTCTTTACTTTTATACCATTTTTTCGGATTAAATCTCTACATCTCTTGCGTTAAATACTGGTCCACCTTTACAAACATGGAAATATTCTGGTGCATCTTTTGGACTTTTGGCTGTTTTTACTGCACATCCTAAACATACACCTAATCCACATCCCATTTTTTCTTCTAATGATATTTGACATTCAATGTTATTTTCATTAGCATATTTTTGAACTGCTTTTAACATTGGAAGTGGTCCACAAGCATAAATACAATCATAATGCTCTTTTTTCATGTCTTCCATTAAATAGTCTATAGCAAATCCTTTATTTTTATAGCTTCCATCATCTGTTGTAATGACTAAACTATCTGTTACTTCCTCAAATTCTTTTTCTAACATGACAAAATCTTGATTTCTAAATCCTAAATAGCAATGTACTTCTTTTTTTTCAGCTTTTGCTTCTTTAGAAAGTTCATATAATGGGAATATTCCAATTCCTCCACCAATCACTGCTAGTTTGTTATATTTATCTGTTTTAAATGTTCCATATCCTAATGGTCCTATAATATCAATTTTATCTCCAATTTCTTTTCTTGCTAATATTTCTGTTCCTTTTCCTTTTACTTGGAAAATAAATTCTAGAATTCCATTTTTTCTATCTAAATTATAAATACTAATTGGTCTTCTTAAAAATGGTTCTACTTGATCAGTTACTCTGATTTCAATAAAATTTCCTGGTTTCGCATCTTCTACGATTTCACTTGCTTTTACACTAAACTTATAAATTCCTTTAATAATTTCTTCTTTTTCCACCAATTTTGCTAATACTTGCTTTGGCATGTGTTATCCCTCCTCTTCTTCATAATGTTTAACTGCATGTTTTGTTGTGATTGTTAAATTTTCTGGTAATGCATGTAAATCAAACCATTGCATATCTTTATGTTTAGTTGGTTCCATAATTTTAGGCTCTCCTTTTGTGATTGTGCACAAAAAGCTTGGAGATACCCAATGTTGATTTTCGTTTTTTACAATGTGGTCACAAATTCCCAATAATTTCTCTACTTTAATTTCTACACCACATTCTTCTTTTACTTCTCTTTTGACTGCGTCTTCAAAAGTTTCCATCCATTCTAATTTTCCACCTGGTATACTCCAATAGCCCTTTTCAGGTTCTTTATTTCTTTGTTGCAATAATAACTGTCCTTTTTCATTTATGATAAATGCTCCGGCAACCTACACCTATATAATCTTTACCTGGTTTCATATTTTTCACTTCTTCCTGTGATAATACTTCTTCTTTTTTCTATTTAATTGCTTGATTTAATTCATCTCTCATTCTAATTGCCTCTGCCCTTGTTGCTTTTGCAAAGTCCTCTTCTGTATACTTATCTTTCCATAAATCTGATTTATATGCACACATTAATCCTCTAGAGCTGTTAACTATTCCACCAATTCCATTATCATCAAATCCTAATGCAATATCTTCTGCCTTTCCACCTTGTGCTCCATAACCTGGTATTAAGAAAAAGGTATGTGGTGCTAATTCTCTTAATTCTTGTAATTGTTTTGGATATGTTGCTCCTACTACAGTTGAAATACTACTATATCCATATTTTCCTCTTAAATCTTTTCCCCATTCTTCCACAAGTTTTGCAACTTTTGTGTATACTTCTTCACCAGTTTCTAATTTTAAATCTTGTAATTCCCCAGAAGATGGATTTGATGTTTTATCAAGGATAAATACACCTTTTCCATATTTTTGTGCATCTTCTATAAATGGTTTCACTCCATCAATTCCTAAATATGGATTTACTGTTACAAAATCCACATCATAAATACTTTCCTCTTTTTCTCCTATCTTTGTCTTTCCTAAGAAAGCACTTGAATACGCTTTTGCCGTACTTCCAATATCTCCTCTTTTAATATCTGCTATGACAATCATACCTTTTTCTTTTGCATATTTGCAAGTTTCCTCAAAAGCTTTCATTCCTTCTAATCCATACATTTCGTAAAATGCAATTTGTGGTTTTACAGCTGGTATGATGTCATATGTTGCATCAATTAATGCTTTATTGAACTCTACAATTGCTTTTGCTACCCCTTCTAAATTTTCTTCATATTTATTTCTAATATATTCTGGTATCATTTCATATCTAGGATCCAATCCCATAACTGTTGGGTTATTGGTTTCTTTGATTTTATCAATTAATTTGTCCATCATATTTTTCATCTTAAAAATTCTGCCCCCTTTATTTTTGGTGTTTGTTCTTTTGAAGATACTCTAACTTTTTCTAATTTTACGACTTTGTTTTCTCTTAACATCTTTTCTCTTTTAGACAACATGTTTTCTAAATATACTTCTCTAGCTTTCTTTCTTAATGTCTCTTCATCACTATCATTTTTTATTTTTATTATCCTTTTATCATCTTTTATTTCTTTATAATTTCCTGTAAAATGTGCCATATCATATGCAACAATCTCCTCTTTTGTTATGTCATCTCTTTGTTGCAATGAATTTTTTCTATCTACATAAGTTCTTTCTACTAGATAAATTTGTTTAAAATCTTTATATATTTTGTGATATTTAATAAATATATCATCGATTATGACAATTCTCTTCCCTTGTAATTCTTTTAATTTTCTGTTTAAAGCTGGTTCAATCAATTTCGCTCTAAATTTTGAAAACATGAAAAATATAGGTTTTGTCTTATATATATAATTTTTCAATTTGGAATCAACTTTCGTTTTTTCCCCATTTTTATCTTCCTTCATTAAAAATTTAAAATATTTTAATTTGATATCTCTTAACAAATCATCTATATGTATTACTTCTATGTCTTTACTATTTTCCTTTAGATAATTAGAAAATGTTGTCTTTCCTGCACCTGATTTTCCTGTTACACCTACTAAATTCATTTTAAGTTATATTAATTCCTCCCATTCTTTTTCCTTAAAGCCTATATATTTTTTTTCCTTTGTTATAAGTAATGGTCTTTTAATTAACATACCATCAGATGCTAATAATGTTATTTTTTCCTTATCTGACATGGTTGGTAATTTTTCCTTTAAATTTAATTCTTTATATTTTAATCCGACTTGTGTTAAAAAATTTCTTTATTTCATATCCACTTTTTTGTATCCATGTTTCTAATTCTTTTTCTGTTGGCGTTTCTAAAACAATATTTCTATCTTGGAATGAGATATTGTTTTTTTCTAACCATTGTTTTGCTTTTTTACAAGTAGAACATTTTGGATATTGTATAAATATGATTTCCAAGATTATCTCTCCTTTTCTTTTACATCAAATATAAATTAAATCTTCAAATAGGTCTGTCCCTAGCATTTAATGTTAGCCCTCATATACGATTTTTCCATTTACGATTGTGTATTTTACTTTTCCTTTTAGTGTTTTTCCAATAAATGGACTGTTTTTTGATTTAGATACTATCATTTCTTTTGTATATACATATTCTTCATTTGGGTCAAATATCGTAATATCTGCCATTTTTCCTGTTTCTATGCTTCCTCTTTCATTGTCAATATGTAATAATTTTGATGGCGTATATGAAGTAAGTCTTACTAGATTTAGATAATCAATATGTCCTGGTTCTACTAAGTTCATAATTTCAGCTGGAAGTGCTGTTTCAAATCCAATAATTCCATTTGGTGCTTTTGATAGCTCTACATTTTTTTCTGATTCTGCATGTGGTGCATGGTCTGTAATGATACAATCAATGGTTCCTTCTTTTAATCCTTCGATAATCGCTTGTCTATCTTTTTCTTCTCTTAATGGTGGGTTCATTTTGGCATTGGTTCCTGATTTTAATACTTCATCTACTGTAAATGTAAAATAGTGTGGACAAGTTTCACAAGTAATTTTAACGCCTCTTTTTTTAGCATCTCTTATCATGTCTTTACTTGTTTTTGTACTAATATGACAAATATGTCCTCTGACACCATTTGTTTCTGATATCACAATTTCTCTTGCGGCCATAATTTCTTCTGCTTCTGGTAATACACCTTGTACACCTAATTGATCTGCAACAGGTCCTGCATTTATGGCACCTGCTGATACTGATTTTTCTTCACAATGTGATGCTACATATGTTCCTAACTTATCTGCTTCTATCATAGCTTGTCTCATCATTCTACTATTAACAACTGGCATTCCATCATCAGAAAATGCAATTGCTCCTGCTTTTTTTAATTCTTCAAAATCAACTAATTCTTCTCCTTTTTCTCCCTTACTGACAGAAGCATATGGTAACACATTACATAGATTGACTCTTTTCGCTTCATTGATAATATATGTTAATGTTTCTACATTGTCTGGTGTTGGTTTTGTGTTTGGCATAGGGCAAATGGTTGTAAATCCACCAGCAACAGCACTTTTTGAACCAGTTTCGATTGTTTCTTTATGTTCTCCTCCTGGTTCTCTTAAATGACAATGTACATCTATCATACCAGGTATGATATTTAAATTTGTACAGTCTATTTCTTTATCTGCTGTTTCGCTAATATTTTTTTCAACTTTTGCAATTTTTCCATCTTCTATTAAAATATCATATTTGTCATCTAGTTTATTTTTATAATCTATCACATGTCCATTTTTTAATAATAGTTTCATTTACATATCTTCCTTCCTACTTTAAATTCCTTATATTTGTGATGTTCTACAAAGCTGTCTTTGTCTTAATAAGTTGGTGCGTTAAAATCTTTATTGTTTCTAACACATGTCTTTCCTTATCTATTTACTTGTTCCTCACAATATTTACATCTATATACCACATGTTCTCTATCTGTTAATTCACAAATATGTGGTAATTCTTGTTCGATTGATGTAATACATCTTGGATTTTTGCATTTTACAACATTTACTAATTTTTCTGGAAGTTCTGGATGGAATTTTTCTATAATTTTTCCATCTTTTATTTTGTTTACTGTAATCTTTGGATCTAAATATCCTAATATATCTAAATTGATATCTAAGTTTTCATCGATTTTTATAATGTCTTTTTTTCCTGTTTTATTACTTTTTGCATTTTTAATTATCGCAACAGATGTATCTAAATCTCCTAAATTTAAGTAATTATATATTTCAAAACTTTTTCCTGGTTCTATATGGTCTATTACATATCCATTTTTTATACTATCTATATTCATTTTAAAATTCCTTTCTATCTTATTTTAATTTTGAAAAGAATTAGTATTTGGCTAGGCGTACAAATTTGAAATTTATGAGGCGTATTCTTATACGTTGACTAAATTTCAAATTTAGTACAATAACGCCAAATGCTGATTATTTTTCAAAATTTAGTAATTTTAATATTAATGCCATTCTGATAAACTTACCATATTTTGCTTGTTTAAAATAGCATGCTCTTGGATCATCATCCACTTCTACTGCTATTTCATTGACTCTTGGTAATGGGTGCATAATACATAAATCTTTTTTGGCATTTTCTAATTTTTCTTGATTTAAGATATAATAATCTTTTAATCTGATATAATCATCTTCATTGAAAAATCTTTCTTGTTGTACTCTTGTCATATACAAAATATCTAACTCTGACATATATTCTTCCATATTATTTGTTTCTACATATTTCATATGATTTTTTTCTAACACATCTGTCTTTACATAATCTGGTAATTTTAGTTCATCTGGTGAAATTAATACGATTTTAATATTGCTATATCTTGACATAGCTGTAATTAAAGAATGAACAGTTCTTCCGAATTTTAAATCACCACAGATACCTATTGTTAAATCAGATAATCTGTGTTTCTCACAATGAATCGTTAATAAATCAGTTAATGTTTGTGTTGGATGGCAATGACCTCCATCACCTGCATTAATAATTGGTACTTCTGCTTTCATAGAAGCAACGTATGGGGCACCTTCTTTTGGATGTCTCATAGCGATAATATCTGCATATCCTCCTACCATTCTAACAGTATCTTCAACAGTTTCTCCTTTTGAAGCAGAACTTGTATTAGCAGAAGAAAATCCTAATACATTTCCTCCTAAATCTAACATAGCAGCTTCAAAGCTTAATCTGGTTCTTGTACTTGGTTCATAAAATAAAGTTGCTAATTTTTTTCCTTCGCATTTTTTGGCATATTTTTCTTTGTTAGCCATAATATCTTTTGCTACATTTATAAGTTCGTCAATCTCTTCTACTGATAAATCTTTGATATCAATTAAATGTTTCATGTTTTCCTCCTTTAATTTAATCTCTTAATACTATACAAAAAAATCCCTTAAAAGTCAAGAATAAACGCTTTTTAAGTTTTATATTTTGACAAATAAAAAAAAGAACTAAAACATGAGTCCAAAAAGCAAAAATCCAGCTCTTGCCAAGAGTTGGATTCCTGCTTGTCTCAACTCCATAAAAACAGGAGTGAGGCAACCAGCATTAATATGCTTATGGTTATAAATATTACCTTTTTGGGGCCCTTTTTCATGCCCCTACATCCATTAACCCATGATTCTATCCCTAAGTATAGAATCATGAGGAAGAATACAACGCAAATAACTCCCGTTGTATTCCTGAGGAATTCCTTCATGTTTTGTCCTTTCTGCCACGATACTCTACTCTCGTGGCTGAATCTACTTTAGGTACATCTTCATTATATCAAAATTCTAGCTAGAAATCAATTTTTCCAGCTTTACCAATTGACTTATGCCGCTTTTTATATTATGATATCTTTAATAAATTTAAGGAGGAATTTTTTATGTCTGAAATTATGTCATATTTATTTGAAACAAAAGCTGTAAGATTTTGCGAAGAAAACAAACCCTTTTGGTATACATCTGGTAAAATCGGTCCATATTTTATCAATACACATTTTGTTTATGGAAGTGAAAAAGATGCAAGTGAACTATTAGCTTTTATTGATGAGTGTTTAAAAGATAAAGCAAGCTTACCAGAAAAAGTATTTCAAAAAGTGTTAAATCAATACAACGAGAATGAAATTTATCATAATGTTATTGATACAATGAAAGACTATATTACAAAAAATATACATGTAGAAGAAATAGATTATATCTCTGGTGGCGAAAGAAGAGATTGGTTTTTCTCAAATATGATTGCTTATCTTTTAGACAAGCCTCATATTTCTATTTATAAAGATTTATCAAGTGTTGTGAGTGACAGTAAATTCGAAAAGTCAGAAACTGTAACCAACCTTGAGGGCAAAAAAGTATTACATATTGCTGATTTAGTAACCGTCGCTTCTAGTTATATGAGAGCTTGGATACCTGCTATTAAAAATATTGGAGGACAAATGTGTTGGTCTTGTGTTGTTGTTGACCGTATGCAAGGTGGAAAAGAGAAAATTGAAGCACAAGGTGTAAAAGCTTTTTCTTTAGTTAATGTTGATCATACATTATTTGAAACAGCTTATAAAAATAAGATTATTAATGAAAATCAATTAGAAATGCTAGAAAAATTCTTTGAAAATCCTGATGAAACGATGAAACAATTTTTAATTAAACATCCTGATTTCTTAGAAAATGCATTACATGCTGATGAAAAAACAGCTAAAAGAGCCAAACTTTTAGTTGATGGGAATTTATATGGGCTTAACTAATAAGCCCATTTTATTCAAAAAATAGTTGCAATAAACATTGCAACTATTCTTCTACTTTTTCAAACATATCTTTTCCAACTCCACATAAAGGACAAACCCAATCCTCTGGTAAATCTTCAAATTTTACTCCTTCTGCATCATCATCGTAAATATATCCACATGCCATACATCTATATTTCATTACTATCACCTCCATATTTACATCAGCATTATACCAACTAAATAGCAATTCGTAAATACTTTTTTTTAATTTATTTGATTTTCTTATCCACTTTTTCCTTTTTTATTCTATAAATTACAAATCCTATAATAATTATAGAAAAAATAATATAAATAATAACAAACCATAAATTCTCTTCTATATTTTCAATGATGTTATTATTACTTGAGTTTTGCTCTTCTTCTCCTTCTTCTTGTTTTTCTAAGATGGTATTTAATTTTTGAATATTTATTTTTTCTTCTTCATCTGCTATTTTTTGTTCTTCTTCATTTCTTCTATAAACATTTACTGCATATTGTTTTATCGTATATCCATTTTCAGCTACCACTTGAATATTTACTGTATTATTTCCATATTGTAAATTTTCCCCACCTGTTACTTCTACTTTTGCATTTTGTCTTTCTGGTATTGCTAAAATATTTAGATTCTCAGTTGTATTAGAAACGATAGCATGATACTGATATATATTATTTGCAAATTCTGGCTCTATTGTTACATTTTCAATTGCTAATATTTCCAAATTAGCATTTGCCTTTTCTAAATCTTTTGTTTTCGTAACAGAAATGGTATATTGTGTTTTACTTGTTTTATCTGGTGAAATAACTTCTATTACAATGATATTTAATCCTTCTTTAAAATTAGTATTTCCCATAATCGTTACATTCGCATTTGTATTTTCTGGAATGGCTGTTACTTCTAAAGCTGATAACTCTTCTGTTAAAAAATAATATTCTGTTATATCTGGCGAAAATACAGGTGTGATTCCCTCATGATTTAATCGTAAATTTTTTAGTTTAGAATTGTTACTTGTCACTTCACTTTCTTCTGAAATTTCAATTGTCTCTGTTTGTTCTTGTTCATTTGCTATGATTTCAATTCCATCTGTAAGACTTTGTAGTTGAATACCTTCAGCATTATAGAATTCTCCTTGAATAGCAATATACTCTGTTCCAATTTCTTTTGCTTTAAATGTGTATTTTACCAATTCGCAATTTTGCTTTGGATGTTCTCCTCCTGTTTCATCATACCAAACCGTTATAATTTTACTACCAACTACATTCGTATTTTCTGGTCCTGAAACATATTCTAATAATTCATTATTAAAATATATCTGAATATCAAATGCTGCTACATCAATATTTGCTAAATTGATTGTAAAACTAAATTCTTCTCCATTTTTTATTTCTGCATTAGACACATCCAAATATATACTGTCTTGATTTTCATTTTGCATGGCAAAACTTTTTATACAAATTCCTAAAAAAATTAGTAAGAATACCAAACAAAAAATAATTTTTTTCAAAATGTTCCTCCTCATAATTCTTTTTTAGTTGTTTTTCCATGAATGGTTTTACTATTATTTTTGAATTCATCGACGAATGTGCCGTGAAATAGATGTATAAATTTTTAGTTTTAAATAAATGAGGAAGCGCGAGTAGCGAGAGGCTCATTTATTTAAAACATAGAATTTATAATCTATGTAGCAAGCCGAGGAGATAATGAAAAAATAATAGTAAAACCATTCATGAAAAAACAAAAATAAATCTTTTAATCGTCATTTCCTAAAATCATTGTACAATCTGTTTCAATCCCAATATATGTCTTTGAATTAGCAATAAATCTACTGATGTTGGTTTTTTTCCATTTTTGTTAATATTCCCTGCTTTTTGAGATAAGAAATCTAATTCTTCTATTTCTAATATATGTCTTTGTAATTTCAATAAGTCCACACTATTGATTTTCCCATTTCCATCCACATCTCCATAAATAATGATTTCATATTCTGCTACCAATGTTTGTACATCTGTATTCATAAAAATTTGAACTTTTGAACCAGTTCCTACCAAGTCTTGACTTTGTAATAAAATTCCTACTTTATTTACAATTTGCACCTGATATTTTTCACTCACAAAAATATTTTCTAATAATTTTTCTACTGTTCTATTTTCTTCTTCAATACCACTCATTTCATTCCCATTCACTTGTATATTTCCACTAAAACTTAACTCCTCTTCTGCAATCTTTTCTATGACCTGTACCTGTATTGACTGGTTAATGTCCTCATCTTCTTCTGAAAAAACTTGTATATTCGTATTTCCTGTTTGAATTCCTGTAATAATTCCTGCATCATTAACTGTTGCCACATTCATATTTTCAGATACATATTGCACTACTTTATTATTGGCATCATCTGGTTCAATATTAGCAAGAATTTGATATTGTCCCCCTTCTTGTAAAGTAATGGCTTCCACATTCACTTCTATTCCTGTCACTTTACTATATACTTCTATATCGATACTTGCTTGTACACCATTTGAAATGGCTCGTACAATAATTGTCGCTTTTCCAGAAGATACACCATACAAATTCCCATTGCTATCTACTTTTACAATTTTTTCATTACTAGAAATATATTCTACTCTTTGGTCTTCTGCCTCTTTTGGATAAATTTCTATATTTAATTTACTAATTTCATTTTTTTGAATAATAGGATTGTTTAATGACACTTTTATTTCTTCTACTTCAATTTCTGGTAATTCTTCTACATATTTTTGAAATACATATCCTACAATTCCATTTTCTAAAATGACTCTATCCCATAATTCTCCACTTTGCTTTCCTTTTGCAATTCTTGTCATCGTTTCATTTTTAGAAACACTTGTTATTTTTTCATAACTTGTACTTGGACCACTTCTAATATTTAAAGTAGTTTCTACGTTCGCATATACTTTTGTATTATCTTCCACATAGTCTGATGGATTAATGGCTGGACTTTCTTCTTGTATTTCAGGCATATGATTATATACCGGAATCACAAAATTGATATTCAAATCTAATAAATTACTATTGGCATATCCTTTATAGATAATATTGGATTCACTATATGGAGCTAATACATTTGTCATATATTGATGCCAAAATAATTCTCCATTATTTGTATCATGCACGTGAAATTTTTGTAAATAGATTGTGTTTTGTCCAATATTAATATAACTAGAACCAATAAAAATTCCACCACCAGTAATCGCTCTTTCTTTGGTATTCCAAGGAATCAAATATTTCGTTTTGGTCGCTTCACTTGCTCCTTTTCCATCTCTTGCATATTTCAATCCATTAATGATGGCTCCCATCGGTTCTGACGAACTAGTAGCACCTATGTTGTAAAAATTATATAATCCTTCATATCCTGTTACTTTTCCACTAATGGAACTGTGAGATAAAAATGGTCCTACTTCTTGTTTAATTCTAGAAGCCAAATGATAAGAACTCACCTTTGATTGAATACCTGCATTATATATTAAATCTGAATATTTTTTATTCATGGTTACTGTACTTCCACTTGAAGTTAAGTAACTAACAATTTGATTGTAAAATTCTGTACCATATAATATTTTTTCAATCCCATCTACTGAATTACTACTACTATTAAAAGATAGTTCTTCAAATTGAAAAATTCTTACTTCATTTAAAAAATTTCGTGGATCCATGGTATATAACAATGCTTGTTTTGAACAGTCTACCCAACCTGCATCTACCTCTACATTGTATTCTCCTGGTTTCGTATTTTTCCATCTGTCGTTATAAGATTTTGGTACTAAATTTTTTCCAAATATATTTTCATTTTGAATCACATAATCCCAATCTAAATTTGTATACAAAGCGGTAAATGTCCAATTGGGATGATTCTTTTTTAACTCTTCTAAATATGGCTGATAACTTTCAGGAAAGTTTTCAATTCCATCTATTATATTCACTGCTTGTACATCTTTTTTAGGAAATAGATATATAGCTAATAAAATAATCAAAATTACATACAATCCATATCGTATTTTTTCTTTTAACATATATGCTCCTTTGCAAATTTGTTATGTAGTTTAAAATATAGAAAGTAAATATATAATTATTTATCTTTATACATTTACTTTCTACATTTTCTATTTTTATATCTTTACTGCTTTTACAATGATTCTTTTAGAAGAATCTGTTGTGCAGGTAATTAAAGTTACTTCTATTCTTCCATCTGTTTTTTGTGATAAACATTGTGTTTCATCTGGTTCTACTGTTTCTACTAAATATATTTGATAAATTCCTTTATTATTATTTGTATCTATTAATGTGAAAGTATCACTAACATCTAATTTCTTTAAATCATGAAACATATTTTTTGTTACATAATTGTGTCCTGCTATACAAAAATTTCCTACTTCATTAGGATTACCTCCATAAAACTTTGTAACAGATACCCCTAATGCTTGATTGCTATATTCAGCAATCACATAAGTTTCTAGATTTATTTTTGGTATTTCTAATTTGGCAATGACTGGATATCCTTTATAGGTTGTTAACATACTTTCTTCTGTCTGATTAGCTGTTGTATCTTGTGTCGGATTTTCATTATTCGAAATTTTATTTTCATTTTGTATTTCATTCTTTGTGTTTACATTTTCTGTACTTGTTAAA
Source organism: uncultured Eubacteriales bacterium (assembly GCA_949288095.1). Classification (GTDB taxonomy): domain Bacteria; phylum Bacillota; class Clostridia; order TANB77; family CAG-508; genus CAG-269. The sequence goes on from CASEIX010000004.1 coordinate 17,942, forward strand.
TTAGTTTTTCCTTGTTTATCTACTTTTCCAGTTTCTCTGATTGCTATCCATTGATTAACCAATACACAAATAAACAGGAATATGGTTATTACAAAACCAATGAAAATTATCTGATGTTTTCTATCTTTCGTTTTCAAGTGATAATCCTTCTATCGATTCTTTTTCTTCATAATGATATATAAAGAAGTGCTCATAATTGCTATTATAATAACTGCTATTGGTACATATAAATTCACACCTGTTTTTGGTAATTGTGTTGGTAAATTTTCTTCTCCTGTTGTTCCGCCTATTTCATTTTCTGGTGCTTCCTCTTCTGGCGGTGTTGTCTCTGTATCTGTTACAGTTACTGTAAATGTATTTTCTGTAATAACAGCATCTGAAGAATCTCTATCAATTAATTTAAAAGTAAGTTTATACTCTCCTGCTTTGTCAAAAATACCTCTAAGATTTAATACTTTATTAACATTTTGACCACCAATAGCATATCCAGAGGGATCACCCCATCCACTATCTATTAAGTCATATTCTGTCTGTGTTTCATCAGTTCCTTTTAATTGCACATTTCCTCCATCAGGTGTTGTTGCTTCCGCTATAATTCTAGCATGATCATAGTTTTTACCCATTGCAGATGTTAAAGAAAGTGTCATTTCTTTTTCTTCATTTATAATTGGTCCACCTGTATAGCTTAAATCAAATTTGTAATTTTCATATCTTGGCTCTACCACAATATTTTTCTCTAAAGCAGTTGCTATATCATCATAATTTTCACTAGCATCCGGGTTTGCTAATCCTTCTGCAGTTACTGCTAAATCTGTTGGATTTGATGTAATAATTCCTTCTTTTGCTCTAAAAGTGATACGCATACTTTCTTTTGGACTTGTTCCTCCTGTTGAATCATAAAAAACAACTCTCACTCTTGTCCCATTATCATTTGGCGTTCCACCATCTGTTTCCACATATTCTAGTAAATTGTTATCATATGCAATATCAAATGTATACGCTCCTAATGGTTTCCCAAAAGTAATGGTAAGTGTTACAGTGTCTCCTGGATTTACTGTATCCTTATTTGTAGATATTGCTATATCATCTAATGCTGCTGCTTGTACTGGATTTGAATTAAATAACAGTATAAAAGCAAATAAAATTGATAAAATAAGTAATGTATTCCATATTTTTTTCATTTTTTAAATTCCTCCTTTTTTTATTTTGTAATATTAGTATGTCACTTTTTGATATTTTTATTAATTTTTGAAAAAGAAGAAATTTCCAATGTCCAATTGGGGACGTTTCTGTTTTGGACATTTTTATGTAAAGTTCTTGTTAGCTAATCTTTTTTTGGATTTTGGGGACGGACTGTTTTTTCCCTTTTCAATTGACAATTTTACATGAATATTTCACAAAACTGTTGTATTTCTAAGCGTTTTAGGATATAATTACATTTGTTAGTTTTATTAAACTATAAAATACATATCAATAGATTTTGAATGGAGGTTTCATATTAATGAAAAAATTAGTCATTAAAGATTTATATAAAAATACAAACGAATATAAAGATAAAGAAATCACATTAGAAGGTTGGGTAAGAACCATTCGTGATTCTAAAACTTTTGGATTTATTGAATTAAATGATGGGTCTTTCTTTAAGAATGTACAAATTGTATTTAGTGACACATTAGATAACTTTGCTGAAATTGCAAAATTATCAATTAGTTCTTCTATTAAAGTAACTGGTACATTTGTTATTACTGAAAATGCAAAACAACCTTTTGAAATTCAAGCAACCAAAATAGAAATTTTAAATTTATGTGATTTAGAATATCCTCTTCAAAAGAAAAGACATTCTTTTGAATATTTAAGAACCATTTCACATCTTCGTCCTAGAACCAATACATTTAATGCTGTATTTAGGGTAAGAAGTGTATTTGCATATGCCATTCACAAATTTTTCCAAGAAAGAGGATTTGTCTATGTACATACCCCTATCCTTACATCTAGTGATGCAGAAGGTGCAGGAGAAATGTTTAATGTCAATTCTTTTGACCTTACCAATGTTCCAAAGACAGAAGATGGGCAAGTAGATTATTCAAAGGACTTTTTTGGAAAACCTGCACATCTTACAGTAAGTGGGCAATTAAATGTAGAAACTTATGCAACAGCTTTTAGAAATGTCTATACATTTGGACCAACATTTAGAGCTGAAAATTCTAACACAGTAAAACATGCTGCTGAATTCTGGATGATTGAACCAGAAATCTGTTTTGCAGATTTAAATGATGATATGGACTTAGCAGAAGATATGCTTAAATATACCTTTTCTTATGTGTTAGAAAATTGTAAAGAAGAAATGGAATTCTTTAATAATTTTGTTGATAAAGGATTATTAGAAAGATTAAATAATGTAATTCATTCTGACTTTGCTAGAATAACTTACACAGATGCTATTAAAGAATTAGAAAAGGCAAATGATAAATTCGAATTTAAAGTATCTTGGGGTGTTGATTTACAAACAGAACATGAAAGATATCTTTGTGAACAAGTTTTCCAAAAACCTGTATTTGTAACAGATTATCCGATGGATATTAAAGCCTTTTATATGAAACAAAATCCAGACAGAAAGACCGTTGCAGCAGCTGACTTATTAGCTCCTGGAATTGGAGAAATTATTGGTGGTAGCCAAAGAGAAGAAGATTACGATAAATTGATAGCAAGAATGAAAGAACTAAATATGGATATAGATAGTTATAACTGGTATTTGGATTTAAGAAAATATGGTAGTTGTGACCATGCAGGTTTCGGTCTAGGTTTTGAAAGAGCTATTATGTATTTAACTGGTATGCAAAATATTCGTGATGTCATTCCTTTCCCTAGAACACCTAAAAATTGCGAATTTTAATTTGTTATATGAAAGTATACATATGACATATCAACTTTTTTATATGTATACTTTCATATTTTAATATATTTATGATATTTATTATATTCATAACTTTTTATCTCTGAATGAATATTTTTTTATAATTTGTTTTTTTATATGCAGATTTATCGTTATACTATTTGTAAATTTTTTTCTTTTTTTTACTATTTTGGTAATCATAATTTTTATAAAAAGTAAAAAAACAATCATGGTGATAATGATAAAATGAAATCTTATTTCTTTCTTTTTAGTATTTCTTTTTTTATTCCTTTGTTTCATTTATATATGTTTTCTCCTTTTTCAAAGATTTTTTTAGAATTCCAATTTATATTTTTATTATACATTTAGTGCAACATTTTTGCAAGCATTTTTAGGTGCATATTTCATTACTTTTTAATTGTAAAATATTTATAATAACGATATTTATTTTGATTGGTGGTGATAAATTTGCAAAAATTAAAAATTCCAAAAAATCATAGTGGTATCACTAAAACTTTGAGATTGCCAGAAAATCTTGTTGATGAGATTCAAATTTTATCTGATTTAAAAAATATTTCTTTTAATAAAACGGTTATCGAACTTCTTGATTTTTCTCTTAAAAATTTGGATGATGATGATGAAAAGTTAATTGAAAAAAAACGAGAAGAACTTATGAAAAGTATTTAATTTATTAATAGACAATATTGTCTAAAAAGACGGTAACTACTAGGTTACCGCCTTTTTATTAGTCATTATAACTATTGTTCTTTTTTTATTTCTTTATTTTTACTCATAGCATTTTTTATCTCATTTATTTGAGTAATAAAATCCATCCACATATCTAATTTTGTTTTCATATCTTTTCTTTATTTTTTGAATTTTGGAATCTGTATAAAATGGATTTCTATTTTTATCTGTTAGTACTTTATATAAATATTCTCGTCTTAATTTGGCAATTTCATGATAGGAACCTTCCTCAAATTCATTATAATCTAATATTTCTATCATATTATATCGATTAATAATTTGATTTTAATTTTTTTTAATTCTTCAAAACAGATTAAATTGAGTTTACAATAAACAATCCTAATATCAAATCCCCCTCAATAACTTCCATAATCTTAACAAACTCATTATTTTAAATAAACTATTTTTAACTAATGCGATATTCCCCCTTGTGAATTTTCTATACCTGGTAGCATATCACTCTTTACTTTCTCTTGTTGCCTTTCATCTAAACTAGGATGTTCTACTTTAACGTTAAGTTCTCTTCGAAATTGCTTTTCCCTAGATTCAGGCTCTAAGTCTAATGTTTTCTCTAAAGATCCAGGCTCTAAGTCTAATGTTTTCTCTAATGCTGTAGTAATTTCTCGTAAAAGTTTTTTTGATATATTTGGTGAAACAGATATTTCAAATATCTTATCATTTATTCGATATTGCCTTATCATAAAACTTCCTATAGGTGATTGATATAAAACTTGGATTATACCTTCAAAACCATATCTACGTTTCCTTTTATATAAAGGTTCTTCTTTAAGATATTTTATAACAAATCCTTCTTCGTTAAAAAATTCTCCTTGTCCCAATTCTAATTCTTCACCAGCAGGAAAAATAGCTGAACCAGGCCACAATGCTCTAAGTAAAGCTTCAAAACTGCCTATATGTGCTGCATCTGGATATTTTTTTATTTCCTTTACTATTTCATACATATGAGTTCCTTTATTTTTTTGCACAAGTATTTTTTTTCCTGTGTTCTCATATGCTTTATCAATCAATTCATATGAACTCGGACTACGTAATAAATTACAAATAAAGTCTTTTGTTTGTTCATTTTCTAATATAGCAAGTTGTTTAAAAATGTTTTGCTTACTATCTAAATTACTCAAACTATGCTCTTCTTTTTTTATTTTATCTAATATTCCCATAGTTCACTCTCCATATTTCAATAATTCTTTTTTTAATTATACCATATAAAAGTATATATTCTTCATAATTTCTTCGTTTTTATAATATCTAATATTGTCTTCCCCAAACCACCATTTTTGTTGCTGGTTTACCACAACATACGCAAGTATCTCCTAAATGTTCTTGTTCAAAAGGCATACATCTTGATGGAGCACCTGTCTCTTCTTTTACTTTGTCTTCACATTCTTGACTTCCACACCACATGGTTTTTACAAATCCTTGATTTTCTTCTAAGTTTTTCTTTAATTCTTCCATGTTGTGTGCAATCGTTGTTTTTTCTTCCATTCTTTTCTTACATACATCATACATAGATGTTTGAATATCTTTTAATAATTGGTCTAATGTTTCTTCTATGTCATCTAATTTTACAGAAATCTTTTCAGAAGTATCTCTTCTAACAAGAACTGCTTCTCCATTTTCTATATCTCTAGGTCCCATTTCGATTCTAACTGGCACCCCTCTCATTTCCCAATCGTTAAATTTATATCCTACTGAATAATTATCTCTATTATCTAATTTCACTCTGAATTTTTTACTTAATCTTTCTTTTACTTTATTTGCCTCTTCTAATACACCTTCTTTTTGTTGTGCAATTGGTACAATGACTGCTTGAATTGGTGCAACAAGTGGTGGTAATTTTAATCCTCTATTATCTCCATGAGCCATGATAACTGCTCCAATTAATCTTGTACTAATTCCCCATGATGTTTGATAAGCATATTCTTGGTCTCCATTTTTATTTTGGAATTTTACTTCAAATGGTTTTGTAAAGTTTTGACCAAAATAATGTGATGTTCCACCTTGTAAAGCTCTACCATCATGCATTAATGTTTCTACTGTATAAGTTGCTTCCGCTCCTGCAAATTGTTCTTTTTTCGTTTTTTGTCCTTTTAATACTGGTATAGCCAATAAATTTTCAATCACATCTGCATATACTTCTAACATATCTAATGTAAATTGTTTTGCTTCTTCAGCTGTTTCGTGAATTGTATGACCTTCTTGCCATAAAAACTCTCTCGAACGTAAAAATGGTCTTGTTTCTTTTTCCCATCTTAATACACTACACCATTGATTATATAAAAATGGTAAATCTCTCCATGAACTTAACCATTTTGAATACATAGTTGAGAAAATTGTTTCTGAAGTAGGTCTTACACATAGTCTTTCTTCTAGTTTTTCTCCTCCTCCAATCGTTACCCAAGCAACTTCTGGTGCAAATCCTTCTACATGATCTTTTTCTTTATTTAATAAACTTTCTGGTATTAATACTGGCATAGAAATATTTTTTACACCATGTTCTTTAAATTTCTCATCCGCATATTTTTGTATATTTTCCCATATGGCATATCCATATGGTCTAATAGCTATAAAGCCCTTTACATCTGTATAGTCTGCTAATTCTGCTTTTAATACAATGTCTGTATACCATTGTGGAAAATTTTCATCTATGTTGGTAATATCTTTTACAAATTGTTTATCATTGTTCATCATTCAAATCTCTCCCCATATTAAAATTTTATTTTTAAATTATTCTTTCCCCTCCCTTTCGGGCATTGGAGCCTCTTGTTTGCTATGAGGTTCATTGATTTCTTCTGTATTTACTATCTCTATAGTTTCCATACCACCAGTTTCAGTACTATCATTCTCATTACCAAGATTTTCGCCTTTATTATTGGTATTTTCTTCATTTTCTACTAAATCATCTATCACTATTTGTTGATTGCTATCTAATTTGTATCTTGGTAATTCTGGTAAATCATTTAATGAACTATATCCAAACATCTTTAAAAATTCATTTGTTGTCTTATATGACATTGGTTTTCCTGGTAGGTCTGTTTTTCCTGCCTCTTCTACTAATCCATATTCTAACAATTTATATACACAAGCATCTGCAGACACTCCTCTAATTGCTTCAATTTCTGCTCTCGTAATTCTAGGATTATATGCAATAATAGATAAAGTTTCCAATGCTGCTGTTGATAAATTTGGTTTTGTTCTTTTATCTAAAATTAGATATATATATTCATATAAGTCTTTTTTGGTTGCTAATTGATAGCCATCTTCTACTTGAATCATTTCGATTCCTCTATTATTTGCTTTATAGTCTTCTTGCATGCTTTTGATAATTGTATGGATTTCTTCTTCATTTTTTTCTAAAGCTAATATCAATTCACTCCTCTTTACAATTCTTCCTGCCGCGAATAGTATGGCTTCAATTATTGCTTTTGTTTTTTCTAACTCCATTTCATTCCCTACTTTTCTTTATTAAACTTATTATATATTATGTCAAAAAAAGCTTGCTATGTCAAGGCTTTTACGGAATTTTACATAATTTATAAGCAATCATTTTCCTACTTATAGGCAAGCATTTTTTGTTTTTAAAAAATTGTTTATTATATAAAATTGTAACTATTATTACGAAAAGCATATTTTATTTATAATTAATGAATTGTCAAATCATTTTTTTTGTGATAAAATATAATAAATTATGACCTCTAAAAGACAAAAACGCTCATAAAAATATTGGCAATGCTTTCAAATTTTTGCAAATGACTAAAAAATAAAATTTAAAGGAGGAACACATGGAAGAATTTGATACTTTAGAAAAAGTAAAAGAATTATTTAAAAATACTGGATGTGAAGGAACTGAAAACTGTTATTTTTTGGCATTAAAAGATAATGCTAGAGCTAAAAGTGGAGTAGTAGGAGGAATGGAATATCCTTATTTTGGGCTTTTAATTAACGAAACAGAAAACGGGTTAGGTATATTTTATCTTAATTATAAAAAACTTACATTTAAAACAAAAATTGAAGATTTAAAAATAATGCCAAATTCATACTTCTTTATTCCAAATGAAAACATAAAAAAAATTACAGTTAAAAATTATAGTATTTTTAACACAAAAACCAAAAGCATTACAATAAAAACAAATGATGGAAAGACTCATCATTTAAGTGTAAGATTAGATCAGAATGTACCACCATATCAAAATGATAATTTAACAAAATTTATCGCCAAATATAGCAAGCAATAAATTTAAAAATCTTAAGGAGGTAATTCCTATGAGTGAAGATAAAAAAATAGAAATTGTATCAGGTGATGATAGTAATTTAGAAATTTCTCCTGTACATGACCATATTAGTCCTATGAGACCAAAAAGTACAGATGATAAAAAACCTAAAAATATTGTAATTCCTCAAGAAAAAAAAGAAGAAGATAAAAAATAGTTTCATACTATATACTAAAATCGCACAAAAAATGATTATATTAAAATGCCAGTTTATACTTGCATTTTAACATAATCATTTTTTGTGCTTAATATCTTTTATATTAATTTTAATCTATATTTCACCTTATCTTTTTTATTATATATTATTTTTAATCTTGTTTATATTCTACAATCTCTTCTAAAGTTTTAAAGTCATCTATTAAATATGTAGGATTTGATTTTTCTAAAACTTCTAGATTCTCATATCCATATGTTACAGAAATTGTGTCAATTTTAGCATTTTTTCCTGTCATGATATCTACTTTTGTATCTCCTACCATAATGACATTTTCTTTAGGTATATTTAATTTTTTCATTATATAACATACAATTCCTGGATCTGGTTTTGGATTAAATTCACTTTCTCCAACACCTAAAACCATATCTATTTCTTTTAAACAAAAATGTTCTACCATTTTATCTAAAATTCTTTTTGGCTTTCCAGAAGCAATCGCCATATAAAATCCTTGTTTTTTTAAATTTTCTAAGGTTTCTTTTACATTTTCAAATAGTATTGTTTCATCAATATAATGCCCCTCGTCAATATAATATTTTCTATATTCTTTTACATATGTGTTAGCAAATTCTTTTTGTTTTTCTGGCAAGACCTTTTCAAACATATCTTTCAAATCTAATCCTGCTAATCTTCGAAATTCTTCTTTTGTTATTTCTTTATTTTCATTGATTTTTAAAGTATGATTAAATGCTAAAAATACATCTTTTTCACTATCCCATATAGTTCCATCTGCATCTAAAATGATTAATTTCTTTTTTAATTTGTCCATTCTTTTTTCCCTTCTCTATTTATGGTTTTATAATTTTTTGAAATTATATACCTTTTTCCATTTTGATTCAATATATATGTTTAAAATTGTTTAAATTTTTAACATCATAAGTCTTATTTACTATGATAATTGACTATCCTACAAAATCCTTGTATAATGATATTATGTTTATTTAATAATGAAAGGAACTTATTCTATGAATAATCGATATATATCAAAACTAGAATTTCATAAAGTACTAGAAAATTTAAGTATGTATTGTTCTACCTATTTAGGAAAAGAACTTGCTCTTAATTTGCAAATATATCATGATGTGCATATTGTAAAACAAAAATTAGCTGAAACAGAAGAAGCTGTTAATTTAATCTATAAAAATTCAGTTCCTTCTTTTTATGATATTCAAAATATTCACATCTATTTAGTCAATTTAGAAAGTTCTCAAAGTTTGACAATAAAAGGATTATTAGATTTAAATACAATTTTTCTATGTGCTAGAGATTTAAAAACTTATTTTTCAAAAGACTATATTGAAAAAGATGAATTCCCCATTTTAGAAGGTTTATTTTCTAGTTTATATACAAATGAAGGTGTTATCTCTAAAATTTCCTCTTCTATTATTGATGAAAACACTCTAGATGATAAAGCTTCACCAGAATTACAAAAAATCAGAAAGAAAATCAGAAATTTAGAACAAGATATTCGTTCTAAATTAAATTCAATGATTCATTCCTCTTCTTTTTCTAAATATGTGCAAGAAAATGTAGTAACTATCCGAAATGATCGATTTGTCATTCCTATTAAAGAAGAATATAGGACCCAAGTAAAAGGATTTGTACATGATGTTTCTAATGCTGGTTCTACTTTATTTATAGAGCCTATCTCTATCTTTGAACTAAACAATGAAATCAATCAATTACGATTAGAGGAAGAAGTAGAAATCGAAAAAATATTGCAACAATTAACTTCTCTTTTCTATCCATATATAGAAGAATTAAAAACAGATGTTGAAATCATTGGTACTTTAGATTTTATATTTGCAAAAGCCAAATATTCTAAAGCCATTTCAGGAATTACACCAATGATCAATCCTAATAAAGAAATTCATTTAATCAATGCAAGACATCCTTTAATTGATAGTGATAAAGTTGTTCCAATTTCCATAGAATTAGGAAAAGATTTTTCTACTTTACTAATTACAGGTCCTAACACAGGTGGAAAAACCGTTACCTTAAAAACAGTAGGGCTTCTTACCTGTATGGCTTGTAGTGGATTAAATATTCCAGCTAATGAAAAATCTAGTATTTTTGTATTTGAACATATCTTTGCAGATATTGGTGATGACCAAAGTATTGCTGATTCTTTAAGTACATTTTCTTCTCATATGACCAATATTGTGGATATTACCAAACATGCCAATGAAAATTCTTTGATTTTAGTAGATGAATTAGGTTCTGGAACTGACCCTGTAGAAGGTGCCAATTTAGCCATTTCTATATTAGACTATTTTAAAACAATTGGTGCTCTTACCATTGCTACTACGCATTATCAAGAATTGAAAAAATATGCCATGATAACTTCTGGATTTGAAAATGCTTCTGTTGAATTTGATGTTGAAACTTTATCACCCACATATAAACTATTGATTGGGGTTCCTGGAAAAAGTAATGCATTTGAAATTAGTCAAAAATTAGGTTTAGATACCTCTATTATACAAAAAGCTAAAGACCTTATGTCTTCAAATGATATCACTTTTGAAGAACTTTTGAAAAATATTTATGATGATAAACAATTGATTGAAAAGGAAAAAGCAAAAATCTTAGCAGAGTCTGAGCAAATTCATAGATTAAAAGAAAAATTGCAAAAAGAAAATTTAGAAAAAGATAAACAAGAAAAAGAAATCATTAATCATGCCAAAATAAAAGCAAGAAATATTTTATTAGATGCTAAAGAAGATGCTAATGAAATTATTAGACAATTATCAGATGTAAAAAATTCTAAAGAAATCCATACTTTAAGAAATAGTTTAAATGAAAAAATCAAAGATATTCAATTAGAATCAATTATTTCTAAAAATACTTCTTCGGCTAATTCTCTTTCTAAAGAAGATATAAAGCCTGGAAAAGAAGTCTTCATTAGTTCATTTAATCAAAATGGAATCATCCTTTCTCATGTTTCTAGAAATAATGAAGTTCAAGTACAGATTGGTAGTATGAAAACACATGTAAGATTAGATGTTATACAAAATTCTAAAGCTCATAATTCTAGCTCTTCTAAAAGTACGCAAACATCTTCTCACATTTCTAAAAGTAGAAATATTAAACCAGAAATTAATGTCATTGGGATGAATGTAGAAGAAGCTAACTTTGTCATTGATAAATTTTTAGATGATTGTGCTTTAGCCAAATTAGAAACGGTTAGAATTATTCATGGAAAAGGTACTGGAAAATTGAAAAATGGTATTCATCAATTTTTAAAAAACAATTCTCATGTAAAATCTTTCCGACTAGGTACTTTTGGAGAAGGTGAAATGGGTGTAACGGTTGTGACATTAAAATAAGAACTAACAATATATCAATTGCTAGTTCTTATTTTTTATTTCTTTTTACTTTTATCTTTACTTTCTTCTAATTTCTTTTTAGCTAAATCTTTTTCAAATTTTGTTGTTATTCCAAACAATGTTAATAAATATATTAATATTACCATTGGAATTGTCAATCTTCCGATTGGTATTCTTGTAATAGCTATCACACTAAATAATAATATTTGAGCTAGAGCCATCATTCCTATACTTTTTGCGATTACTTTTGCAGTACTTAATTTATAATAACGAATTCCTAAATAAATTAATACAATAATAATAGCTATTGCAAATGGAATAATATATGGTTTTATAATATCTCTTCCTCTTGTATGACCTATATCTTCTACTGTTGTATCTTCTGCTGTCAATTCTGTTCCATATTTTTCATTGATTTTGGTGATTAGATTGCTTTTTTGCTCCTCTGATATAGAAGTTGTTGTAATAGAAACAGAATCTTCAAAAACTTCTACTTTTTGTATCATAACTTTTTGATTTCCAAATACTTCATCCGTAATTTGTTTAATATCAGATATATTAAATTCTGTTTTTAAATATAACTCTACTCTTTGTGTATCTTGATATTTTAAATCAAAGTTAAATCCTTTTACAGCAATCATGACAATTCCTGCTATGATTATTAATAGCACTAATATGATTTTTAATTGCTTACTTTTTATGAATTGTTTCATCTGTAAATACCTCCTATTTTTCTGCTTTCACTTTTAACATTATTGCTGTGATTAAATAATTATATAAGGCAATTAAAGCAATTCCCCAGAACATTACCATTCCAAAACTACTAATCATTGTCCAATTGATAAAACAAAATACAATCACAGATATACAAATTGGTATTAATTTTATAAAGAATTCTTTGTAACTTTCCTTGATTCCTTCTTTTACATTTTCTAGTTTTTTACTATTTTCACTCTTCTTAATTGTTGATAATATTTTATTAATCAATATATAGTTTAATATCATTGTTACAATCATTCCTACAATTCCTTGAATAGAAATACTTACATTTGTATATCGAATCACTAATAAGTATAAAGCAATTAATCCTATAAACGCAATTGCTGATAGCAATCCATTCACTTTATATCTTATAACAAATACAATGAATCCAATTAAAAGAACAATTCCTACTGCTAATAACAAATATCCTATTTGTGTTTCTGTTATATCTGATAATATATATTCATTTGATGCAACATCATATTGTATTGGTAAATTTCCTGAATCTAATACACTTGCCATTGCAGAAGCTTGTGTTATATTATCTTGAAAAGCATCTGTATCTGTTGTAGCACTTCCAATTGATAATTGTAATCTACCATTTTCTATTGGTTCATCAAAACTTGTTGTCATGATTTCTTCATCATCAATTTTTAATGTAATTTCTTTTGTTGTTGTTTCCTCTGTATCAGTTGAAGCTGTATTATCTGTTGCATTTTCTGTAGTTTTGTTATCCGTTTCTGTATTGGTTGTATCCTCTGTTGTTGTATTAGTATCTTCTGCTGTCGTATTTGTAGATTCTACATATGTGTTACTAATATTTTCTAACTTTTCAGCTCCTTCTTTGTTAAACTCAATATTTAAATAAACTGCTGTTCCTGTTGAAGAATCTGATCCATACATAACATTCACTAATTTAATATCACTATTATCCATTAATACTTCTTTAGTATCTGCATCAATGATTTCAAATTTTCCAACTGTATTCATATTGCTTACAAAACTATCTGTAGCACTATTCTCTGGTATTTGTACTAAAATATCTCCTGTTTCATTATCAACTGAAATTTCATATTCACCTACACCTTGTGTTTTTAATCTTTCACCTATAATTTTTTTAGATTTTTCATAATTGTCTACTGTTAAAACATCTTCGCTATTATTAGGTACACTTTCTTTTGTATATCCTTTTTCTGCTAATTGCTCATCTGTCATTTCTTCATCTATTTCTACTTCATTTCCATTTGCATCTTTTATGACATCTGTACTTTCTTTATTTACTGATAATCTTACATATCTAGCACCCTTTAAATCCATATCTAATGCATAGTCTTTTACTTGATTTTCCATTCTATTTTGTACTTGTGTGTATACTCCCACAAATGAAACCATTGTGATTAAAATAATAAATACAATCATTGTGATTATTTTTACTTTTTTCATTGTTCTCTTCCCTTCTTTATTATAAAATTGCATATTTTACAACAATTTTGTATTGTTAATAACCAATTCAAACCAGATTTTTAAATATTTGGCTGCATATTTACTCATCATCGTTCTATCCATAAAAATTTCGAAATAGTCTAAAACTGGACATAGTTTAGTATCTATTGTTAAATTTAATATAACTTTTCTTTCTTCACTATTTAATTCCAAATTAGCATTTGTTACTGCATAGTTGACTCTATCATGAATATCAAATGTTGATAAATTTTGATTAGTAACTCTATCTCTATGCACATCTGATTTATCTGCTAATATTAGAGCTGCTGATATATCACTTACTGCTGTTCCTGTTTTTTCATCATGATTTCCAATTGCCATCATAATTTCTGTTCTTTCTTCTACTGGCATTCCCATATCTTTTAGAATATTAAATGCCATAATCGCTCCACTATGTGCATGGTCTACTCTGTTAACACAGTTTCCAATATCATGTAAATATCCTGCAATTTTTGCAAGTTCTACTGTTCTTTCCAGATATCCTAATTTTTCTAAAATATCTCCTGCTCTTTTTGAAACGATAGAAATATGTCTATGACTATGCTCTGTGTACCCGAAGACCATCTAATTGTTTTTGAGCTCCTTGTATTAAGGCTTCTACCTCTTCGTTTTTTCTAACATCTTCTAATGTAATCATTCGCACCCTCCTTATCGTTAGTCTTTATTGATTTTATATTAAATTAGAAAAAATATCAACTGTTTTTGGTAATAATTACAATATTTCTTTTCTTTTTGAGTATATCCGATTTTTATGTTTTTATGATTTGGAATATGAAAAAACCGTTATATTAAAACAAATATAACAGTCTTTTATAAAAATTTTTATTAACTTTATTTATCCTATAAATTAGGATCTGATACATAATTTTGTGCAGGTTCTTCTGTAAATGTTTTATTTGATTTTCTTATCTGTTGATTATTTATATTTTTATCTAATATCACTACTGGACGAACTAAATATTCTTGGATATTTTCTCCTACTCCCATATTACCTTCCTTGTTAGCAAATAAATAATCACCATTGCTCACAGATGTAAGCACTCCTATTTCATATGTTTCACCTTCAAAAATACTTTTATTATATCCAACACCTCCGAAAGTATATCCAAAAGGACCTCCCATATTATTACATCCTTGTGTTGCTAAAGAATACATATGTTGCATACCATTGTTGTTTATACTAAAAGCACTAGAAATTATATTTAGTACCCTTTCTGAATCAATTTGTGGAGATTCTAATCCTTCTGGTAGTTCTTCTCCTGGCATATTAAAATTAAAGTAAAATCCATACGTATTTGATTTAATCGTTCCTTCTGTCATAATTTCACCTTTTAAATAACTTTCTGGTGTATATTTATTTTTCAAAGAATATTCTGAACCATATTCACCAAACATATCATATTTCTTTATATCTTCTTCTGTTTTTATTCCAAATAACTCATTAATATCTTCTACTTTTACAGCTCTTGCTTTTGTAGCATATTCATTTTTATACATTTGACAAATTTTATTCATTTGTGAGATTCCATTTACATATCCTGTTGCTCCATATAAATAGAGATATGGATCACTTACAGTTGTTGCTCTACTATTTTTTATAACAGAATCTCCTATTAATTTTATTCCACCAGTTTCCTCATCTATTCCTAATACTTGCCAATTTAATTGATTTTCTGTTGCTGAAACATGAAAAGTTTGATTTGTTACTTTTACACCTGCTTTATCCATACCTGTATCAGTTGCTAAAATATCAACACTTGCTTCTGTTGGGTTATTATAAGTCACAAAATCTCCTATGTGCAAATGTGTGCTATTTGAACATTCATCTGGATTTGCGCAGTTTTTCCCATTTTCATACATTTCTAATAAACTCATTGTTTCAGTAGGTTCTGTTACAACTTCAGTTACTCCTTCATTATCAACTCGATAATTGTTTTCTGTATCTTTAAAATATACATTAAATGAACCATCACCATTGTCTGTTACTTCTGTTGCATTGTCACCTGTTAAATTATTCATTTCCTGTTGTAACATAGCTTGTGTAACAGTTTTATCTTCTTGATCATAAGCATCCATCATTGCTGCAGCATATGCTGTTTGTACTTGTTCCTTTTCTTGTGCAATAATTGTGTTATCTCTTGCCTGTGTTGCTTTTGTTAATATTCCATTTTCGCCAGTTAATGTTGCAATCGTTACTCCTGCTAAAATTAGCAATACAATAATGGTAATCACTAGGGCAATTAAAGTTATACCTTTAGTATGATTTTTTTCTTCATTTGTTTTTTCTTTATTTCTTATGCTTTTTATCATTTGCATCCTCCCTCTTTAAATTCACTATTTTTGAATCATTTTTATTTTAAAACAATTTGTTTTATAAGTCATATATAACAGTATGTTTTATTTTATAATTTTTTTAGTTTCAATTATAGTATGAACATTTTTATTATTTTTATTTAGAAAGGATTTAAAAAATATGCAAACGCGTATAAAAAATCTAAGAGAAGATCATGATTTAACACAAAAAGAATTAAGCAAAATTTTAAATGTTTCTCAAGTTGCTTATTCTTATTATGAACTGAATAAAAGAAACATTCCTTTAGAATTGCTTTGTAAATTGGCTGATTTTTATGATACAAGTGTTGATTATTTATTATATAGAACAAACATTGACCTTCCTTATGAAAAAAATATAAATAATAAAAATTCTTCTAAGAAAACAATTAAAATATAAATATATATATTTATGAATTATGTCAGAAAACTTCTTTCAATTTTTTAGAAGTTTTTTTATTTTGCTTTTTTCTTTATTGTATAGTATGATATTTATATATGTATTAAAATAATTTTTTGGAGGAAACAATGATAAACAATATACCAGAATTTTTATATCATCTTTTAATAGAACAATATGGAGAAAATTTGACAAATACGATTACAAAAGGATATTCTCAAAAAAGACCTGTGACTTTAAGAGCAAATACTTTAAAAACAACAATTGAGAATATAAAAAATACTTTTGATTCTTTAGGTTTTATATATAAAGAAGTTTCTTGGTATAAAGATGCTTTGATTATGGAAAATATATCTGAAGAAGACATTAAAAATTTAGATATTTACAAAAATGGAGAAATTTATTTACAAAGCTTATCCTCTATGATACCACCAATTGTTATATCCCCTAAAAAAGATGAAAATATTTTAGACATGGCTGCTGCTCCTGGTGGTAAAACTACCCAAATGATAGCACTTTCTCAAAATAAAGCATTTATTACAGCTTGTGAAAAAAATAAAATTCGAGCAGAAAGATTACAATATAATCTAAATAAACAAGGGGCTAATAGAGTAAATGTTATGATAAAAGATGCAAGACAATTAGATAATTTCTTTTCTTTTGATAAAATTCTTTTAGATGCTCCATGTAGTGGTAGTGGAACCATTTCTATTTTTGATAAAAAGTTAGAAAATATTTTTACTAAAGATTTAGTGAGTCGTTCTTCAAAAGTTCAATATGATTTATTAAATAAAGCAATTACTTTATTAAAACCTGGTCATGAAATGGTATATTCTACTTGTTCTATTTTATCTAAAGAAAATGAGCAAATTTTACAAAAATTTATTGATACAAAAAAGATTGAAATTATACCTATTGATACAAATGTGTTTTTAAATGCTACATTTTTACCTGTTTCTATAAATGGTACTTTGTGCATTTGCCCATCTAAGTTATATGAAGGATTTTTTGTTGCTAAATTAAAAAAATTATAAAATTAATAATAAAAGCAAAAAACTTACGAATCAAAAATTCGTAAGTTTTTATTTTTTGGAGCAGGTAGTGGGAATCGAACCCACGTCATCAGCTTGGAAGGCTGAGGTTCTACCATTGAACTACACCTGCATTACTCTTGACATTTATAGATTATACTGTTTTTTCTTTTTCTTGTCAATACTTTTTTAAAAATTTTGTAAATTTTATCTGTTTTTTATTTACAAATTTCTTTAACTAATATACAATAAGTTTGTGAAAAAATCACTTTTTATATCATAAAAAAAGTTAAAAATGGTAACACTAAGAAAAAATTTTGGAGGTAACAAATGAAAAATGTAAATGAATTAAGTTATAAAGATTTAAAATTTACTTGTAATCCTGATATTTTTAAATTTGAAACAACAGAAGAATTAGAATCTATTCAAGAAGGTATTGGTCAAGACAGAGGAATAAAAGCTTTAGAATTTGGAATTCAAGTTGATGTAAAAGGATATAACTTATATCTAGAAGGTCCTAGTGGCGTAGGAAAAACTATGTATACTAAAAATTATTTAGAAAAAGTTGCGGCAAAAAGGAAAGTACCTTCTGATTGGTGCTATATATATAATTTTGAAAATCCAAATGAACCAATTGCAGTTGAATTACCAGCAGGTCAAGGAAAAGAATTTAAAGAAGCTATGGATGGCTTTATCAAAGAAATCAAAAAAGATATTCAAAAAACCTTTAATGCTGATGATTTTGAAAAGGAAAAAGCATTAATCAAACAAGAATATGAAACTAAAAGAACTGCTTTATTGGAAAAATTAAATACAGATGCCGGAAAATATAATTTTGCTGTAAAATCTGCACAAAATGGTATATATATGACTCCTATCGTAGATGGTAAACCAATTGAGGAAGAAGAATTTGATAAATTAGATGAAAGCATTAGACAAGAATATGAACAAAATTCTTTAATTGTGCAAGAACAAATTATGAATGTCATAGGACAAATCAAAGAAATTGAAAGACAATCTGATAAGAAAATATCTGAATGGCAATCTAATGTTGCTCTTTTAACTGTTAATGTTCATATTAATTATTTGAAATCAAAATATAAAAGAAATAAGAAAATTAATAAATTTTTAGCAGATGTTAAACAAGATGTATTAAAAAATATTTCTACATTTTTAGAAGATGATACTAATCAGCACAATTCTTCTGCTCCGCAAAATCCAACCATGAAAAAACCAGACCCTACCTTAAATTATAGAGTAAACTTATTTGTTGATAATTCTACTCGTGAAGGTGCACCTGTTATCATGGATACCAATTATTCTTACCATAATATTTTTGGTTCTTTAGAATATGAAAATTACTATGGGTCTTTAAAAACAGATCATACAATGTTAAAAGCAGGATTAATGCAAAAAGCCAATGGTGGATATATCATTTTCCAAGCCAAAGATTTATTATCAAATAGTATGTGTTATGAAGCATTAAAAAAAGCATTAAGGGTAAAAAATATAGGAATTGAAAATACGGCAGATCAACGTTCTTCTATGGTTTTAGTTTCTTTAAAACCAGAACCTATTCCTTTAAACTTGAAAGTTATTTTAATAGGAAATGCAAACATTTATCAAACTTTATTGGCTATGGATTCAGATTTCAGGAAACTATTTAAAATAAAAGTAGAATTTGAAGATGATGCCCCTATTACAGACGATAATGTCAATAAATTAGCAAGAATTGTTCATGGATTTTGTGAGCATGAAGAATTACCTCATTTAGATAAAAATGCAATGGCTAGGCTCATTGAATATGCTTCTAAACTTGCTGGTAGTCATCACAAAGTTTCTACTCGTTTTGATGATTTGATGCAGGTTATTGGTGAATCCGCAACATGGGCTAAATTATCTAAATCAAAAGTTGTTACAGAGAAATTTGTTCAAAAAGCTTTAGATGAAAGAATTAATAGAGTTAAAAAATATGATACCAAATATATAGAAATGATAAAAGAAAATTCTTTACTAATCAACACTTCTGGATTTGAAGTTGGAACTTTAAATGGATTAACCATTATGAATATGGGAGATTATAGTTTTGGAAAACCAGCAAAAATAACCGTAAATACCTATACAGGAAAAACTGGTGTTGTCAATATTGAAAGAGAAGTTGAAATCTCTGGTCCTTCTCATTCTAAGGGTGTATTAATTCTTACAGGTTATTTAGGAGAAATGTTTGCACAAGATATTCCGTTATGTTTAACAGCTAGTATTTGTTTTGAACAATTATACAATGGTGTTGACGGAGATAGTGCTTCTAGTACAGAATTATATGGATTACTTTCTAGCCTTTCTGGAATTCCAATCAATCAATCCATTGCTGTTACAGGTTCTGTAAATCAAAAAGGACAAATTCAACCAATTGGCGGTGTTAATGAAAAAATAGAAGGATTTTTCCAAATTTGTAAAATGCGTGGATTAACTGGTGAACATGGTGTTATGATTCCAATTCAAAATGTAGATAATTTACAGTTATCTGATGAAATTATTGAAGCTGTAAAAAATAAACAATTTCATATTTATGCTATTTCTACTATTGAAGAAGGTATTGAAATTTTAACAGGCGTTCCTGCTGGAAAGAAAGATAAGAATGGAAAATTTCCTGCTGGTACAATAAATGATTTAGTTTATAAAAAATTGAAGTCTTATGCAAAAATAGATTCTTCTACTGAAAAATAAAAATGTCCAATTGGGGACGTTTCTGTTTGGGACATTTTTACAAAACCAAAACAAAGTAGTTACAAGAGTTATATAAATCATGTAATTACTTTGTTTTTTATCAAATTTAAATAAAATGTCCCAAACAGAAACGTCCCCAATTGGACACAAGGACATTAAAATATATTTTGCAAGTTAAAAGAATATTTATCTTCAATATGGTTTAATATATAGATTACTTCATTAATTTCTTTTGTTGCATTATCATATTCTTTTAAGTCTATATATGTTTTTATATTTTCTAAATTTCTTGAAACTTTTTCAAGTTCTTCATGCTCTATATAATATGCTAATTTTGAAAACATTTCTTCCCATTGCTTATCAATTTCTTCTTGATGTTTTCCTATTTCTTCTTCATTTATTTCTTCTTGATTCATTTCTTTTCTTAAATCTGCTAATTTTTCATTAATATTTTCTATTGAACTTCTACTATATCCTTGCGTAATCCCATTTCCAACAAATATTAAAATAAGTATGATTGTACAAATTATAAATTCTTTTAACATTTTATTTTCCTTCTTTCTTTTGACAAAAAATTTGATTTTTCCCATCAATTGTCACTACTAAAGCTTCTTCTGCTTTGATGTTGAAAGGAAGTAATTGTTTTTGTAACCATTTTTCGTTCTTACCTAATTTCTCTAAATTTTTATACATGACTTTTCCATCAATTACTAAATCATATGGTATTCCTTCATATTCTGGTTCAATTTGAAAATCTTCTGGGGTCGTTCCTCTTTTTTCTGGTTTTTGGATAACTGTTACTTCTCCGCTTGTTTCTAATATGGCATATTCTACATCACCTAAATTAAATATGTTATTTCTTCTTAGTCTTTCTTGTAATTCATTTATTGTAAACCTTTCTTTTTTTAAAACTTTTTCATCAATTTTTCCTCTATAAATTAAAATACTTGGCTTTCCACAAATAAATTTCCTTAAATTAATGCTTTTTATATTCATAACAGAAATTATTAAATGCATTAATAATAATCCTAAAATTGGTACAATTCCATTAAATATAGGTATTCCAATTTCTGTCATAGGAATGGATGCTAAGTCTGCAATCATAATAGAAATTGCTAACTCAAATGGTTGCATTTGACTAATTTCTCTTTTACCCATTAATCTCATAACTAATAATACAATTATGTATAAAACAATAGATCTAAAAAAAGTTATTAACATACAAACACCTTCATTTTTTATTCATATGTTTATTTTTTACACTTTTCAATACTTTTATACTTCGTTCTGAATAATTATTATTTTTTTGTAAATACTATTTTTAGAACCTGAAAAAATGCATTATGAAATATTGTTTTTAGAATATTTCTATATATTCTAAAAAATCTAAGGAGGTTATCTATTATGTCAGAAGCAAGAGGAAACAATGCTAAAACGGGGACATCAACAGTTTGGCAAATAATTGGTAGATTAATTACAGCTGCTATTGTTTTAGCTGTCACAGCTTTTTTTACACCAGGTTTTAGTATCAATAATTTTGCGACACTTATTATAGCTGCCGTAGTTTTGAGTATTATAGACTTTTTAATTGTTAAATTCACAGGTTTACATGCTACTCCATTTGGTAAAGGCTTTGTAGGTTTTGCTTTAGCTGCCATTACTTTATATGTTACACAATTCTTTGTAGCTGGTTATTCTATTTCATGGATGGCTGCTATTATAGGTGCTCTAATTTATGGTGTTGTTGATTATTTCCTTCCTGGAAATCAATCAATGCAATAATTGACAAAAAAGAACATTAGATTTTAGTCTAATGTTCTTTTTTATATAAAATTTTGTTTTATTTTTTATTCTGCTCTAGCAAATATAATTAATCTTGTACTACTATCATCATTACAAGTTGATAATGTAACTTCTGGTACACCGTTAGTATCTCTTGAATAGAAATCTGCATCTTCCGGAGAGGTTTCAAACTTATCATAAATCTTATAAGTTAATCTATTTTTTGAATTATCTGTTACATAAATAGTATCTCCTATATTTAATCTCTTATTATTTGAGAAAAATAATCCATTTCTATAATTATGTCCTACAATAACTGAATTTCCTACTTGATTAATTCCTGCACCATATAAAAATGCTACTGAAGTTTCAAGTGAACTTTTATTTACCTTTTCTAATATTGGATAATTTAAGTCAATTGCTGGTATTTCAATTGTTCCTACTACATTGAATCCCTTATATGTTGGCATTTCATTTCCAGAACTTCCTGATACTGTATTGGTTCTTTCAATACTATCAAGTGGGTTTGTTGCTGTTGTATTATCATCTGAAACTGTGTTTTCTTCACTTGTATCTTCTGCTTTTTCTGTATAGTTCTCAACAAATGCTAAAGCATCATTTTCTAGGAAATATTTTTGATACCAATCATATCCTAAGAATCCTAGTAAACCTAATATTGCAACAATAACAATTACCAATATTACTGTTAATAATTTACTATATTTACTTTCAAACATATCTTTTACCTCCGTAAAATACTAAAATTACCACTACATATATTATAGCATAAAATGCAAAAAAAGTATATAGTTTTTTTGTTATTTTGTTCACTTAAAGCAAAATAGAAATGTTTTTATAAAAAACATTTCTATCATATAAAATCCTTATTTTACATATTCATTTAAAGGTTTCACTCTATAATTTAGTTCTCCCATTTCTTCTGTTGGCACATATCCTGCTCTTGCATTTATTACATCTGGTATTCTATTGACAACAGAAGCACAAGTTAATTCTACAGTAGATGGTCTATTAATAATTAATGTTGTATTTGGTTCTCCTTCGATTGTCCACTCATTTTTATCAAAATCTTCTTTAGAATATACCTTTCCAATACATTGTGTTTCTAAGGTTATTCCCTCTTCTGTTTCAGTTGTTACAACAGCACTCATTCCTGTTGCTGTTCCAGCCTTTACAGTCATCCCTAAAGTTGAAGATTCAATATCTTCCGTATATGTTTGAGGCACAGTTTTTTGTGTTTGTGATTTTACTGTTAATCCTAATTTTGCACATAACCACCCATTGACATTCCACATATATGAAGGTAAATATTCGCCTTTATTAATGACATCTTGTCTTTCTTCATCTGAAATTCTATCTAAGGATGCCACTTGTTTATCAAACTCTTCTAATGTTAAACCGGCACCATGTGCTTTTGCTAATGCAATTCCATAGTCTTCTACATTATAGCTTGAACTTCCCTTTATCTTTGTTATTTTATGAGTTGAACCTGCAATACTTGAAATTAATTGTCCCCAATAAATATCTTGATAACCACTTCCTGTTATTGTACAATTTGTACTCTTTGCCATCTCATCTAATTTTTGCGTTACACCTGGATTTGAATTTTCAGGATAAAATGCTTCTTCACAAGTCGTTATGGCATTTATTCCATGTTTGGCACATAACATAAGTGCTTCTTCTACATCAGCAATTAAACTCATCGTCGTTACAATTGCTATATCTGGTTTTGTTTCTTTTATCATATTTTCAGCATTTTCTAAACTGACTACTTTTACACCTTTATTTTCACATCCCATGATTTCTCCAATGTCTTTTCCTATTACATTTGGATTTACATCAACTGCTCCTACAATTTCTGCACCTTTTTCATATACATATCTCATTGTGTATATACTCATTTTCCCTGTACCATATTGTAGTACTCTGATTTTTCTATCCAAAAAAATCACTCCTTTCTATCTTTTACATTATTTACATTTATTTATGTAATTATGCAATTAGAAATTAATTTTTAAGAACAGAATTCATTTATGATATTCGCACATCTTTTTGAAGCTAATTTCAAATTTTCGTCAAATGTTGTTTCATTTCCACCATTAGGAATATCAGATATGCATCGAATACTAATAAACGGAATATCATCTAAATAGCATACTTGTCCTACAGAAGCACATTCCATATCCACAACATCAGCATTAAATTTCGCATTAATCTTATTTTTCATTTCTATTTGTGTACAAAATATATCTCCAGACGCTACAATTCCCATTTTTATCTGATACATTCTCTCTTCCATATTTTTTATCATATTCTCAAAAGCAGATACTAATCCTCTATCACATATGATTTTATCACCTACACCTGTAATATATCCTTTACTATGTCCAAATGCTGTTATATCAAAATCATGTTGAACAACATGTTTGGCAATAACGACATCACCTATATTTAGCAAATAATTCACTGCTCCGGCCGCTCCTGCATTAATCACAAAGTCTAAATCGAAATTGTCGACTAAAATCTGTGTGGTTCTTGCTGCATTTACTTTGCCTACTCCACTTTTTATTAACACACAATTTCTCTTTTGTATTTTTCCTGTTATAAATCGTAAATTATAAATTTGTTTTACTTCTGTTTCTGTCATCAAGTCTAGTATTTCTTGCCTTTCTTCATCCATAGCAACAACAATACCAATATACTTCATAGATATTCCTCCTTTCCTCAACACATAAATCCTTTACCCTTGTTATATTATCATATTAGATATAACAAGTTTACATTATTTATACCGACATTATATTATACTTTTATCTTTTTTTCTACCCCTAAAAGAACAATATAGCATACTTTTTCATATTTTTTCTTAAATAGAAAAAAGCATGTTATTATATCGATAATAACACGCTTCATATATATGGAAACAAATTATTTTAATTCAACAACTGCTCCAACTTCTGCGAATTTAGCTTTTAATTCTTCTGCTTCGTCTTTAGAAACACCTTCTTTAACTGTTTTTGGAGCTCCATCAACTAATTCTTTAGCTTCTTTTAATCCTAATCCTGTAGCATCTCTAACAACTTTGATAACTTTGATTTTTTGATCTCCAGCTTCTGCTAAAACAACATCATATGATGATTTTTCAGCTGCTCCATCTCCTCCAGCTACTGCTCCAGCTGCTGGTGCAGCTGCTGCTACTGCAGATACTCCATATTTTTCTTCTATAGCTTTTACTAAATCAGCTAATTCAACAACTGTTAAGCTGTCGATTTCTTCAATTAATTTTTCTATTTTTTCCATTTTAAAATCCTCCTAAATATTTTTTTAGTGATATAAGTTCACCACTCTTATTTTGATATGTTTTATAATTTTTAAGCTTCAGCTGGTGCTTCTGCACTTTCAGCTCCTGCTTCTTTTTTAATTCTTACTTGATCAAGTGCAACTGCAACTTTTGAAATATTTCCAAGTAAAGCTCCAGCAAGCATTGATAATAATGTTTCTCTTGATGGTAATTTTGCTAATGTAATGATTTCTTCTGCTGTCATTACTTTACCTTCAATAACTCCACCTTTGATTTTGTAATAATCATTATTTTTTGCAAAGTTGTAAATTGCTTTTGCTGCTCCTAAGTAATCTTCATTACTCATAATAACTGCTGTTGGTCCTACTAGTTTATCCTCTAAACCTTCAATTCCAGCTTCAGCTAATGCTCTTCTTGTAATATTATTTTTGATAACTGTATATGTTGCATTTACATTTCTTAAATCAGTTCTTAAGTTTGTTACATCTGTTACATTGATTCCTCTGTAATCTGTTAAAAGTACAATTTTAGCTTCTTTTATTTCTGCTGCTAATTTTGATACTTCTTCTTTCTTTTGATTTAGTATTTTTTCACTTGCCATTTATTTTCACCTCCCATTAGATTATTTATATTATAAATAAAATAAATAACACGCTTATATCCATACCGAGGATATAAAGCGTGTATATCAATCATATATACTTCTTTATACTAACCTCGGTAGGACTTATGATTTGCCTACTGTCTTTGGCTAATAATTCTATTTTTGGTTAATGAATAAGCTTGGTCCCATTGTTTTAGCGATTGCTACACTTCTAATGTATTGACCTTTTGCTGCTGCTGGTTTAGCTTTAATAATGGCATTCATAACTGTTTCATAGTTTTCAGCTAATTTATCAGCACCAAATGAAACTTTTCCAAAACCTAAGTGAATAATGTTTGTTTTATCTAATCTATATTCTACTTTTCCTGATTTAATTTCATTGATTGCTTTTGTTACATCCATTGTAACTGTTCCTGATTTAGGATTTGGCATTAATCCTTTTGGTCCTAATACTTTTCCTAATCTTCCTACAACACCCATCATATCTGGAGTTGCAACAACTACATCATAATCAAACCAATTATCATTTTGGATTTTTGGTATTAATTCTTCTGCTCCAACATAATCAGCACCTGCTTTTTGAGCTTCTTCTGCTTTTGGTCCTTTTGCAAATACTAATACTTTTTGTGTTTTACCTGTACCATTTGGAAGTACAACTGTACCTCTTACTTGTTGGTCAGCATGTTTTGAATCAACACCTAACTTAACATGTAATTCAACTGTTTCATCAAATTTTGCTTTTGGCATTTTTTCAATGATATCTAATGCTTCTTTGATATCATATTCTTTTGTTTTGTCAACTAATTTTACACTTTCTGCATATCTTTTTGACATTTTCATTTTTTTAACCTCCTTTGGTATTAGCGAGCTGTGCTCTCCCAATTAATTTATTTTATTTTTATATTTTAAACCTTTATCTTTTAAAATCTTTATCTTCTAAAATAAATCAAAAGTAGTAAGATTTGCATTTTTGTCTAATTGGTACAAGCCGAAGGTGTACGTTTGTACATCGAGGTTTGGAACAATTAACAAAAATGTGAAGATTGCTGCTTTTCATTTATTTTAATCTGTAACAACAACACCCATAGACCTAGCAGTACCTTCTACCATACTCATAGCTGTTTCTAATGATGCAGCATTTAAGTCTGGCATTTTTTGTTCAGCAATTTCTTTTACTTGTGCTTTTGTTATTTTAGCAACTTTTTCTTTATTTGGTTTTCCTGAACCTTTTTGAATTTTAATTGCTTTTTTGATTAAAACTGCAACTGGTGGTACTTTTGTTATAAAATCAAATGATTTATCTTTATATACAGTAATAACAACTGGTATGATCATTCCAGGTTGATTTGCTGTTCTATCATTAAATTCTTTAACAAATTGCATAATATTAACACCACTTGAACCTAAAGCTGGACCTACCGGTGGAGCTGGTGTTGCTTTTCCTGCCTCTATTTGTAATTTAATAATATTTGTAACTTCTTTTTCTGCCATTGTAATGGCACCTCCTTCTTAAATTTCCATAACCATTATTTTATTTTTTGAACTTGTGAGAATTCTAGTTCAACTGGTGTTTCTCTACCAAACATTGAAACTAAAACTTTTACCTTATGTTTCTCTTTATTAATTTCTTTTACTGTTCCTGTAAATCCTTCGAAAGGACCATTCATAACTTGTACTTGTTCATCAACATCATAATCAACATTGATTGAAACATCTTCAAATCCCATATTACGAATTTCTTCTTCTGTTAATGGAATTGGATCTGTTCCTGAACCTACAAATCCTGTAACTCCTCTTGTATTTCTAACAATATACCAAGATTGTTCTGTTACAATCATTTTGATTAGTACATATCCCGGAAAAACTTTTTTTAGATTTACTTTTCTTTTTCCATCTTTTATTTCAATTTGTTCTTCCATTGGAACTATGATATCAAAGAAATAATCTTCAAGTTCTCTATTTTTTATTGTTTTTTCTAAATCCTTTTTTACTTTGTTTTCATACCCTGAATATGTATGTACAACATACCATCTAGGCATCATATCATAATCTTTTTGAGACATGTATAAAAGCCTCCTTAATAAATTTATTCTACACTATTTTCAGTAGTAGCTTGATTTTCATCTACTGCATTTGTATCTGTTGTTTCATCAGTAGTTGATTCATTTTCAGTATCTGTATTTTCAGTTGTGTTGCTACTATCCTCATTATTTGTAGATTCTATTGTTTGTATAGATTCTTTTATTTTATCTATTCCATATTTATTTAATGATTCAAAAGCTAAATCTAAAACAAATACAATGACTGCTGTAATTAAAACAATAGTAATAACTGCAACTGTATTGTTAAGTAATTGTTTTGGTGTTGGCCAAATTACTTTTTTTAATTCTGCTTTTAACCCCTTAAAAAAACTCTTTTTATTTTTGTTATCTTTGCTACTATTTTCTTTATTCGTAACCTTTTTTTCTTTTTTAGCCATTTTATATCCTCCTTAAAATAGCTTGTTCACTATTTAGTCTCTTTATGTGTTGTACGTTTTTTACAGAATTTGCAATATTTAACTAGTTCTAATCTATCTGTATTGTTTCTCTTATTTTTTGTTGTTGTATAATTTCTTCTTTTACATTCTGTACACTCTAATGTTATATTTTCTCTTGGACCTTTTGCTGCCATTTAAATACACCTCCGAATTTTACATTACTTTTTTTAAACGATGTGAACGTATGTCCGTAATATACATACGCTTAAATATTTTACCACCTTTTCCTTGATATGTCAATGAATTTTTCCACTTTTTTAGAGAATTTTTTAAAAGTTTTTTAATAATTCTTTAAATTGAAAATCGGTCAAGAAAAAAGAAGAAATTTTTTTCTTTCTTCTTTTCGATTTATTTCTTTTTTCTTCTATTTTTCTTCTTTTTTTGAACAGAAAAACCAAATTTTCCAATCTTTTTTCCTAATGTGTAATAGTGACCATTTGCATAAGCAATTAAATCACATTTAGAAATATCAAAAGCACCTTTTTCATCTATGTATTGTTTATCTGCATTAATTGCTAAAACATCTGCTACAAATACATGATGGCTTCCCATTTCTTGTATTTCTCTTACCTTACATTCTACAGAAACAGGACTTTCTTTTATCATTGGACATTTCACAAAATTTGCTTTTTCCTTAGTCAATTTCATTTCTTTAAATTTATCCACTTGGCTACCTGTTTTTACTCCACACCAGTCAGTTGCTCTTGCTAGATTTTTATTTGTTAAATTAATAACAAATTCTCCTTGTTCTTTTATTAAATGATAAGAATATCTCGTAGGTCTAACAGCAATATATACTGTTGCTGGATTGGTATTTAAAATACCTGTCCAAGCAACTGTAATAATATTGGATTCTTCCATTGTCCCACAACTTACCATCACAACTGGTAAAGGATATAAAAAGGTTCCTGGTTTCCATGTTACTTTATTGCTCATATGATTCTCCTTCTTTGCTTTCTTTAGCTTTTTTCTCTTTTTCTTTTTTTAGCTCATCAAATTTCATGATGGCAGATAACTCATATATGTTACTTAAATCATGCACATAGTTATCCTTTTCATCTTTTAAAGCTTGTCCTAAATATCCTGCGTTATATCCAGTACCTTCTATACTATCTTCTGATAAAAATACATTTGCAACAAAATTGTAATAGTCTTTATCTTGAAGTTCTCCTCTCCTGTTTTAGGATTTCGAGATAAATCTATCATATTTAGATTTGTATATCTAACATCCCATTTTTTCTCTCCATCTACTGTTCTTGTAATTCTATATGCATCAAGCATCAAGCATTCCTGTTCCTATATCAGAAGTTTTATATCCTAACATACCAATTCTTTCAACTGTTACTGCTGTTCCATCTTCTCTCACAAGTACTACTGATAAATTTCTTTTTTTCTCTTTTTCCTGTTTTATTCTTTCCTTTTCAGTAATCTCTAATGATTTATATCCTACTTGTTGAATAGAGTTTGGATTATAATATTTTGCCTTACTGTATTTTGTTCTTAAATCACTTTGTCTAATTCTCTCATTTGCTTGTTCTTCTATCTGACTAAGCTCAAGCTCATAATTTTCTCTTGCTTCTCTTGTAGCAACTTTATCATACGCATTTTTTACTCTTTCTATTTCTTGTTCTAGCATAGCAATTTTACCATCAATTCCTGATTTTTCACGATAACTTTCTGGATCTTTTCTACCGTCTAAAGAATCTAGTTTTTTTTGTAATTCTTTAATTTCATCTTCGCTTTGCTTTATTAAAGCATTTTTCATTCTAAATAAATTTCTATCAATGATTCTAGAATTGCTAGTTTTATCATCACAACTTGTTTTTGACATACCTAAAATTTCATATGCATTTTCTGTGATTTTCCTATCTACCTTTGCTTTAATACCTTCTATTCTAATAGTTAAATTCAATTGATCATCATAAACTTGTCTACTTGCTTCATCACAAATTTCTAGATAAGCACTCTCAACCAATGGTATTTCTTCATCTTTTAATTTTTTAATTCTTTTTTGTAAGTCAAGTTTTGTTTTCTCATCTTTTGTTTGGTTAAATTGTTCTATTAAAAGATCATATTCATTATTTAATCTTCGTATAGTATCATTTTTCTTCTCTAGTATAAATTTATCTTTATTCACTTCTCCATGTATTCGAATAATATAATCTCTATTAGTTCCCACTATCTCATATGCATTTCTTTTGTCTTTCATAATATCATTCCTTTCAATTCTTTTATTTATCTAATTATTGTTTTTTCTATTTTAAACTACTTTTTCATTATACCATATTTTCCCATAAAAAGCAAAAAGTTAGAAATTAATATACTATATAAATATACTAATTTCTAACTTTTATATATATTAAATAAAAAAAATCTAGCAACAACCTATCTTCCCAGCAGGGTAACCCACAAGTATTTTCGGCACACTTAGGCTTGACTTCTGTGTTCGGAATGGGAACAGGTATTACCCTAAATGTCATCGTCACTAGAAAATTATTGTATGCATAGCACACTCAAAAATACATAGATGAAAAATAAGTTTTAAGATTTTTTTCTCTCTTTTTTTAAAATTGTGGTTAAGCCCTCGATTTATTAGTATTGGTCAGCTTAATGCATTACTACACTTACACCTCCAACCTATCAACC
>CASEIX010000005.1 GCA_949288095.1 uncultured Eubacteriales bacterium
GGTTGATAGGTTGGAGGTGTAAGTGTAGTAATGCATTAAGCTGACCAATACTAATAAATCGAGGGCTTAACCACAATTTTAAAAAAAGAGAGAAAAAAATCTTAAAACTTATTTTTCATCTATGTATTTTTGAGTGTGCTAGATTTTATTTATACACTTAAAAAAATGTATAAGATTAAAAAATTTGTAAAAAATATAGAAAAGTACTTGCAAAAAACGTGACAATATAGTATAATACAAAAGTACGATAAAAAGTTAATAATTTTCTGGTGATGATGACATTTAGGGTAATACCTGTTCCCATTCCGAACACAGAAGTCAAGCCTAAGTGTGCCGAAAATACTTGTGGGTTACCCTGCTGGAAAGATAGGTTGTTGCCAGTTTTTATATATATTCCTCTTTAGCTCAGTTGGTAGAGCGCTCGGCTGTTAACCGATAGGTCGTTGGTTCGAGTCCAACAAGAGGAGCCATAAAATAGCAGATAAGAAATTATCTGTTATTTTTTTTGCTCTATTTACTAGTTTTTATATTAGAAATCATATATAATATAAAATAAGAAAGATTAGAAATTAAGGAGTATATTATGGATGAATTTTTAGAAGAATATTTAGAATTTGCAAAAGATATTGCCCAATATGCAGGAGAAGTAATGCTAAAGTATTTTAAAGAAAATAATGGTGCTAGTTATAAAGGAGATAAAACAATTGTAACTCTAGCAGATACAGAAATAAATGCATATTTAATTAAACGCGTTAAGGAAAAATATCCTTCACACTCAGTGGATGGAGAAGAAGAACAATTTGGAAGAAGTGATTATGTATGGGTATGTGATCCTGTTGATGGAACAGCTATGTATGCTAGACATATTCCAGTTGCTCTATTTTCACTTGCTTTAGTTATAAAAGGAGAATCAAAAATAGGAGTCGTATTTGATCCATTTACAAACTCTTGGTATACTGCCATAAAAGGAAAAGGTGCATATAAAAATGGAGAAAAAATTACTGTAAATGGATATGAATTAGATGATATGAGAACTGTATGTCATTATGATTTATGGGTAGGTGCAGATTATAATATATCAGAGGTAGTGCAAGAATTAGCAAATAAAACCTATTTTATAGGATTAGGAAGCATTATTAGAGCTTGTATGTGTGTGGCATCTGGAGATTTTACACTTGCCATTTTTCCAGGTACAAAACATAAAAATTGTGATATTGCAGCAGTAAAAGTAATTGTTGAAGAGGCAGGAGGAATGGTTACTGATTTATTTGGAAATGAACAACCATATAATGAAAGTATTAATGGTGCTGTTATTAGCAATGGAAAAGTACATAATGAGGTGATTGAGACAATAAAAAAGTATTTAGAAGATAAAAGAAATTAGGTATAAATTTTACGGAGGTAAAAAATGAAATTATATTTATCATCATATAAATTAGGTAATAAAACAGAAGAGTTGAAAAAATGGATAAAAGAGCATGACAATAAAATATGTTTAATACCAAATGCAAGAGATGTTTATCCTGATGGTGAGAAAAAAACATCAAAAATTTATTCAGACTTGCAAGAATTAACAGATTTAGGTTTTGAGGTTACAATACTATCATTAAAGGAGTATTTTAATAAAAAAGATGAATTACTAGAAAAGCTAAAAGAATTTCATGCCTTTTATGTAATTGGTGGAAATGCATTTGCCTTAAGACAGGCAATGTATTTAAGTAGATTTGATAAATATTTAAAAACAATAAAGGATAATCCAAACTACTTATATGTAGGATATAGTGCAGGAATATGTGTATTAGCAAAAGATATGCATGGATTAGAAATGTGTGATGATCCAAATATAAATCCATATGGAATAGATACATTATGGGAAGGATTAGGATATTTTGATTATCTATTTCTTCCGCATTATCAATCAGACCATAAAGAAACAAAATTAATAGATGATTGTGTAGCATATTGTGACAAAAATAGCATTAAATATAAAACACTTCATGATGGTGATGTTATTATAGCAGAAGTGGAGAATGGGATAGGAAAAGAAATAGAAACAATATAGATTTTGGTAGGTGAGAAAAATGAAGAACAATAATTTCGTAGGAAATTCAAATCAAATGGTTGATTTTTTAGGAAACAGATGGAATTTTGATTGTTTAGGATGTGCTATTGTAAAAAAAGAAGTACAAATTCCAGGGGGAATTATTTATGAAGGAAAAAATGCAATATTGGGTGCAGATCCAGAGATTCCAATTCCTGGATTTTTAATCATAAATGTAAAAAGACATGTTTATTCTTTTTCTCAACTAAATAAAGAAGAAAGAAATGAGATAGGAAATCTTATCACATATGCTGAAAAGGCATTAAAAGAATTAAAGAGTGTAGAAGAAATAACATTGCTACAAGAAGAACGTTCGAAACATTTACATATATGGATTTTTCCAAATTACAAGTGGATGACAGAAAAATTTGGAAAAGGAATTAGCTATTTGAGAGAAATTTCAGAATATGCGAAGAAAAATTGTAAAGAAAAAAACATTCAAGAAGTACTAGATACTACAAAAAAGATAAAAGAATATTTTACAGAACATGATATTGATGAATAAAGCTAAAATTATTGAAAAGAGGTACAATTATATGGATTTAAAAGAAGAATTAGAATTATTAAATGAGAACAGTACAATTGCAGATATTCAAAAATATATAAAAGATATGAAAAAAGCTAGAAAATTTGATGGTGTTACAATTGAAAGAGAAATGATGTTATTTATAGAAGAAATAGGAGAATTGGCTAAAGCAATTAGAAAAAATACAAACGGATCTTTAGATATCAATAAAAAATATGAGGAAAGTGTTGAAGAA
Source organism: uncultured Eubacteriales bacterium (assembly GCA_949288095.1). Lineage (GTDB taxonomy): Bacteria > Bacillota > Clostridia > TANB77 > CAG-508 > CAG-269. The sequence goes on from CASEIX010000005.1 coordinate 2,863, forward strand.
GAATTAGCAGATTGTTTTATATATTTACTTAGTATAGCCAATATGAATCATGTAGATATGTTTAAGGCTTTTAAAGAAAAAGAAGAAAAAAATTGTAATAGAATATGGAAATAAATCATAAATATCATTTTGGATGGTGAGAAAGAAAATGAAAAAAAATTTAGATTTTCTAAAAGGAATATATATTGCACATAGAGGATTGTATCATAATGAAAAGGGAATACCGGAAAATTCTATAAGAGCATTTAAAGAAGCTGTAAAAAGAAATATTCCTGTAGAATTAGATGTTCATTTATTAAAAGATGGAAATATCGTTGTTTTTCATGATGATAATTTAAATAGAATGACAGGATATAATAAAATGATAAAAGATTGTACATATGAAGAAATCCGTGAATTGAGATTATTAGATACAAATGAGAAGATACCATTATTCGAGGAAGTACTTCAAGTAATAGATGGAAAAGTGTTAATGGATATAGAACTGAAATATGATGCAGAAAGAGGAAAATTAGAAACAAAACTTTGCAGTTTTTTAGATAATTATAAAGGAAAATTTATTGTAAAGTCATTTAGTCCATATATTGTAAGATGGTTTAAGAAAAATAGACCCGAATATATTAGAGGGCAACTAGCAACAGATTATAAAAGTGAAAAAGGGTTGAAAAGATTTGTAAAAAAAAATATGTTGTATAACTGTATTACCAAACCAGACTTTATAGCTTATGATTTGAAGGCATTACCAAATAAAAGAATAGAAAGATATAGGAAAAAATCATATCCTATACTTATTTGGACAATTAGAACTTATGAAGAATTGGAAATAGCAAAACAATATGGAGATAGTTATATATATGAAAAAATACAAGTTTGAAGTTTAGATTAGGAGAAAAAATGGAACAAGAATTGAAAAAAATCGTAGGACCAATTGTAAAATGGTATCAAAAACAGGAAAAAACATTACCTTGGAAAGAAGATAAAGAACCTTATCATATATGGGTTTCAGAAATTATGTTACAACAAACAAGAATTGAAGCAGTAAAAAAATATTATACAAGATTTATGAAAGAATTACCAACCATACACGATTTGGCAGATGTACCAGAAGAGAAGTTATTAAAATTGTGGGAAGGATTAGGATATTATAGTAGAGCGAAAAATCTAAAAAAAGCAGCAATACAAATTGAACAAGAATATAATGGAAAGCTACCGACAAGTTATACAGAATTATTAAAATTATCGGGGATAGGAGAATATACAGCAGGAGCCATTGCTTCAATTAGTTACAATGAAAAAGTGCCAGCAGTAGATGGAAATGTCTTAAGAGTAGTTTCTCGAGTACTTGCCAGTAAAGAAGATGTGTTATTACCGGAAACGAAAAGAAAAATTACAAAGAAATTATTAGAAATCATGCCTGACGAACCAGGAGATTTTAATGAAGGATTAATGGAATTGGGAGAAAAAATTTGCCTACCTAATACAGTTCCATTGTGTGAAACATGTCCAATTCAAAAATTTTGTATAGCAAATAAAGAAAATCTAACAAATGAAATACCTGTTAGAGTAAAAAAACAAAAACGAAAGATAGAAAACAAAACTGTTTTTATCTTAAAATATAAAAATGAAATAGCGATTAGAAAACGTGAAGAAACAGGAATATTAGCAAATTTATATGAATTTCCAAATGTTATTCGGAGAAATATCAGAAGAGGAAATTCCACAAGTTTTAGAACAATGGCAAATACAATTTAAAAATTTACAGTTGAAAAAACATGCAAAACATGTATTTACTCACATAGAGTGGAAGATGGTAGTTTATGAAATAGAAGTAAAAAATAAAAATAAGCAATGGACATGGGTAACAGAAAAACAAATGGAAAAAGAATATCCATTACCAACAGCATTTAAGAAACTATTAGCAAAAGAAAAGTAAGAATGAGTATTATATGAAAAAACCTTGTAGCTATGATAAAATTGATAAAGGGAATAACTTATGATATAATAAAGCAAAAAAGAAGGAAGTAAGAAATGAAAATTGGATTTACAATAGGAAAATTTGCACCATTACACAAAGGGCATCAATATTTAATAGAAAAAGGAATTAAAGAAATGGATGAGTTTTATGTCATTGTATATGAAACAAATGTTATAGATATTCCTTTAGAACAAAGAGCCAAATGGATAAAAGAACTGTATCCAGAAGTAAACATTTTATTAGCTAAAAATCCACCATCACAATATGGGTTAGATGAAGAAAGTGTAAAAATTCAAATGGATTATTTAAAGAATATTATAAAAGGTATTCCAGTTACCCACTTTTATAACAGTGAACCTTATGGAAAATATGTTGCAAGAGATTTACATATAGAAGAGGTACAAGTGGATAGGCTTAGAGAAAAATATGCGATTAGTGGAACAAAAATTAGAAAAGATGTCAATGAAAATAAAGAATATATAGAAGAAATTGTTTATAAAGAATTGAAACAAAAATTATAAATACACAAATGGGACGTGTTAAACTGTTCAAAATCGAACAAATTGACACGTCCTTATTGTGCTATCTAACAGTATCAAATTTATTTGAAATATCGAAATCATTTTCTTTGGGATCTATGTATGAGACGGTTTCATCTTCTAAACAATACAAGGCTAATTTGCCTTGCATTGAACATCCAGCATCAATGCATATGGAATTTGTATTTGGATTTTCCACAATATACCCGTTTTGATGGAGTATGTCCTATTATCATTGTATAGCCAGAATTCTTCCATAACTGAAATGCATCATAATTGTCTGTTTTACGAGTATCTATACACATTTTAATTAAAGGCTCATAATTAGCTACTGCTGAATAGATAATTCCTAATTCATTTTTTTCTTCTATCAAATCTATATATTCTTGTGAATTTGGAGGAGTAGCATGTATTAAACAAAATTTTTTATCATTAATTTGTATCTTAGCTAACAATAAAGAATTCATTAAGAATTGATAGAGATCTTGTTTTTCTTGTTCTGTTAACAAAATGAATTGATTGTATGTTAAATATCCATCATTAGCCCAAAGCCATGCTGAAAGAAGTGCTATTTCATTGTCTGTTAAATTTTTAGGTGATGTTAATTGACTTAAAGCATCAGATTTTTTCTGTTTGTATCCTTGAATAGCTTTCTCTTTTTCATATATTTGCCATTTATCATAATATGAATTACTCTTTTGAATAGTGTTTATATCATTTTCATCGTCCTTAATATTTATTATCCATTTTCCGGCTTCACAATATGTAGAGATTTCAGTAGAACTAAGCTGATATTTACTTATTAAATCTAAGCATTGTAACATTTGCCATTCGTGATTACCTAATAGAAAGATGATTTTAGGATTTTGAGAAGTTTTCTTTCTAGAAATGATATCTTGTAATATGGCAATACCATTATTTCCTCGATCAATTACATCACCGAGAATAAATAGAGTATCTTGTGGAGTTAACATATGTAATGCATCTAAATATGAGCCATAATAACCATGGATATCGCTAATGGCATAATGCTTACCAGGTTCTATAACATCTTTAATTTTAAGATAGTCTATATCAAATTTAGCTTGTGCAATTTCTCCACTGGGTAATCGATAAAATCTATCAGCTATATAAGTAGAACCTGCTAATTCCAAGCGTCCTAAAAATATGTAATCTTCTCTTCCTTGTTCTTTCATTAAATTGGGTAATCGTTGAAAGAAACCATTAATTGCTTCATGATTAGTTGTTCCATTGATTGTATCTGGATATGTAAAAGCTTTTATTGTTTTGGTCTCTTTATTGTCATATGTAACGGTTACATAATACATATCATAAATTGGTATATCATTTTTATTGGATATGATTGTTTTTTTACCTATATCTATATTAATAATTTTTTTATCCATACTATCCTCCTTAGAAATGGTAGGTTAATAATTTATGAGAACATTAAAGTATTTAAATGGTTAATTTTCTTACTTGAAAGATGTATATATTATATCAAATTTTATGTAAATATACAATAAGAAAACATTAAGAATTATTCATAAAATATTAAGAAAAAATCAATTGGAAATCAATAAATATATGTTAGAATTTGAAACAGTAAACAAGTTAAAAATTTTTAAAGGGGAGGAATGATTAATATATGGAAACCATATTAAAATGTGAAAACTTGTGTAAAACATTTGGAAAAAGAGAAATCTTAAAAAAAGTTTCATTAGAAATAAAGCAAGGCGATATTTTAGGATTTATTGGACCAAATGGTGCACGGAAAAACAACAACCATAAAATTAATTTTAGGATTGCAAAGTATTACTAGTGGAAAGGTAACCATCAATGGATATGATATTGAAAAAGAATTTACACATGCCATTAAAAAAGTAGGAGCCATAGTTGAAAATCCAGATATGTATATGTATTTGTCAGGATATCAAAACTTAAAATTAGTAGCCAATTTATATAAAGGAATCACAAAAGAAAGAATTGATGAAGTTGTAAAATTGGTAAAATTAGAAAATAGAATTCAAGATAAAGTATCAAAATATTCTTTAGGAATGAGGCAAAGATTAGGAATTGCACAAGCCATATTGCACAAACCAAATTTATTAATATTAGATGAGCCAACCAATGGATTAGATCCAGAAGGAATTAAGGAAATGAGAGAATTGCTAGTAGATTTAGCTGAAAAAGAAAAAATGGCCATTTTAATATCTAGCCATAATTTAGCAGAATTAGATAATTTCTGCACAAAAGTATGTATCATAAAAAATGGAGAAGTGATAGAAACTAGTGAAATTTCTGAAATCAAAAAAGAAACCAGTCAAAATTTACAACTATTTGAAGTAGCTGATGTAAATCTTGTGAAAAATATTATCAAAGACATCATTGTAATCGATCATCACAGATTTAAGATAAATGTGCCAAGAGAAAATGTACCAGAAATGATTGAAAAATTAGTAGAAAATAAAATTAAGATTTATGAAGTAAAACCAGAAGAGAAAACACTAGAAGACGCATTTTTTGAAAAGACAGGGGGGAATGTCATTGAGTAATTTAGTAAAAAATGAATTAATTAAAATATTTAAAAAGAAAACCATTTATATTACAATGGTGGTTATATTCTTATTATTCATTTTTATGAATTGTATGTTTAAATATGCCAATAGTGGAAGTGAGTATGATTATTATTTATATAATGAAAATTATATTAATTCATTAAGAGCTGATTTAGAAACGCTGAACCCAGAAAAACCAAGTGATGTAACCGTATATATTGATTTATTATCAGAAATCCAATTAAGTGAAATGATGGAACAACACAAAGATGCAGAATGGAAACTAGCCATTATCAATGAAAGAATTGCACCATATATAACTGAAAGAAATACCTATCAATATGGAGCAGAAAAGAACGAAGCACAAGTACAAGAAATTAATCAAGAAATAGATGCATTACTTGCCAAATTGGATGAAAATGATTGGAAATATTTTGCAAGAGAAGATTTAACAAAGGCAGAACAACAAATAGAAGAATTAAATGCTCAAAAAGAACAAACAGAAGATAAAGCAGTATTAGAAAATATAGAAATAGAATTAAATAATGCACAAATGGAAAAAGAAATTGCAGAAATCAGATTAAATAAAGAAATTCCTTATGGCACGAATTATTTAAATAGAGCTATTTCAAACTTACAACAGGCACATACGAATTTAGCCAATTTTAAAAATATAGAAGAATTAACCTATGAACAAAAATTAGAATATAATCGTTATTTAGAAGACCAAGCAGAAAGTAGATATATACTAGAAACAGGAAGAGATATTCATAATACCAATACTTTAAAAGGAATCTTAGAAAACTTCTATTCACAATTCGGAATCTTTTTAATTGTCGTTGTTGTTATGATAGCAGGAACGATTGTAAGTGAAGAATTTAATAAAGGAACAATAAAATTATTATTAGTAAAACCATATACGAGAAGTAAAATCTTAATGGCAAAAGCAATCACAACATTAATAATGATGATTTTCATTATTGTTGTTACACTTGTTATGCAAATGCTAATAGGCGGTATTATTTTTGGATTTGATAGTCTATCAGAACCAGTGGTGGCATATAACTTTAATACTAATACAATGGAAGAAATGAATATATTTGCAAATTTAGGCGTACAAACATTAACACAATTACCAATGATTATTTTATTAGCAACATTAGCATTTGCCATTAGTGCGTTATTTACGAATAGTACACTTGCCATAGCTATTTCTTTATTAGGATTTATGTCAGCATCTATTATCAATCAATTGGCTATTGGATATGATTTACAATTTATGAAATATTTTGTGACGATGAATTGGGATTTAAGTATATATGCAAATGGTGCTTTACCATATATGGAAGGAATGAATATGACAATGTCAATCATCATTTGTGTAGTATATTTCCTAATTATGATGATGCCAACATTTATAGTGTTTAAGAAAAGAAATATTAAGAATATATAAGAAGTTCATGAATAACGAGATTAAGATTAATATAAAGATATTTTACTATATAATAAAAAATGAAAATGATAAAGTAAAAGATAGAACCCCAGACTCTTGCGAGAATGGGGTTCTTTTGCACTACACACCGCCTGAACAAAGTGACGGTGCGGGAGGTCTGAAATCTTCTAAAGAGAATACAGAAGGCTTAAACATAAATATCCATCGCTGTTAAATACATGTGCTGCTGTTAAGTCTTCTTTTATATTCAAAGGCAAGTCATCAGACAATAGAAATTTGATAGTAGCCTGCAATCCTTCCTTTGAAATTTTTCTCTTTAAAGTTCCTAAATTGTACATTGGCATGTACCTCCTTATGCTTTATAGTCACTTATTATTATACCACAAATTAACATAAAAATCAAAAAAGCATATGTTTTTATATTGTAAAATTCCACAAAATGGTATATAGTTATCATAAGAAAAAATTAAAGGAGAGAAATTATGAATTATCCAGAAAACTTAAAAAAAGGAGACACCATAGGAATATGTGCACCATCAGGAGGAATCTCTGAAGAAGAGGCAATCAAGAAATTAGAACTAGCAGAAAAACAATTACAAGAAATGGGATATAAAATTATAGAAACAGAAAGTGTAAGAAAAGAAGAGAGAGGAAGAAGTGCATCAGGAAAACAAAGAGCAAAAGAATTTATGCAATTACTAGAAAATGACGAGGTAAAATTAATTATATTTGCAGAAGGGGGAGATTTTCTAGTAGAAATGATACCATATTTGGACTTTGAAAAAATAAAAACATTAAAACCAAAATGGATGCAAGGATATTCTGATATTACAGGTATTAATTATTTGTGGAATACTTTGTTAGAAAGACCATCTATTTATTGTGAAATGATAAAAAAATATGCCATGAAACCATTGTTCAGAAATTTAACAGATGCCTTAAAAATTGCAAGTGGAGAAGAAATCGAACAAACATCATTTGAAAAACATGAAGAAATTATCGATTTTAGAATAGAACAACCAGAACAATCAGAGCAACCTATTGAAAATCAAGAAAGTATAGAAGAGTTGAATCAGGAACAAGAAGAATTGAAAATAGAAAACTTAGAAAAAGGATATGACTTAACCCAGGAAACCAAATGGATCAATTTAAAAGGAGAAGAGAAAATAGAATTTAAAGGAAGAGCCATTGGTGGTTGTTTAGATTGTGTAAAAGCATTTATTGGAACCAAATATGATCATGTAAAAAATTATATTGAAACATATAAAGAAGATGGAATTGTATGGTTCTTAGAAGTTTTTGAAATGAGTACACCAACTGTATATTTAACATTATGGCAAATGAAAGAAGCAGGATATTTTAAAAATTGTAATGGCATTATATTTGGTAGACCATTGTTTATTAGAAATGATTATGATATAGATTTCAAACAAACAGTAAAAGATGTTTTAGGAGATTTAAATATTCCTATTATTTGTGATGCAGATGTGGGACATGTTTCACCACAATTTGCTATGGTAAATGGCGCCATATTAGAAGTAACTTCTCAAGATGGAAAAGGTAAAGTCAAAACAAGATTAAAATAGTAAGGAGATAATTTAGGATAAAAATAAACTATTTGCAAAGAGAATCATGTATATTATTTTTTATAAAAAAGTTATAATTAAAAATGATTTTTGTGAATGGATTTATGTGTTTAGATTTATAGTTTAAACTTCAATAGAATGTAACCAAAAAAGAATAAAAAAATATAGTAATAGTAGAATAAAATAATATAATAAAATGGAAGGAAAGTGAAAGCTATGAAAGTATTATTAGTGAATGGAGGACCACATAAAGAAGGATGTACATATACAGCATTAAAGGAAGTTGAAAAACAATTAAATAAGCAAGATATAGAAACAGAAATATTTTGGTTAGGGGTAAAACCAGTAGCAGGTTGTATTGGTTGTGGTAGTTGTAAAAACACAGGAAAATGTTTTGTAGATGATAAGGTAAATGAATTTATTGAAAAAGCAAAAGAAGCAGATGGATTTGTATTTGGAACACCAGTACATTTTGCTTCAGCAACAGGAGCCATTACTTCATTTATGGATAGAGTATTTTATGCAGGAAAACCAGTATTCCAAAACAAATTAGGAGCTTGTGTGGTAAGTTGTAGAAGAGGAGGAGCAACCTCTACATTTGATCAATTAAATAAATATTTTACGATTAACAATATGCCAATTGTATCATCACAATATTGGAATATGGTACATGGAAATACACCTGAAGAAGTTGTACAAGATGAAGAAGGAATGCAAACTATGAGAACATTAGGAAATAATATGGCATGGTTATTAAAATGTATAGAGCAAGGAAAAAAGGCAGGAATAGAAATACCTGAAAAAGAACAACCAATCAAAACAAATTATATAAGATGATTTTGGGGACGGAGCAAAAAATCATCAATGCAATAAAAAATAAATAGAATAATAAATATTTGAATAAAAAAATGAAAAATACAATATAAAAGAAAAAAAACAAAAATGTCAAGAGGAAGAAAAAATGAACAAAAATGAAGCAATTGGAATCTTTGATTCAGGAATAGGAGGCGTCACTGTATTAAGAGAAATCTTGAAAGTATTACCAAATGAAAATTATATTTATTATAGTGATTCCAAAAATAATCCTTATGGAGATAAAAGTGATGACCAAATTCATGAATTGTGTGAAAATATAGTAAATTTATTTATTGAACAAAAATGTAAGGCAATTGTGATTGCTTGTAATACAGCAAGTGCAAAATCTGCTCAATATTTAAGAGATAGGTATAGAGATATACCATTTATAGCTATTGAACCAGCCTATAAAATGGTACATGATTATGCATATAATGAATCGACTTTGGTGATGGCAACAAAAGGAACTATTGAAAGTGAAAAATTTAATCTTTTATATCATACATATGATAATCATAAAACCATTTTACTTCCATGTATAGGATTAGCAGATATTATAGAAGAAGGAAATGAGGATAAAATAAAAATATACTTAAAAGAGCATTTAGAATCATATAGAGGAAAAATAAAAAATGTTGTATTAGGATGTACACATTATCCATTAATACAAGGAGAAATACAAAATGTTTTAGGACAAGTTACATTTTTTAATGGAGCTCCCTATTTGGCAAAACATTTACAAGAAGTTTTAGAAGAAAAACATTTAATTAATAATAAAGGTATGAAAGCTACCATACAATTTATAGATTCATCAAATGATGAACAAAAGAAAAAAAGATTTTTTGAGATAATAAAGGAGTAATCAATATATGAATCAATCATATAAGTTACCATTAACAAAGGAAGAAATAGAAGCAATAAGAAAATATACAGGAATTGCACATGTAAACCTTAATTGTATAGCAGATTTAGATTATAGAAAAATGCAAGTATTGCAGGATGAGGGCTGGAATACGAATATGACAAAGAAAGAACTAAAACAGAATATACAAACATTTGTCAATTTGTATACAGCAATATATAAAGCTGGAACCAAAGGTCCAAGAAGTGCATTATATAGAGCAACTAATATACAACAAATAGAAGAAATAAAAAGAAAAAAAGAAATAGCTTCTTTTACATCAACATCATTAAAAGAAGAAGGTGCAAAATCAAAATATTTTGCAGGATATGGAAAAGAAGCAGTAATACTACGCCTTAGAGAAGATGAAGAGTTGCCATCATTATATATTGAACCATATAAAGAAGATGCAGGTTTTGGTGAAGAAGAGGAATTAATTTTACCATTTACAAAAGTAAAGAAAATAGAACATACTAGTAATTGGAATGGATATGCATATTATGATGCCAGTTTAGAAAAAGAAGAATTAGAACAAGTACCAAGTGAAGAATTAGAAACACTACAGTCACAATTACCAGAAGGTTATGAGAATTATAAAAAACAAGCAGAAGAATGTATGGAATTGGAAGATAATTTTGAACTTATATCTATGAGATTAAGACGAAATAATTTAAGTAGAGAAGATAAAGAATATTTATCTAAACAATTAAATCAAAAATCAAGTAGACATGCAGAACTTATTAAAAGTGTTAAAAGATATCAAAATCAATTTAAAAGAATGATAAAAGGAATGTGTAAAGAAAAAGAATTAGAAATTGACAAACAGAGAGAAGACATACAGATAAGACAGAGGGAAGAAAAACAAGAAAGAGATAAGGAACATTTAAGACAATTAGAAACAGAGATTGCAAAATTAGAAAAGCAAGTAAAAAATGGAAAAATCGATATAGTAGATATGTTAGAACAATATATAGGAGAAATAGAAGAAACATCTTCACAATATCGTGGAATAGCAGAAGATTTGAAAGTAGGATACACACAGAATTTACATTTTAAAGTATTAGAAATTGTTCAAGATATAAAAACAAAATTAGAAACAACGGAAAAAGCAAATAGGGAACAACAAGAAAAACAAGAGGAAAATGAAGATTACAAAACAACAAGAGATAGATTGCAAGAACAATATGGAGATTTATTGCAACAAAAAGGAAAAATAGAACAAATACAGCAACAAGTACAAGAACTTCCACACTTTATTGCAGAACATAAAAGACAATCTTTTCAAGAAATAAAAGCGAATTTAAATACAAAAGTACAAGGAATGATTACAAAGGCAAGAGTAAACCATTTACAAACAGAGAAACAGCAAGTATTACAAGAAAAAGAATCTAAATTGCAAAGGATATTTTACGGAACAACATTAAAAGAGGAAAAATTGGCAAACATAGAGGCAAAAATAGAGTTAGAAAGAAAACAAGCACTTACAAGAAATCCGGGAAATAGTGTTGAAGTTATGATGGCTAATTTATATGATTGTTATGCACAAGATTTAAATGGGAATTTTGAACCTGAAATGATAGAAACCATATATGCTATTAGAAGAAATTTTGACAAATTACCCAATGAGAAAATGTTGGCAGAACAAGCACATCAAAAGGTTAGTGGCAATTATCCAGCAGTATTAGGAGATAAAAGACCATCAAAAAGGAAACAAATACATTATTATCGTCAAGATACAGAAAAAGCAAAAGCGGAAATTTACGATAGCACATCTCAAAATAAACCAATTCATAAAGAAGTACAAATTAGTGCACTTAGTAAATTTGAAGAAACGATAAGTCGTATAAGAACAATGATAGAAAAAAATGAAGAACCATCATATGAAGTAAATAGAAGTAATCTACAATCAAGTAGAGAAATCGCATAAAATACAATGAAAAGGTAGTTTTTTACATAGAAAAGGAATGATAGTAAATATGAAAATCTTAAGAAATGAATTAAAAAATGAATTACATATTCGAACACAAAAAGACTTTCCACAAAAAGGAATAGAATTTATTGACATTATGCCATTAACGATTCAAAAAGAAACATTTAAGGAGATTGTTGATAAATTTGTAGAAGAAATAAAAGATAAGCAAGCAGAATATATTGTGGGAGCAGAAGCAAGAGGATTTATTATAGGAGCAGCAGTAGCAAGTAAATTAAATATTGGATTTGTGCCTGTTAGAAAAGCGGGAAAATTACCGCCAACAACAGTTGAAAAACAATTCTCATATGAAAAAGAATATGGAAAGGATAAAATGGAATTACCGAAATTAGTTGATGCGGAATATGCAGGAAAAAGAATATATATCATTGATGACATATATGCAACAGGAAATACCATGAAGGCAATGAAACAAGCAATAGAAGATGTTGGAGGAACTGTTGTGGGACAAGGCGTGATTATGAATATAAAAGAATTAAATAATGCAGAAGATGTATATTCTTTATTAGATATTAATGAGGATTGATGTCCAATTAGGGAGGTTTCTGTTTGGGACATTTTTTAGATGAATTTAATATAGTTGCTTTTAATTAAATAATATAAAAAAATGTCCCAAACAGAAACCTCCCTAATTGGCATTGTATTTATAAATATTTTTTTAATCTTTCAACATTATTTTCTTGAAATTGAATAAAGTTTGTTAAAATATTTTTTATTTCAGGAGTTGTTTCAGGATTATTGTTTAACAATTTAACCCCTTCAATAATTCCCATATTAGTTCCTTTAATTAACATTTCAGCAATTTTAGAATCAGAGTCATCTGTTAATGTACTCATTTGAATATCAAACCATCCCATCATTTTTTGAGCAGGATTTAATTCTTTAGGAAATTCTTCATATTTTCCAAGTTCTGCATTTACATCATTTAAAATGGTATTATATTGGTTATATTCAGATTGTAAGTCATCTTTTAATTGGTCATCTGTTACTTTTTCTGCAATAGAAGAAATAGAGTCCATTCCCATTTTAATTCCTTTATTAATTTCATTTAAAATATATTCTGGTCTATTCATTTTTCGATACCTCCTAAATTTTTCAAAATTTTATTTGTTATCATCTTTCTAAATTTATTATGTACAAATAAATAAAAAATATGAATATAATCTTTATTTGTATAAAAAAATTAAAAACGGAAAAAATGTACATATAAAATGAAAGATAGGAGTGAAAAACATGGAAGAAATGGTAAATAAGCTAAATGAATTTTTAGCAGACTTAAATGTATTTTATAGAAAATTACAAAATTATCATTGGAATGTAAAAGGAAAAAACTTTTTTGTATTACACGAAAAATTAGAAGAATATTATGACAAAATTAATGAAGAAATTGATGAAATCGCAGAGCATATATTAACATTAGATAAACAACCACTAGGGACAATGAAAGATTACTTAGAGAAAACATGTATAGAAGAAGCACAAAATGCAAAAATAGAGGGAGAAATTGTTTTAGATAAAGTGTTAAAAGATTTTGAAACTTTATTACAAAAAGCAATGACCATAAAGAAATTAGCAGATGAGCACCATATATATGCAACTTCTAGTTTAATCGATGATTATATCTTAGAATATAGCAAAATTATATGGATGTTAAAACAGCATAAATAAAAAAATTTCTTAGAGTATAGTACTCTAAGAAATTTTTTTATAATTAAATTGTAACATAAAATATTGCAAAGTCAATGAAAAATATAAAAAATTACTAAATAACCTTTGATAAGTTTATTTAGTGATTTTTAACATTTTAATAAAGAAAAATTCACAAAAAATATTTTAATTTTCACATTTAAAAAGTAATATGATTTCTTAGAGTACTATAATTTAAGAATACAAGGGAGGAAGAATAAATGAAAACAAAAGAAAACAAAGGAATAACACTAATAGCATTAGTTATTACAATTATTGTACTTCTGATTTTAGCAGGTGTAACCATTGCAACATTAACTGGCGAAAATGGAATATTAATAAAGGCGAGTGAAGCAAGTGAGCAAACAGAATTAGCAGATGAAAGGGAAAAAGTAAAATTAGCAGCAACGGGAGCATTGGCAAAAGATAATGGAGGAGAAATTAATCAAAGTCATTTAGAAGAAGAATTAGCAAATTATTTTGAAACAGAAAAATATACAGTGGAACCAGGAATAAATGATGATGGAACAGAAGGATATATTGTAACCATTACAGAAAACGATCCAAATGGAAGAACATATTTTGTAAATAAAAATGGAAATATAAGTGATTATATTGTAAGAGAACCAGCAGAGCCAACAGAAGGGACAGGAACAAACTTTGATATGAGTTATGGTGTGATAGAAGTGGAATTCTTAAGTGGAATAAGTTATAACACAACTACAACACCAAATCACCCTGTATTAAAAGAGGGAATGACAGCAATCACATATAATGAATCAACAGGAGAAACAATAAATGTAAGTAATAGTAGTAGAACAGATTGGTATAGTTATGTAGCAGGAAGTGGAGCAAATGATAATCATGCAAGCCATTGGGCAAATGCCAAAGTAACAGTAGATAGTGTAGATAGTTATTTTGTATGGATACCAAGATATGCATATAGAATCATTTACTTTGATTCGCCAGATAGTGAAAATAAATATAGAGCAGGAACATTAACAGAAAAAGACGCTTTAGCAAGTGGTCAAATTCTAGGCTATAGTGATGCAAGAGGAATTGTAGATACAGAAGGAAAGACGAAAGAAGGAGTAGCAGTACAAACAGCAATATCTGTAAATGATAAATATTTCAAAACACATCCTGCATTTGAAAACAATGTAGATTATGGAGGATGGAGTAGTAAACTGGAAGGAATATGGGTAGCAAAATATGAAGCAAGTTCAGTAGAAGGAAATACAGATGCTTCAGATGGAGATAATGTTACAACCAAACATATCAAAATTCAACCAGGTGTACAGAGTTGGAGATGGATAACAGTAGGAAATGCGTTTACAAATGCACAAAATTATAATACAACATTAAATAGTCACTTAATGAAAAATAGTGAATGGGGAGCAGTAGCATATTTAGCAGAAAGTAAATATGGAAGAAATGGAACAGAAATAATACTTAATTCGAACAATAGTTATTATACAGGAGGAGGTTCTGGAACAGCATATATAAGTAGTACAAAGCAAAGTAGTACAGGAAATATTTACGGTATCTATGATTTATCAGGAGGAGCATTTGAATGGGTAGCAACATATTATAATGGAAGTACAAATAACTTAAATTATGGAAGTTCCTTTGCAAATAAAGGTGGATTAAGTACACAATATGCAACTGCTTATACAGGGACAGTAGCAAGTACTGCATATAAATATGGAGATGCTACGTATGAAACTAATAGGTGGAATAGTTATCAAGCATCTAGTTATCCTTCGACTTATCCTTTTTTTGCTAGAGGTGGTAGTGTAATACAAACATATTCATGTCGGAATATTTGTTTATTCTTCAGGAGGGATGGACGTAAAGAATGCTAGTTTTCGTGTGTGTTTAGCAGTATAGTAATGTGAAATCTGTTATCTGAGCAATATAAGATATAAGAAGAAATTATATAATAATAAAAAAACAAAAAAGAAAAAATGTTCGCAAAAAGTATTGACAATTTTTAAAATTGTAGATACAATAAAGGCGAACATTTTTTTAGAAAAATTATGTTCTTAGCTAAAATTCTTAGATAAAAATTGTTTAATAAAAAGAAAGTTGAGGAATGGATTATGATATCATCTTTACATATTAGAAATATAGGAATTATAGAGGATTTGAGTATAGATTTTAACAAAGGATTAAATGTTCTAACAGGAGAAACAGGAGCAGGAAAAACCTTAATTATTGATTCTCTTCAAATTATATCTGGAGGAAGATTTTCAAAAGAGATGATTAGAAAAGGAGAAAACAATTCTTTTGTTGAGCTTTGTTTGTATTGTCCAGAAAATGAGCATGCCATAGAAGGAAATATTATTGTTTCAAGAGAAATCAATGTAAATGGTAAAAATATGTGTAAGATTAATGGAAGAATGGTAACAGTGAATGAATTAAAAGATTTTATGAAACAATTTATTGAAATCCATGGACAAAATGATAATCAAAATTTATTAGATAGTAAATTGCACTTGAAATATTTAGATGGATTTATAGGAACAGAAATTTTAGGAAAAGATAAGGAAACATATAGAACATTATACAATCGTTATTTAGAAATCAAAGAAGAATTAAAACAAAATTATGGTGATGATAAAGAAAGACAAAGAAAATTGGATTTATTAAGATATCAAACAGAAGAAATTGAACAAGCAAAATTAAAAGAAAATGAAGAAGAAGGATTAGAAGAAAAAAGAAA
This sequence comes from uncultured Eubacteriales bacterium, assembly GCA_949288095.1. Lineage (GTDB taxonomy): Bacteria > Bacillota > Clostridia > TANB77 > CAG-508 > CAG-269. The sequence continues at coordinate 19,131 of CASEIX010000005.1, forward strand.
CCTATTTTTGAACTCAGAAAAAATTGTAGAGAATTTAAATGAAGCAGATAGTTTATTATCTGAAAATATCATAGACGGTTTGAGTATGGCAATTCGAGCTTTAGAAAAAATAGAAAGTATTGATAAAAAATATGAAAAAGCAAGTAATAGTTTAAAAAGTTCCTATTATGAATTACAAGAATTAGCAAGAGATATTAACGGATATAAAGAAGATATATATTTTGATGAAGAAGAAAGAAACCATATAGAAGAAAGATTAGATACGATTTATTCATTAAAAAGAAAATATGGAAATAGTATACAAGAAATATTAGAATATAACAAACAAATACAAGAAGAAATTGAACATATAGAAAATTTAGAAGAATATAACAATAAATTAAAAACGGAATTAAAGAAAATAGAAAAAGAAATGAATATATTGGGTAAAAAAATTAGTAATGTAAGAACAGAACATGCAGAAAAATTAAGTAAATCTATTAATCAAGAATTAGTGGATTTAGAAATGAAAAATGCCAAAATCAATGTAAAAGTAGAATATAAAGAAGATGAATTTTTTAAAACAGGAAAAGATATCGTTAAATTTTATATCACCACAAACTTAGGAGAAGATGAAAAAGAATTATCTAAAATTGCATCAGGTGGAGAAATGTCAAGAACCATGTTAGCCATCAAAAAAGTACTAGCAGATACAGATCAAGTGCCTGTATTAGTATTTGATGAAATTGATACAGGTATTAGTGGGAAAGCGGCAAATTCTGTGGCAACTAAATTAAAAGCCATTGCAAAAAAACATCAAGTTATGTGTATTTCACATTTACCAAATATTGCAGCAGTTGCAGACCATAATTATTTTATTAGTAAAAATGTTAAAGAAGAAAGAACAAAAACACAAATTAGATTATTAAAAGAAAATGAAGTGATAGAAGAAATTGCCAGAATTTCTTCTGGAGAAATTAATGAAGTGACTTTACAATATGCATATGAATTGAGAAATAAAAAAGCAAGTTAAAAATTAAAAATAAACTCAATTTATTAGACAATTTTTGTTTAATGAATTGAGTTTATTTTATGATACGATAAGAAAAAGGCAATCTATATTTAATGATAATTTATATCAAAATAAAATAAAATTGTATAGATTTCATGAAATTGTAAAAAATGTATATATATGTAAATAGAATATTTTTAGGGCAGAAATGCTAAAAAGGAGGTCTTATGAAAAAGAGTGTATTAATTAAAAATGTAGAAGCAATTGAAATATTAGATTCAAGAGGGAATCCTACTATTCAAGTAGAAGTCATAACAGAAGATGGGATATGTGGGGTAGCGGCAGTTCCGTCAGGTGCTTCTACAGGAAGCTTTGAGGCAGTGGAATTACGTGATGGGGAAAAGAATCGATACCAAGGAAAAGGCGTTACAAAAGCCGTTGAGAATGTCAATAAAAAAATTAGTAAAAAAATAATCGGAATGAATGTATTTGAACAAAGGAAAATCGATGAAGAAATGATACGATTAGATGATACCTTAAATAAATCCAATTTAGGTGCAAATGCAATTCTGGGTGTTTCTTTGGCAGTAGCAAAAGCAGCAAGTAATACATTAGGTATGGAATTATATAGATATATAGGAGGCATTCATGCAAAAGAATTACCAGTTCCCATGATGAATATATTAAATGGAGGAAAACATTCAGAAAATAATATTAGTATACAAGAATTTATGATTATGCCGATAGGGGATATTACTTTTGCAGAAAGATTACGTAGAGGATCTGAAATTTATCATACACTGAAAAAAGTATTAAAAGAAAAAGGATTTGCTGTAGGTGTAGGAGATGAAGGTGGTTTTGCTCCAAATTTAGAAAATGAAGAAATGGCATTAGATGTCATTATGGAAGCAATCAAAACAGCAGGGTATGAACCAGGAAAAGAAATTGCCTTAGCATTAGATGTAGCAAGTACAGAAATGAAAGAAGAAGCTAAGAAAATCGGAAAAGATGGATATTATTTTTGGAAAACAGATATGTTAAAAAGTAATGAAGAAATGATAGATTATCTAGTAAACTTATGCAATAAATATCCAATTGTATCCATAGAAGACGGATTAGCAGAAGAGGATTGGGATAATTGGCAAATATTAACTGAAAAGTTAGGAAATAAAATACAACTAGTTGGTGATGACTTATTTGTAACCAATATGTCAAGATTAAAAAGAGGAATTGATAAAAAAGTAGCAAATGCGATTTTAATTAAACCAAATCAAATTGGAACATTAACGGAAACATTAGATACGATTCAAATGGCAAAAGAAAATGGATATAAAACGATTATTTCTCATAGGTCTGGTGAAACAGAAGATACAACGATTGCAGATATAGCTGTTGGTATAAATAGTATGCAAATCAAAACAGGAGCACCTTGTAGAACAGATAGAGTAGCAAAATATAATCGATTATTAACAATTGAAAGTGAATTATCATGTAGAAAAAAATAATTAAGAAGAATGAAAAATAAAAATGTGCTTATATTGTTTAATACAAGCACATTTTTTATATTAATGTTTCATATTTCTATTAGTAACTGTTAATCTAACGAATGAATAGATAAACAATCCAGCACCGATTACGAATAAAGCAATCATAATTGGTGTACCAGCTGCAGGTAATTTAACTGGTGGTTCTGTAAGTTTTAATTTTGGTGTTACATCAGAAGTATCTTCTACAGTTTCATCATTAAAATCTGTATAAGAAATATCAACTCTTTCATTTGTATCTAAGATAGGTCCAACAATACTACTATCAAAATCTTCTTTTAAACTTAAAGTATATTGAACAGTAGCAGTTTCTCCTGGGCGTAGTTCAGAAATTGTCCATGTAATAGAATTATTTTCAGTATCTACATCAGCTGAAATCGTTCCAATGTTTGGCTCTGAAACATAAGCAAATTCAAAATTATCGATAATTTCTTGTGGGAAATAGTCTGTAATCACAATATCTGTTAATACTTGTTCAACTGGTAATAAGTCGTTGTAAATATCATTGGTAATGGTTTGTTCAATTTCACTATCTTGTATATAATAGAATTTACCAACTGTTGGATTCTCTTCTGTTCCGAAAACTTCCTCAATAATTTCTGCATATGTTTTATCATCATCTCTTGTTCCAGGTGTTGAATCAGGATTAGAAATACCTGTAAGCATTGTAATAACATTATATCCAGCAGTTCCTAAAGATTCTAGTTCTGCCTTTGTTTTATTAATTACATCATCTGAAAAATACGTACCATCATAATCTAAAGCAACATTTGGAACACCGTCTGTTAAAACAATTATATATTTGTTATTATTTTCCTCTGAGAAATATTGACTGGCTAATCTTAATCCAGATTGTAAATCTGTTCTAGGTCCAGTATATTCGATATTGGAAATAGCAGATACCAAGCTTTGAGGATCTGTTGATAAATCAGAAACTAAATTAGCATCTTCAATAGTTCCTTCTTTAGAGACATCAGCATTTGTTGAGAAACTAACAACACCAACTTTTAAATTGTCATTTCCCTCTAAGATGGTATTAACTAAAGTATTAGCAGATTCAATAACTAAATCTTCTCTAGTCGTTGTTCCTTCAACAATATCTTCCATACTTTGTGAGTTATCAATTACTAGCATAATTTCACCTGTTGGTTGCAAAGAAGTTTCTTCATTAGTTACTTGTAATTGAAGGGTAACTTCTTTATTATTTAAATTTTTTTCGACTAATCTTTTTACAAAACTTGAATTTTCTCCAATTTCTATCGTACAAACAGGTTCTTCAACTACTGTCATGGTGACAGTTTCGTAAGATGCTAAAGAAATGTTTGCAATTAAAATTAGAATTAAAAATAAGGTAATAAAAACACTTTTTTTCATACGTAATCCTCCCATAATTTATTTCAATATATATTTTAACACAAGAAATAAAAAATACAACAAATTTGTGGAAAAAACTGAAAAAATGTGATAAAATAGGACATGCAAATTAAAATAAAAAGGTGATAACATGTTAGAGAATATAAACTCTCCAGAAGATTTGAAGAAATTAAGTATTCTAGAAGAACAAAAATTAGCAGAAGAAATTAGAAAATATATATTAGATGTTGTATCCCAAAATGGTGGACATTTGGCTTCAAATTTAGGAGTAGTAGAATTAACATTAGCATTACATAATGCATTTGATTTTAAAAAGGATAAAATTGTATGGGATGTAGGGCATCAAACCTATGTACATAAAATTTTAACAGGAAGAAAAGAAGCGTTAAAAACCTTAAGAACGTTAAATGGAATTGCTGGATTCCCAAAAACCAATGAATCTCCATATGATTTTTTCAATACAGGACATAGTAGTACATCTATATCAGCAGCTTTAGGAATGGCAAGAGCAAGAGACCTAAAAGGAGAAAATTATTCTGTATTAGCTGTGATTGGTGATGGAGCTATGACTGGTGGTATGGCATTAGAGGCATTAAATGATGTAGGATATAGTAAAACCAAAATGACGATTATCTTAAATGATAATGAAATGAGTATCTCACCAAATATTGGTGGATTAAATATGTTACTAAGTAAGTTAAGAACCAAGAAGATGTATACTAGATCAAATGTCATTATGAAAAAAAGAATTAGCAAAATACCAGTGATAGGAAAACCAATTGTAAAAATGGTGCAAATTATAAAAAGAAGTATTAAACAATTAATTATACCAAAAATGTTTTTTGAGGATATTGGTTTTACCTATTTGGGACCAGTAGATGGGCATAACTTAGAAGAATTACAAAGTATTTTGACTTTAAGTAAACAAATTGACAATCCTGTATTAATACATGTATTAACGAAAAAAGGAAAAGGATATGAAATTGCAGAAAAAAATCCGGATAAATTTCATGCAACTGGACCTTTTGATATTGAAACAGGAAAAAGTAAGAAAGAAAAAGGAAAAGACTATTCTAAAGTATTTGGAGATAAATTAGTAGAACTAGCAAAGAAAAATGAAAAGATTGTAGCAATCACAGCTTCTATGAAAGATGGAACAGGTCTTACCAAATTTAGTGAAGAATTTCCAGATAGATTTTTTGATATTGGAATTGCAGAACAACATGCATTAGGATTAGCAGCAGGTATGGCAATAGATGGAATGATACCAGTTGTTCCTATTTATTCATCATTTTATCAAAGAGCATATGACCAAGTGATTCATGATATTGCACTTCAAAATTTACCAGTCATTATGTGTGTGGATAGAGCAGGGATTGTGGGAGCAGATGGAGAAACCCATCAAGGAACTTTAGATATGGCATTTTTTAGATTAGTTCCAAATTTAACAATCTTAGCACCAAAAGATTTTCAAGAATTAGAAGATATGTTAGCATTTGCAGTAGAATTGAAAAAGCCAGTGGTAATTCGATATCCAAGAGGCGGAGAAGATAAAGAACCATTTGAAAAACATGAAAACATAGAGGAAGGAAAAGCAGAAATCTTAAAAGAAGGAAAAGATATATCTATATTTACAATAGGAAAAACAGTAGCAAGAGGAATAAAAATTGCAAAAAAACTACAAAATATGAATATAGATGCAGAAGTAATTAATGTTAGATTTTTAAAACCATTAGATGTAGAGACATTAAAGAAATCTATAGAAAAAACAAAAAAAGTAATTACCATAGAAGATGGAACGATTATCAATGGATTAGGTACAGCTATAAAAGAATTGATAATAGATAATCATATGAAAGATGTAGAAGTAAAAACCTATGCTTATCCAGATAAGTTTATTCAACATGGAAGTGTTGATGAGTTAGAAAAAATATATCATTTAGATGAAGATGATATTGTAGAAGACATACAAAAACACATAGAATTAGAGTTGAATAAGAGAAATGAAGATGAAAAAGAAACAGAAGAAAATTTAAATGAAAACAAAGAAAAGGATAAAAATGTAAAAGCAGAAGAGGTAAAGAAAAATAATAAACATAAAAATAAGAAGAATAAAAAAGTGAAAATAGGAGAGATGAAACATAAATGAATAAACAAGAACTGTTAAAAGATTACAAAAAGCAAGAAGATAAATTATGTTTGTCACAAGTATTAGACAAAATAGAAATATCATCAAAAAGAGAAAAGATTGAATATACAGATTTTTTAGATATGTATCAAGTATCTTTAGTAGAAAACTTTTTAAGAAAAGTACAATTTCAAAATTTTAAATTATATGGTGGATATGAGGATGCAGAAAGAAAGGTATTAATCACTTATCCTGAAAAATTTGATGATAACATGTTAGAAAAAAACTATGACAAGATTTTGAAAATTGTAAGAATACAATTGCCAGAAGAAGAAAAAGGAAAATATTCACATAGAAATTACTTAGGTGGAATTATAAAATTAGGATTAAAAAGAGAAAAAGTAGGAGATATCCTAGTGGGAGAAGAAGGCGCAGATATCATAACTGTGAATGATTTTGCAGAAGTTTTAAAAACACAACTACCATCACTTACTAGATTTGAAAATGCGAAGATAGAAATAGAAAAGATACAAAATGTAAGAAAATTAGAAATAAAAGTAGAAGAAGTCAGTATCATTGTTCCATCATTACGATTAGACAATATTGTATCAGACTTAGCAAGGACCTCTAGAAGTAAAGCATCAGAAATTATTGCTCAAGAAAGAGTATTTGTAAATGGACAAAACGAAACAAAAAACTCCAAACAAGTAAAATGTGGAGATATCATAACCATTAGAGGAAAAGGTAGATTTATTATTAAAGAATTTACTGGAACAACCAGAAGTGGAAGAACAGTGGTGTTAATAGAAAAATATGTCTGAAACATTGGGGACGTGAAACATTGGGGACGTGCCAAATCGTTCCAAAATGAAACAAAAGGGACAGACCTTAAGATAATTAATTTTTAGATATGAAATTATAAAATAGTCAATGAAAATCATTGACTATTTTTTCATAAGAATTGCATCATATTTGTTATCATAATATTGTTTTCTTCTGCCACATTCTTCAAAACCTAATTTTTGATATAAAGAAATCGCAGAAAAATTTTCTTCATTTACTTCAAGATGAATTGTTTTAATACCTTTTTCTTTGCAAAAATCAAGAATATGATTTAGTAACAAAGTAGCAATTCCTTGTCTTCTATAATCTTCTTTTATCGCAATATTCATAATATCTGCTTCATCTAATATGATTTTTATTCCAGCAAATCCAACCATTTTGTTTTCATATTTTGCACAGATAAATTGTGAAGTTTCACTGGTCAATTCATCCTTTAAAATATCGATATTCCAAAAATTATCAAATTTAGAAATGTCTAAATTGTCTAAATCAGACATTTTCATATTTTCAATAACAATATTTTTTCCTTCTAGTTGTCTTTGTGCTTGAGGCTTTTTTAAATAAAGAGGAAGAAGATTTATATCTTCGCCGAATTGTGTATATTTATGGATTCCAGCAATTCCTAAGGAGTAGACATCAACAATATCCAAGTTATCATTGTCAGATAAAACAAAATTAGATGAAGTTGTTTCAATTTTGTCTTTATATACTTTACAAGCATCTCCTACAAAAGTAATGGTAGAATTTGTATATTTATAATTCAAGAAAGTTAAACAATTTTCAATACTATCAGCCTTAGGATTTTCTAATAAAGTGTAATGTCCATTTTCTAATTTATATACAGCATAATAGCAATTATCATTTTTACAATCAATCATGCTACAAATGATGCCATCTTTGTCTATAGAATAAGCCAATCCTTCAAGAGAAGAAATACCAACAGAAGGAATCTGTAAACTGTCGAAAAAGGATTTAACAGTTGAAACTCCGATACGAATGCCAGTAAAAGATCCAGGTCCAATATCACAAATCAATAAATTCATTTGAGATAAAGTTAAATTAGTTTCTTCTAATATTTGTTTAATAAGTGGCATTAAAGTTTCTGAATGTGTTAATCCATTATTCAATTCTATTTTTTTTACTAAATTTTTATCTTCTAATATAGCAACACTACATATTTTACTAGAAGTTTCTATACTTAATACTTTCAATTTAATCCTCCAACTTATTTAATAATTCATCATATTTTTCACCATAAGAAGTGATATTTAAAATTCTAGTATTTTCATCAACATCATTTCTTTCAAATTGAATATGTATATAGTCTTTTGGAAGAGCATCTTGAATAATTTCTCCCCATTCAATAATGCAAATCCCATTTTCAAAATATTCTTCTCCACCAATGGCATAAAATTCAGAAGAATCTTCTAAACGATAGACATCAAAGTGGAAAATTTTTATATCATCTTTTATATATTCATTAACAATTGTAAATGTAGGACTAGAGATCTCATCTTCTAATCCATAATATGTCAAAATTCCTTCAGTTAATTTTGTTTTTCCTGAACCTAATTCTCCTGTTAAAATAACAGTGTCACCTTTTTGTAAGAAACTAGCTAATGTTTTTCCAAAATCTAATGTTTCTTTCTCGCTATGAGATACTAATTTTATATGTTTCATAATATACCTCTAAATTCATATTTTCAAGCAATATTATACTATATATTTATGGAAATTACAATAAAAAAGAAAAATAGACAAAATGAAAAGTAGATACAATGTAATAAAAAATAATTAGAGATAAAAAATTTCCTAGAGTGTGATACTCTAAGAAAATTTTACGATGTCATCATATCAATAAAAAGAAATAATGTCAATGAAAATACAAAGATTCAATAAAAAGTTAGATGTAAATTACTAGAAAATAAATTTGTGAAAAAGGTTCCAATAATGCCCTTA
>CASEIX010000006.1 GCA_949288095.1 uncultured Eubacteriales bacterium
CAATTGCTATAATAATGATAGAATCCATATAGTCATTTTCTCCCTGATACCACGATACACCTGCTGATACAATAGATGCCATTATTAGGATAATAATCATAAAATCATTGAACTGTTTGAAAAATTTAACAATGATTCCTTCTTTTTTACTGTTTTCTAGCTCATTCTTGCCATATTGATTTTGCCTCTTTAAAACTTCATTTTCACTTAGTCCTTTATTAAAATCTGTGTTAAGTGTTTTTTCAACCTCTTCTTTTATAAGTGTTTCCCACATATCCTTTCTCTCCTTTGTATAGACATTATCTTGTCCTTCGTTTTTTCTAATTGTATTCACATAGTCTATTTTTATTACTATTTTTTAACATTTTTTTATTGTATTCATATGATGTGGGTAGAGGTGTTTTTATGTTACTTAACTGTTTATTTTTAGCAATCTCTAGTAGTATCGATTCTCTAGGAATTGGTATCACATATGGAATTAAAAATACAAAAATAACTATGGGTGCTAAATCTATTTTATTTTTTATTAGCTTTATCATTTCCATTATTTCCATATATTTTGGAAATTTGTTAAAATATATTTTCCCTGACTTTCTTATTCATTACTTAGGTAGTTTTCTTTTAATATTAATGGGATTATTTATGTGTTTTCAATCAGTAAAAGTTTCAAAACAAGAGTATAAAATAGAAAATGATAAAAATTTAAAAATATCAGATACAGAAAAAATATATTCCTTATTTATTAAATGTTTAGGGATTACAATCAAAATTATTAAAAATCCTACTTCTTCTGATTTTGACAAATCCAATATCATTGATTCTAAAGAGGCTTTATTCCTAGGATTAGCACTTTCTTTAGATAGTTTTTGTATTGGTATTGGTTTTAGTATGATAAATACCTTTTCTATTATATTTCCATTACTAACAAGTTGTTTTCAATTATTTTTCTTAAGTCTTGGAAATTATTGTGGAAAAAAATTATATTCTTTTAGTAAATTACCTGATAATATTTGGTCTACAATTTCTGGTATTTTATTAATTATGATTGGATTTTGTAAAATGATATAGTAATTTGTCTATATAAACTTGATTTTATTTTTGTTTTTCCATTGCTTTATGGAATAAAGCGTGATAGTATAGGAACAAGTACCTAGCGTTATGGTTACAAACTATTATGTGACCTATGTAGTCTATCGCATGAAACAGTTCCGCGATAGTTGCCTATATGGCAGAAAGGAGTTGCTATAATGAAAGAAGCGCGGTTTAAAAATCTTTCTTACAAAGAAAGGAGAAGCAGACTAGCAGCAGGACTGAAGAAAAAATCGAAAGGCATTTTATCTGATAAAGAAATCGATATGATTGTAAGAAATCTCGATGTCAATGTCCAATATAATCTGAAATTAGTCCGTTCTGCAGAAGAAATGCAGAAGGAATTAACTTTGATTTGGTGTGAGCCTGACTTGTCAAAATCTCACATCTCTTATGTACGAGAAAATGGTAAAGTTTTATTGGGGAAAGCTGGATTAACCGTAATCGAACACAATTGGGATCGGAGTCGGTTTCCGGATGATTTTCACTATCGTCCGGTGCTAAATGAAAATGAAAAAACAGTTATCGCTGTGGAAAGGCATCAAATTTCTTTATTTAAGAATGCCTATAGGGAAATTAAGAAAGTGTATAGGATTATAATCTATATTCCAGAAACCAACTAAAACAGTAGCAACACAAACTGAAAAAACGGAAGGAATTCCCCTTCCGCTTTTTCAGTTTTTTAATTATTCTTTAATTTCATAGATAACAATTTTGATATACCATTTTCCTCCATTGTAATTCCATAAACCGTATCTGCTGCTTCCATTGTTCCTTTTCTGTGTGTAATCACTAAGAATTGTGTATTTTTAGAAAATTTCTTTAAATATTCTGCATATCGATAAACATTGACATCATCTAATGCTGCTTCAATCTCGTCTAATACACAGAATGGTGCTGGATTGATTTTTAAAATAGCAAATAACAAGGCAATGGCTGTAAATGCTTTTTCTCCACCAGATAATAGCATCATGTTTTGTAATTTCTTTCCTGGTGGTTGTACCGTTATTTCTATTCCGCATTCTAAGATATTATCTTTATCTTCTAATCGTAAACTTGCAGTTCCTCCACCAAATAATTCTTTAAATACTTCTGCAAAATTTTTGTTAATCATTTCAAATTTTTCTTTAAATTGTTCTTTCATCATACTTGTCATATCAGAAATAATCTTTCTTAATTTTGCCATGGTACTTTCCAAATCCACTCTTTGTTCACACATAAAGTCATATCTATCTTTTAAGTTCTTATATTCTTCTATGGAGTCAACATTCACACTGCCTAGTTCTTTAATTTCATTTCGTAAATCTTTTACTTTTTTTTGTGTTAATTGTACATTCTCTGGTTTTCTGTAATCTACCACATTATTTGGCGTTAATTCATACTCTTCCCACATTTTATTGATGATTCCATTAATGTCTTCTTCTAATTTTGTCTTCTTAGCATCCACTTTTACCATTTGTGCTTTTAAATCTTCAATAATTTTTAATTTACTATTGATTTCCTCTTCTTGTTCTGCTAATTTCTGATTTTTTTGAACTCTTTTTTCTTTTAGTTCTTCTATTTTAGAGCCACTATTTTTTACTTCTTCTTTGATCTTCTCTATTTTTTCTTTGATTTCTTCGATTGCTTTTTCTAAATCAAAATTGTCTTGTTTGATTTGTTCAATTTGTGTCTTTTTATTTTCAATACTTCTATTCGTACTTTCGATTTCAGAATGAATTCTTTCTTGAATTTCTTCCATTGAACTTTCACTTTCATCAAATGATGATACAGAAATTTTTAAGTTGGTGATATCAAAATTTAAATCATCTACATATTTTTGATTATCTTTATTTAGTTCTGCAAATTCTGTAATCATTTTTTTCAATTTTTCGTTTTCTTCATTGATTGCCTGTATTTTCTCTTGGAAGTCTGCTTTATTTTTCATACTTTGTTCTTTTTGTTCTTCTAATTTTTTACTTTCTTCTTTTAGTTTATTTAATCTTGTTTCAATTCGATTGATATTTTCTTCTATTCCATTTATCTTTTCTTTTCCTGTTGCATAAGTAATTTCAATTTCTTGCAATTCTTTTTCAAAAGTGGTTGCCTTTTCCAATACATGTCCAATAGATTCTTGATAAGTTTCCTTTTTCTCTTCCAGTTTTTGTATTTGTTCTTCTAATTTCTTAATTTCTTTTTGTAATTTTTCAATTTCTCTTCCTCTACCTAAGATGTTGACAGTCTTTTTCGCAACAGAACCTCCTGTGATAGCTCCTGATGGATTAATGACATCTCCTTCTACTGTGATAATTCTAAAGCTATATCCATTATCTTTGGCAACTCTAATCGCTGTTTCCATATCTTGTACAATGACTGTTCTTCCTAATAGATTTAAAATAATATTTTCATATTTTTTGCTATATCGAATTAAATCTGAGGCAATTCCAATCACTCCTGTATTTTTGCCTTTTATTTTTTCAAGTTTTTTTCCTTTCACTGATGAAATTGGTAAAAATGATGCTCTACCTAAATTATGTTTTCTTAAATGTTCAATCAATCTTTTGGCATCTTCTTCGTTTTCTGTTACAATATTTTGCAAACTGCTTCCTAGACACATTTCGATTGCTGTTTGATATTCTTCAGGTACTTCTATGATATTGGCTAAAACACCATGCATACCTTTCCCTAATTCTTTTGTTGTTTCACAATCTTTTAATAATGTTTTAACACTTTTGATATATCCTTCTTTTTCTTTTTCGGTTTCTATCAAGAATTTTAATTTGGATTCTTTGATTCGCTTTTCTCCTGAAAGCATATTGATTTTACTATCAAAATCTTTGATTTTCCTGTCTGCTTCTTGTTTTTCTTTATTTGCTTCTTCTAAATCTGTTAAAATTTTATTTCGTTTACTTTCTATTTCATAAAATTCTTTTGCAATTTCTTCTTTTTTCATTCTAGTATTATCTAGTTCTGAGATATTTCCCGTTATTTCATTTTTGATTTGTGTTTGTCTTTTTTGATAGTTTTGATAATTAATATCTTGCTCACTAATACTTGCTTGCAATTCATATTTTTTATCTGTATTCTCTTCTACTGTTTTTTTATGTTCTTCCATTTCTAATTCTTTACTAGACAATTTTTTTGTAATTTCTGTCAATTCTTTTTCTTTTTCTTCTAACTCTTTTGCAAATTTTTCTCTATTTTGTTTTAAATTTTCCTTCTTTTCTTCTTTTTGTTTCTTCTCCTCTTCTAATTCTTTTATTCTTGCTGTTAATTCTTCAATTTCTTTTTCAAATCTTTCTTTATTTTGTTTATTATTTTCAATTCTTGTATTAGACACATTAATATCAGAATTTAACATTTCGATTTCTTTTTTGCTTTCAAATCCTAAATTAGACATCTCTTCAATGTATTCTGTAATATGATCAATTTCTGATTTTAATTCTTCTTTTAATGCTTTGATTCTTTCTAGTCTACCTTCTTCATCATTACATTGTGTTTTATAGATTTCTTCATCTTTTACAATATCTTCTAATTCTTTTTTATATTTTTCTATATTGTATAAAAACAAACCAATCTCAATGTTTTTTAATTCTTCTCTTAAATTTAAATATTTTTTTGCTTTTTCTGCTTGTATTTTTAATGGTTCTATATTGGTTTCAATTTCTGCCAATATATCATTAATTCTAAGAAGATTTAATTTGGTATGTTCTAATTTTTTCTCACTTTCTGCTTTTCTTACTCTATATTTTACAATTCCGGCTGCTTCTTCAAAAATATGTCTTCTATCTTCTGATTTATTACTTAAAATTTCATCTATTTTTCCTTGTCCAATAATGGAATAACCATCTTTTCCAATACCTGTATCCATGAATAATTCTAATACATCTTTTAATCTACATGGTACTTTATTGATATAGTAACCTGTTTCTCCACTTCTATATATTTTTCTTGTAACCGTTACTTCTGTATATTCGATTGGCAAACTTCCATCTGTATTATCAAATACCAATGATGCCTCTGCAAAACCTAATGATTTTCTATTTTGTGTACCCGCAAAGATAATATCTAGTGATTTAGAACCTCTTAATGATTTCATACTTTGTTCTCCAAGTACCCATCTGATAGCATCTGATATATTACTTTTTCCGGAACCATTTGGTCCGATAACACTTGTAATCCCTGGCATAAATTCTAATACAGTTTTATCCGCAAATGACTTAAATCCTTGTAATTCTAATCTTTTTAAATACATGTATCTCTCCTTGAGGTTGCCAAAGGGGACGGGCTATTTTGGCAACTTTTGTAAATATATTTTTTTATAAGATAACATTTCAAAAAAAGTTGCCAAAATAGCCCGTCCCCTTTGGCAACCTCATTTGAATTTTACATATTTTTGTCTATATCAGGTAATAATTGTTTTTTTCTTGAAACAACACCTGGTAAAAATGCTCTGTTATTTTCTAATTTTACATCAAATGCTTTTTCTACTGCATCTGTTCTATTTCCTAAAGCAATGATTTCCGAATTACTATTTAAAATATCTGTAATAGCAAATACAAATAATTGTAATCCTTTTTTCTCTATTTCACTATTGATAGCACTTTCTAATTCTTCTTGTCTTTTTAAAACATCTTCTATACTGACTGTATTGACTTGTGCAATCACAAATTTATTTCCGTCTTTATCTAAATTTTTAGCATCCAAGTTTACCAATTCTACTTCTGAAAAATCTCCTAAATCTGTTCCTGCTTTTAACATTTCTAATCCATATTCTTGGATATCGATTCCTGCTATTTTTTCTAATTCTTCCAATGCTTTTTTATCATGTTCTGTTGTTGTTGGTGATTTTAATAATAATGTATCTGATATGATGGCACTTGCCATTAAAATCGCTTCTTCTTTACTAATTTCATGTCCTAATCTTTTATATTCTTCAAATAAAATGGTACATGTACATCCATATGGTTTTGCTGTATAATATAAAGGTTCTGAAGTTCTAAAATTTGCTATTCTGTGATGGTCTGTCACTGATAAAATTTTTGCTTCTTCAATTCCTTCTATACTTTGACTAAAATCATTATGATCTACTAAACATACCTCTTGTCCTTCTTCTATTTTATCTAACATCTCTGGCGCTTCGATTCTTAGATAATCTAATACATATTGTGTTTCTTTATTTATTTTTCCTAATCTTTTAGCAACTGTACAGTTCCATCCATTTTTTTTATCTAATCTTTCACTTACTAAACTTGCACATATTGAATCTGTGTCTGGATTTTTATGTCCAAATATAAATACTTTGTTTTCCATTTTCATTTCTCCTTTTCCCTATACTTTTTATTATCTTAACCATTATATTTTCATTTGCGAAATTTGTCAATTAGGGACATAGCAAAATATATTAAAAAAGAGAAAAAACAAACCTATTTATATAAGATTTGTCTTTTTATGATATTAAATTATTTTCACATTTTTTCTTATTATTCTGCTTTATTCTCTTCTATATTTTTTACTATATTTTCTAATTCTTCTTTATTAAATTGATATTTCTTATTACAGAAGTGACAAACTAATTCTGCTTTTCCTTCTTTCTCAATGATATCTTCCAATTCTTCTTTACCTATTGTCATTAATGCATCTTGCATATGTTCTTTTGAGCAATCACATTTAAATTCTGGAACAATATCATCTTCTATAATTTGAACATTTTCATCTCCTGTTATTTTTTTTGCAATCTTTTCTAAAGTTAAGTTTTGGTCTAGCATTTTTGACATGGCACCTGCTTTAAAAATAGATTGCTCGACTATTGATATATCCTCTTCTGTTGCATCTGGCATGGGGTTAATTAAATATCCACCACTTGCTCTGACACCATTTTTATCTACTAATACACCTAATGCTACTGCTGAATTTCTTTGTTCTGAATTTACAAAATAATTGGCAAAATCTTCTGCAATTTCACCTGATACCAATGGAGATATTCCAATATAGGGATCTTTTAATCCAATATCTTTTACTACATTAATATATCCCTCATATCCTACTGCTCCACTAACATCTAATTTTCCATCTTCATTTAATGGCATTTCTACAACTAGGTTTGTAGCATATCCTTTTACTATTGGTTTATTATTCGCTGTTGCAATCATGACACCTATTGGTCCATTCCCTTTTAATTGAACTGTTAATTTATCTTTGCTTCCCTTCATTTCTGTTGCCATGATAGATGTTATTGTCAACAATCTTCCAAATGCTGCCGTTACAACTGGACTCATATCATGGATTTTTCTTGCTTTTTCTACCATATTGGTTGTATCTGCACATACAACTGAAATTCTTCCATCATGTGCTAAAAATTTAATTATTTTATCTTTCATTTTGTTCTCCTTTGCTTTTTTATCTTGTATATTTTAATACATTTCCTATGATATTTCAAGCATTTGTCATCATTTTATGTTGCTCCATTCCATTTTTTATGATATACTTCTTAATGAATTTAATAAGGTGGAGGTTATTATGCAATCACCCAAAATTAGTGTTGTTGTTCCAATATATAATGTAGAAAAATTTTTACCATTTTGTTTAGATAGTATTGTAAAACAAACTTATAAAAATTTAGAAATTATACTAGTAGATGATGGTTCTACTGATTCTTCTTTATTAATTTGTAAAAAATATGCTACACATGATAATCGTATTAAAATTATTCATCATGAAAACCACGGACTTTCTTATTCAAGAAATAGAGGGATTGAAATTGCTTCATCTGAATATATAAGTTTTATTGATGCTGATGATATTATCGCTCCTAATTTTTATGAGCATTTATTACATCTATTGCTTTCTAATGATGCTGATATCTCAGAATGTGCTTTTATAAAAATTGATGAAACTGATTTACCTAATTACACTTTCTCTACAAATTCTCAGTTTGAATGTTTAACATTGAATTCTATAGAAGCTCTAAATCGTATACATAATGATAATTTAGATATATGTGTAAATTCTGTAGTTGTTTGGAATAAATTATATAAAATAAATCTTTTTAAAGATATTCGATATCCTGTGGGAAAAATACATGAAGATGAATACACTACTTATAAATTATTTTATAAAGCCAAAAAAGTCATATCTTCAAATAAACAATTATATGGTTATGTACAACGTAAATCTAGTATTATGAATAAGCCTTTTAGTTTATCTCGATTAGATGCACTTGAACCTTATGATAATTATATGACCTTCTTCAAAAACTTAGGCGATACATACTTAATAAATAAATGTGAAAGAAGATATTTAAGATTATTAGTCTTGATTCTAACAGAATTAGAAGCTTCTGATTTTGACAATAAACCTTATGTACGAAATGTTTTAAAAACAAAATTTAACGAAATATATGTACCAGATGCTACAGAAAATTTTAGTACAAAACCTGCTAATATGTTACAATCTAAGACATATTATTATAACAAATTTCAAGAATTATTGAAAGGAAATGAATGATAATGAATATTTATTTTGTTAGACATGGTCAAACTGATTGGAATATCCAAAATCGTTTACAAGGTTCTTCTGATATTCCATTAAATTCTACTGGAATTAAACAAGCACATATTCTAGCTGATAAACTACGTTCTACTCATTTTGATTATATTATTTCTTCTCCTCTTAATAGAGCTCTTAATACAGCTAATATCATTAACGAACATAGAGATATTCCTTTAATCACAGATACATCTTTGTTAGAAAGAAGTTTTGGATGTTTAGAAGGTGTAAAAGGAGATGAATATGATAAAAATCTATTTTGGGACTATTCAAAAAACTATCAATATAAAGATGTAGAACCTATTCAATATTTTTTTGGTAGAATTCATAAATATTTAGATTCTTTAATAAAAACATATCCAGAAAAAACACTTTTATTAGTTTCACATAATGGTGTGAATATTGCAACTAACTGTTATTTTAATGGATTTCCTAATGATATGAATCTTTTAAATATAAAATTAGATAATTGTTCTTTTGAGAATTATGATTCTTCTAAGATTATTTCTGAACACAAGACAAATTTTGAAAGATGATAAAAATAGCAAACATATATAAATTTATGTTTGCTATTTTTTATTTAACATTTTACATTTGCTCTTTTTAAGATAGCTCTCATTACTTCAGTAGACATTTTTTCTAATGCTTTCCAACTCTTACAAACATTTTTTAATTTTCCGATTTTTATCTCTTCTATGTTTACATTTAATTTTATCATATCTAACAAAATACCAATATCAACTCCATAATCTTTTTCAAATTCTATCTTCTGAAATACTGATTTTTTTCCAGCTATCATCCCACTTAAAGGTTGTGTGTATTTTACATCTGGAAATAATAAATGTAATAATGGTTTAGCAACTAATTCTGTTACTCTTCCTCCTTCTCTGTCAAATGTCGCTTTTACAAAATCCATATTTCTATTTAGAATAGGCTCTGATAATTTATAAATCACATCATCAGAATAATCTGAAATATCGCCATCTAAAAATACAATACATTCATTTTGAACTTCTTTTACTCCTATTTCCATAGCATAACCTTTACCTTGCTTATTACAAAAGACTACTTTTGCTCCTTCTTCTTTTGCTATTTCTTCTGTTCTATCTGTACTTAAATTATTTACTACTATAATTTCACTAACATCTTTATTTTTTTTACATATATTTATAACTGTTTTTATATTTTCTTCCTCATTATATGCTGGTATAATTACACTTATCATAGTTTTTCCTCTATTCTTTCTTATTTTTTATTATTTGAATTTATTAGCGATTTATCTTTCCCCTTTATATACATAATTTGTATACCCAATTTCTTAATTTTTTATATTCTTTTAACATACCTTCAAATTATATCATTTCGATTAATTAAAGTCAATCTGTTCTTATTTTCATTTTATATCTTAAAATAGCTTTTTTTTTCTCTTTTTAACTATAAAATAATAGCTTTTATATAAAAAGCTCTGTTTTTGATTATTTTACATAATCTTTTCTATGTTTTTTATTTTGCAAAATAAAAGAAGTCATATTTCATCCTATATAACTTCCTTTTTAACCTTTATTCATTTTTTACATTTATTGATGTATCTCAAACATATCTTTTCCTTCTCCGCAAACTGGACATACCCAATCATCTGGTAAATCCTCAAAAGGTGTTCCTGGTGGTACTCCTGCTTTTTCATTTCCAAATTTAGGATTATAAATATATTTACATTCTATACATTCATATCTTTGATTATCCGTTTTTTCTGTTTTAAAGTTTCTATATCCTAAACTAATTGCTACAATTACCATAAGTAAGAATGATAGTGCTTTCCATATTCCACTTTCTAACATGATAACCGCAAATATTCCAAATGTGGCACTAATTCCATATAATATTAGAACTGCTTGTTTTTGGCTAAATCCTTTTGCCACAATTCTATGATGTAAATGTCCTTTATCTGCTTTAAATATAGCTTTAATAGATTTTCCTTTTATTAATCTTCTAATAATTGCCCAAAATGTATCAAATAATGGTAACCCCAAAACAATTAACGGTAATACAATAACAGCTGCTGTATAGGTTTTTGCTACTCCTAAAATAGAAATAATCGATAATGAAAATCCTAAAAAGTTTGAACCTGTATCTCCTATAAATGTTTTTGCTGGTGCAAAATTAAATGGTAAAAATCCAACCAATGCACCTGCAAGTGCTGTTATTAATAAAATTGCCACCATTGGTGAATCATTTAATACAAATATAATTAATAATGAAATGGCAGATATAACAGAAATTCCTGAAGATAATCCATCTAATCCGTCTATCAAATTAATCGCATTGGTTACTCCCACAATCCAAATAACCGTTATTATAATAGAAAACATTTCTTGCATTTCTATTGTATTTAAAAATGGTAATGTAATATCTTCTATCCTTACACCAAATGCTACCGCTACAATAGCTGCTAAGAGTTGTCCTATCAATTTTGTAATTGGTTTTATTGTTTTTATATCATCAACAATACATACAACCGAAATAATCAATATTCCAAAAAACATTCCCAATAATTTTTCCCCATATCGTTCAATTCCGAAATAGGTTAATTGAATTTTCTATGCTCATAACAATTAATAGATAAATTACAGAAACTAAGAAACCTAATATGACTGCTGGTCCACCAAATTTGGGCATTGCCTTTTTATGCATTCTCCTTTGATCTTTCGGAACATCTACAGCACCTACTTTATGTGCAATTTTTATAGTATAAGGTGTTGCCATAAATGTTACGATAAATGCAAGCAAAAATGCAATTGCAATATCTCCCCACATATTCATTCCTCCATATTATTTCATATTTTCATTTTCAATTTCTTCAATAATTTTGATTCTTTCCATATGTCTTCCACCTTCAAATTCTGTTGCAAGCCACATTCTTAATATACAAATTGCCTCATTCACACTTACATAATCTGCACCCAATGCTAATACATTGCTATCATTATGTAGTCTTGAAAATTTTGCTGTTTCTTCATTATAACATGGTGTACTTCTGATTCCTTTAAATTTATTTGCAACAATGCTCATACCTAAACCAGAACGGCAAATTAATATCCCTTTTTCTGCTTTTCCTTTTTGAATAGCAAGTGCTACTTCTTTTGCAATATTTGGATAATCCACTCTTTCTTCGGTCATACAACCACAATCTATATATTTTATTTCTTTCTCATCTAAGTATTTTTTTATTTCCTCTTTTAGTTTAAATCCTCCATGATCACAACCAATCGCTATCATCTTTCTTCCTCCTTTTGGAACGATAGGGACGTGTCAAATCGTTCCATTTTGGAACGAAAGGGACAGACCTATACATTCGTTTTTATTCTCCTATATAAAAATATATCATAAGTTTTTTTATAATACAATAATAAATTATAAAATTTGCTTGCATTTCATAAAAAAATGTGTTAGAATATCAGATGTTATAATGAATAATTGACTAAGAGGAGGTGCTTATAGATGCCAAATATTAAATCAGCTAAGAAAAGAGTTAAAGTAATTGAGAAAAAAACTTTAAGAAATAATATGATAAAATCTGGATATAAATCAGCTGTTAGAAAATTTGAAGAAGCTATTGAAACTGGAAATATAGAAGAAGCTAAAGTTCTATTTTCTGAAGCAACTAAAAAAATAGATCAAGCTTGTACAAAAGGTGTTATTGTAAAAAACACTGCAGCTAGAAAAAAATCTAGTTTATCAAAAAAATTAAATGCAGCTATGGCTTAAGGCTAAATAAAGATTATGCATAGTTTTTATTGAAAGCAACTTTTTATTAATAGAAAGTTGTTTTTTGTTTGCTAAAAAACCAACTATTTGTAAAAATAGTTGGTTATATAACAGCTATATAAATTCTTACTTTTTTAAAGTCAATATATTCTTCTATATCTGGTACATCATCTAAATTATATCCTGAACCCGGAATAACATTAGCATATATATAATGTGTAAAAACGCCTATATCTTTAGCTTTTTTTACGGTTATGTCTTTTTCTATATCTAATTCAAAAACAAGAAAATTTTTATTTTTAATACTATATTTTTGACTTCCTTCAAAAGCTTCTTTACTTGCAATATAATATGTAACATCACTATTCTCATCATAATCATATACATTGTATTTTACAAGTCCATATGCATTTCCCTTAAAAATATCTCCCTTTGTATATACACTTTTCCAAAAGTCTGGTGTTTTTTCTGCTAAATTGTATAATTTTGCTTTTTGACTAATTGTATAAAAATCAAAACTAACATTTTCTAATTTTTCAAACTTTAATTCTTTAGGTTCTTCACTTAATTCTTCAAATGTTAATATTGGGAAATATTTTATATTATCTTTATTTTTATGAATATCTTTGGGCAAAAATCCCATCATTTTTTTGAAGGCTCTAGCAAAAGCTTCTCCTGAATCATATTGATATTTTATTGCTACATCTAGCACTTTTTCATTATTTTCTAATAAATCAATTGCTGCCATGCTTAGTCTTCTTTTTCTTATATATTCTGCTAGTGTTATATTGGTAACAAAACTAAAAATCCTATGAAGTGTATATTCATTTACTGCTAATATTTTTGCTAAGTCTTTATATTCAATTTCTTCTGTTAAATTTTTTTCTATATATTCTACTAACTCTTTTAATCGATTATTATTCTCTATATACATCTTTCTTCCCCATTTTTTATTTTCAATTCTATTTTATTATATCACTACTTTGAAAATCCTTCAATCATTTCTAAAATGAATGGCTAAAACTTCCATTGTTTTTCCTATGCTTTCATGTTACGATAAATATAGTATTTTATGAATAGAGGTGTTTCGTTTATGATTAAAATATTGATACAAAATTATAAGAATTTGGATAAAAAGATATCACATATTTTGAAAATTGGTCTTTCTTTTTCTTTCATCATTTGTTTACTTTCAGCAATGGTTTTACTTACATATATGCTATTTTTTACATATCCAATTATTTATTATATAGGAATTTTAGGTATCATTCTTGGATTAAATTTTGCCATGAGTTTTATTATTTCAGCTACAATCATTAATGATATGAAAAAAGAAAATTTTTAATAATAAAGAATATAGCATTACTTGTTACCATTTAGAAGTAATTTATACAATTTCTTCATATTCTCATAGTCATAATATATATATTTATGTCGCATCGATGTTATCTTTTCTAGATTTTTTTGATATTATTAAAATAAAACTCTAAATTTTTTTATGTATATTTCTTGACAAAATTACATAAACTGTGTAAAATAGTATTTGACATTTCAAAAATATATTTGCGTTTGTACAATGAAAGCAGTTAGAAGTTACTTTTAGAGAATAAGGGTCACCGGCTGAAAGCCCTTTAAGGTCAACCTAAACTTGTGAAACACATTGGAGCAATTTTTAATAAAGTGGAAAATTAAATAAACGTATATATCTATTTAATTTTCAAGCTGGGTGGTACCGCGGATTTATTTCGTCCCTGCAATTTTGCAAAGGGCGTTTTTTTGTACCCTTTTTCGGTACAAATTATGCTCTAACAAATTTAAAGGAGGTAAAGTTGAAAAATAATTACAATTTTGGCGTCGTCAAACTTCATTCGAAATTTAATCAACGTACACAAGTACGCCTCATAAATTTCAAACTCGTTTTCCTAGCCAAAATTTAATTCTTTTCCAACTGGATTTATACCTTAAGAAAGGAATGAGTAAATATGAATGAGTACAGAACACACAACTGTAATGAAATCACATTAGATGATGTGGGAAAACAAGTTAGAATTAGTGGATGGGTTCAAACCATCAGAGATTTAGGAGGTTTAGTTTTCTTAGATATTCGTGATATGTATGGAATTACACAAGTTGTCACTTCAGGAAAAGCTGAAGATGTGGATTTTGCTTCACATATTCCCATTGAATCTACGGTTACTGTATATGGTACAGTAAAAAAACGTGATGAAGAAACGATTAACCCTAAACTAAAAACAGGTTTGGTAGAAATTCGAATTGAAGATATTAAAATTTTAGGTAAAAGGACACAAAATCTTCCTTTTGAAGTCAATACCAATCAAGAAATTAGAGAAGACTTAAGATTACAATATCGATTCTTAGATTTACGAAATGATCGATTAAAAAACAATTTAATATTAAGAGCGAATGTCATTCAATTTTTAAGAACACAAATGATTGAACAAGGATTTTTAGAAGTACAAACTCCAATCCTTACAAGTTCTTCACCAGAAGGTGCTAGAGATTATTTGGTTCCAAGTAGATTACACCCTGGAAAATTTTATGCTCTACCACAAGCTCCTCAACAATTCAAACAATTATTGATGGTTTCTGGTATTGATAAATATTTTCAAATTGCACCATGTTTTAGAGATGAAGATGCAAGAGCTGATAGAGCTCCTGGTGAATTCTATCAATTAGATATGGAAATGAGTTTTGCAACACAAGAAGATGTATTTCAAGCAATAGAACCTGTTATTTACAACACATTTAAAAAGTTCTCTGATAAAAAAATTGCAGAATATCCATTCCCAAGAATTCCATATAAAGAGGCTATATTAAAATACGGAACGGATAAACCTGATTTAAGAAATCCTTTGGAAATTGTTGATGTTACAGATGTTTTTGAACATGTGGATCTACGTGCTTTCCAAGGAAAAATTGTTAGAATTATTTCTACACATGATGTAGCTGACCAACCAAGAAGCTTTTTTGAAGGTATGACAGATTATGCTATAAAAGATTTAAAAGCTAAAGGATTAGCATGGTTACGAATTTTAGATGATGGAAGTTTCCAAGGACCTATTGCCAAATTTATACCTGATGATGCTAGAATCGAAATGTGCAAAAGGACCAATTCAAAACCTGGAGATTGTTTATTCTTTATTGCTGAAGTTCCTGGTGTTGTGGAAACTTTATCTGGACAAATTAGAGATGAACTTGGAAAAAGACTTGGTTTAATTGATAACCATGTTTTCAAATTTTGTTGGATTATTGATTTTCCAATGTTTGAATTGGATGAACATGGAAAAATCAGCTTTAGTCATAACCCATTTTCTATGCCACAAGGTGGTTTAGACGCATTAGAAAATGAAAATCCATTAGATATTTTAGCTTATCAATATGATATTGTATGTAATGGAATTGAACTTTCTTCTGGAGCTGTTAGAAACCATGATATTAATATCATGTTAAAAGCCTTTACCATGGCAGGCTATACAGAAGAAGAAGTAAAAAATAAATTTGGTGCTTTATATAATGCATTTCAATTTGGTGCCCCACCACATGCTGGTATTGCACCTGGAATTGATAGAATGCTTATGTTATTATCTGATTCTGATACCATTAGAGAGGTAATTGCGTTCCCATTAAATAGTAAAGCTCAAGATTTAATGATGGGTGCACCAAGTAATGTAAGACGTGACCAATTACGAGATGTGCATATTATCTTTGATAAGAAATAATTGTATATACGTAAAAGAGACTTCGCAATGAAGTCTCTTTTTCATATATTCATATATTTATATATACATTAATCTAATTATTTTTTGTTTACTAAATCTTTTAATGCTTTACCAGCTTTGAATACTGGAGCTTTTGATGCAGGTATTTTGATTTCTTCTTTAGTTTGTGGGTTTCTACCTTTTCTAGCTGCTCTTTTTCTTACTTCGAAAGATCCAAATCCAACTAATTGAACTTTATCTCCTTCTTTTAAAGCATTTGTTACAACTTCTACGAATGCATTTACTGCTTCTTCAGCTGCTTTTTTTGTGTCACCTGTTTTTGCAGCTACTGCTGCGATTAATTCAGCTTTGTTCATTTAAATTACCTCCTATAAGTATAATGTTATGTACTTTTATTGCTTAGAACAGCAATAAATGTACTACTATATAAATTTATTCGCCAAAAATATATAAAATCCTTCTTTTTTTTCTGAAATTTTAATATATTTTTAACTTTTCTAATATCATACAAATCTTATCTCCTGCAGGTAGCATTTTTATTTCTTGTTTTGAAAATACATGTAATACAACCACTGCCAATGCATAGATAATGATTGCAGATATTATTGCTATTATTGTAACCAAAGTTTCTGTAATTATTCCTAAAAGTGAAGAATATATAAAATATGAGCAAATTCCCATAATAATTGTTGCCAATATTGGTTTTATAACAAATCTTCTTACTCCTAATTTTAATTTTATTGTTCGCTTTAAAGCTGTGATTGATATCATAAATGCCACTAAATGACATGCTACTGATGCGATAGCTGCTCCATTAACACCTATTGAAGGTATTGGAACTAAAATTAAGTTTAAAATCAACTTGACAATTACACCACAACCTAAAGCAATTGCTGGTATTCTTAATTTTCCATATCCTTGTAAAATAGAATTGATTGTTTGATCTAATATTGTAAAAATAATTGTTAATGCACTAATTTGTAAGACTAGTGTTCCTGAACTTGCATTTGGATATAATAAATTTAATATTGGTCCAGCAAATATACACATTCCCACTGTACATGGAAGTCCTATTAGCATAGACATTAATAATGTAAATGTTGATTTTTGTTTTATCGATTTGTAATCTTTTACTGCCTTAGCTGCTGAAATCGCTGGAACCAATGCTGTCGCAAAGGCAACATTAAATGATAATGGTAAACTTGTTAAAGTATCTACCTTTCCACCTAAGATTCCATATTGTGTAACAGCCATATCTTCACTCATAAATTGTTTTAGACTTCTTACAACTGTAAAAGAGTCTATGTTTTTATTTAATGAAGACATAATGGCTGTCAATGCGATTGGAATAGAAACTAATAAAATCTTTTTTACAATATTTCTAACTCTCTCGTATTTATAATTAACAGTTTCTCTTATTTCTGAAGCAATTTCTTTTCTTCTCGTTTTATAGAATAAATATAAATATCCAAATCCTACAAATGTTGCCAATGTTGTCGCAAGTGTTGCTCCTCCTGCCATCCATACAGTTGATGTATTAGAAATAATGGCAACAATTTCTACTAATATAATGGTAAGTGTTGTTTTAAAAATTTGTTCCAATGTTTGTGACCTTGCTGTTACTTTTAGGTTTTGTCTTCCATTAAAATACCCTCTCATAACTGATGAAATTGCTACAAAAAATACGGCTGGCGATAATGCCACCATTGTCATCTCTGCATCTGGAATTTGTAACCATTGATTAGCAATCAAACCTGCTCCAAAAAATAGCATTAAACTTCCAATTAGACCAATAACCGCAAAAGTAGCAAATGCAATTTTAAAAATTCGATAAGCTCCTTTATGGTCTCCTACTGCTACTCTTTCTGATACTAATTTTGATATAGCATTTGGTACACCTGTTGAAGAAATGGTTAATAATACTGCATAAATTTGATAACTTGCTGAAACAATTCCATTTCCTTGATCTCCAAATCCTTCTCTATTTGTTAAATATAAATTATATACAAGTCCAAGCAGTTTTATTAGCAATTGTGAGAATATCAATGTAATAATCCCCTGCATAAAAGTTTCTTTTTTCCCTTTAGAAACCTTTTTTTCTGCTGTATCTGCCATTTAATCCCTCCTGTTTATATATGTTTCTTTTTAATTGTACGAATTAATTATAAATTTAATTACTAAATTATTCAATACTTTTGAATTTTTTTCTTAAAATTATTGACATTTTCGCTTTTTTGTATTAAAATTATTTAGCAATTATATATTTATTAGTTAGATATGATTTAAATATAAAATCTCTCCCCGGTGGTTTTAGATTTAAATTTCATATATAAAATTTATAATAATAGGAGGGTATTATCATCATGAATAATACAACATATAGCGCAAAAGCAAATGAAGTAGAAAGTAAATGGTATATTATTGATGCAGCTAACAAACCACTTGGTAGAGTTGCTACTGAAGCTGCAAAATTATTAAGAGGAAAACACAAACCAACATACACACCTAATATTGATATGGGTGATCATGTTATTATCCTTAATTGTAAAGATGTTATCTTAACAGGTAACAAATTAAACCAAAAAGTTTATAGACATCATTCTGGTTATATTGGAGGAATGAAAGAAGTTCCTGCAA
The DNA here is from genome assembly GCA_949288095.1 of uncultured Eubacteriales bacterium. Taxonomy (GTDB): domain Bacteria; phylum Bacillota; class Clostridia; order TANB77; family CAG-508; genus CAG-269. The sequence continues at coordinate 18,759 of CASEIX010000006.1, forward strand.
AAGTAATGCTTGAAAAAAATCCAGAAAAAGCTATGACATTAGCTATTAAAGGAATGTTGCCACATACATCTTTAGGTAGAAAAATGGCTAAAAAGTTAAGAGTTTATGCTGGTAGTGAGCATGAAAACCAAGCACAAAAACCAGAAGTATGGGAGGTAAAATAATATGGCTAAGAAAGAAAATGTAGTTTTTTATGGTACAGGTAGAAGAAAATCTTCAGTTGCAAGAGTTAGACTTGTTGAAGGTAATGGAAAAATAACAATCAATGGTAAAGATATTGATGAATTCTTCGGATTAGAAACTTTAAAAGTTATCGTTAGACAACCATTAACAGTTACAAATACAACTTCTAAATATGATGTTATTTGTACAGTTAAAGGTGGAGGATTCACAGGTCAAGCTGGAGCCATCAGACATGGTATTGCTAGAGCTTTAAATGAAGCAAATCAAGAATACAGACCAGCTTTAAAATCAAACGGATTCTTAACAAGAGATCCTCGTATGAAAGAAAGAAAGAAATATGGTCTTAAAAAAGCTCGTAAAGCTCCACAATTCAGTAAAAGATAGAAAATATCAAACCTCAGAAGTATTAAAACTTCTGAGTTTTTTGTTAATCTTTCAAATATTTGCGAATTTGAAGATATAAATTTTCTCATTTCAATAAAAGCTCTTATTATACTAATACTAACTTGAACAGCAATATCATTTTTTAATACTCCTGCAAGCATTAATATTCCCTGCTCAGTATAGACATATGGTAAATACTTTCTTGTAACTTTTCCATTATTAACTTTTTTATTTAAGGTTCCAAATTGGAACCTTAAATTTTTAAATTCATCATCAGTTAATTGAAAACAAAAATCTTCTGGAAATCTCTCAATATTTCTTTTCATTGCCTTATTTACATTTTTAGTTTCGTAGTGATATAGCATAGCTACATCACTATCTAACATTACTTCTTTTCCTCTTATTGTATATATTAAATTTTTTATTTCTTCAGTATTTATTATTTTCAATTCATTTTCCATATTTTCACATCCTTTTCATTGCATGTATTGTAAAACATTTGTTTGTGTTTGCCAATAGTTTTATCTATAATTTTATCAAAATATGATTATACTTTTACAATGAAATTTAGCAATAGATAGAAAATATCAAACCTCAGAAGTTTCAAAACTTCTGAGGTTTTTATCATCGTATTTAATTATACCTTAATTTACTTTTATCTGTATAAATGCATCTACCGCATCTTCAAACAATCTTTTCTCTATAATTTTGTATGAAATATTAGGAATAAAATCTAATATTTCTTTTAATTTTTCTTTACGAATACATGTAATTCCCCCTATTTCATCCCTATTTGAATAGTTTGTAGAATCTTCATCTATTTCAACAATCAAATTAAATAAAACATATCCTTTGGTAAAAGTAATCATTTTTTTAACAAATTTTAATAAATATGTTTCATAATCACTCACTCTAGAAACTAGTACTCCAAGTGCTAACACATAATCATATTTTTTATTTAGAGAAAACTTGTCAGAAATAAAATTACCCACAACAAAATTATAATCAGGATATTTTATTTTTGAATAATCTATAAATTCTTTTACTAAATCAATTCCCAAATAATCTTTTATTTCTATTTTTTGTTCTTCAGCATATTTTATCAAAAATCCCATTCCACATCCTATATCCAGAAATGTGGACTGATTTTTTACTTCTATTCCAGAAAAGAGTTCATCAAAAAACATCTTTACATATTTTTTGTCTCTATAAGCAAGAGATTCGATAGACTCCCCTTTTCCTGCTATCTTATTTGTATAATATTTTGTAATATTTTTAGCATCTTCTTCCCATTTTTTATTATTCATACATATCTTTTCCTTTTTTAATTTGACCAACTATATTATTTTACATTTTATTTTATAAATATAAGTCCATGTCATCTTCTGCTGCAATAACTTCTATGTTATATTTTTTACTTAACTCTTTTGCAATTTCTGTTGGATTTTCACTTAATATATGCCTATTAAAATGTGTTATTACTAATTTAGTTGGTTGTATTATTTTTATAAATTCTTCTACTGCCGGTATATCTAAATGTTTTGCTTTCTCTTTGTTATTGATATGATAAGCCACATTCATGATTAAAATGTCACAATCTTTATAAGAGTTTAATAGTTCTGAAAAATATTTTGTATCTGTCACAATTCCTATTTTATTCTTGCTAGTTTTTATTGTAAATCCATAACATTCTACTCCATGGTCATGTGGTATAGAGGCTGTAATTTCTAGATTTTTTATTTTATATGTTCTTTTTGTTTCTATCGTTTCTATCTTTTCAGGAAAACTTTCCAAATATGGTTGTAAAATTCGATTTTCTATTGCTTGTTTTGGTACTATTACATTTCCTCTTTTTTCTCTTCCACCATTTGTCATTAATTCTATAAATATATTTAAATCATTGGCATGGTCTATATGAACATGTGACACGATAATTCCATCAATTTTTTCCTTATTCCCATATGTATGAATATATTTATAAAATGTATTAATTCCAGGATCAAAAACAATATGTGTATCATCAATATGTATGTATAGCCCTCCTGCTGACCTTATGTTTTTAAAAATGACATCTTTATTTCCTGTTGTTCCAAAAAAGTGAATATAGTCCATCTTCTTCTCCCTTTAATATTTCTTGTATTATATAGAATCACTACTATTATACTCTAACCATCCTATATTTTCAATATTTACAATTGTTTCTTTAAAAAGTTTCTTATAGCTTACAGTACAGTCAAAATATATTTTTATTATTTTAAAACACCGCGTAAGCGACCTTTGTCTAAATCTTCTATTTGCCATATTCCAATTCACAATATTCCAAAATGCTTGGATATACTCTGGTCTTTTAGTGTGATATTGTAAATAATAAGAATGTTCCCACATATCTAAAACCAATAATGGTTTGCATCCCCATAATGTTAAATTTTGATGTTTTTCACATTGTAAAATTTCTAATTTAGACCATTTAGGAACCCATACTAACAAACACCAGCCGTGAAGCTTCTACTGTTTTACTTGCTTCTGTAAATTGTTCTTTAAAGATTTCATAACTTCCAAAATCTTTTATGATTTGTTGCATCAATTCTATATCTGGTTCTGTTGGAATGGCAGGACCCATATTTTCAAAAAATAGCTCATGTAAAATAGCACCTGAACCATAAAAACTTAAATCTCTTTCCAAACATTTTATGTTAGAAAAATCCTTTTTTTCTCTTGCTATTCTTAATTTTTCTTCTGTTTTATTTGTATTATCTACATATCCTTTATATAAAATATTGTAATGTAAATCTAATGTTTCTTTAGAATAATATGGCTCTAAAGCTGTTAATGGATATGGTAAATTTATCATTTTTAACATAAAAAAACCTCCTAAAATAGTATATTCTATCTTAAAAGGTTATATACATCTATTCTACAAATTCAAGTGCATCACTTTTATTTATACCTTCTATATTATAATAGGTATTTGGAACTGTTCCGATAATGACATTTTCCATAATTAATACTTGGTTTGTAATGTCTTTGGTAATATCTTTAAATGGTGTTAGGATACTCACTTCACATTTTACTTGTAAATAAATTCTATGAAGCGTTTGATTAATCCCCTGTGCCTCAAATTCACTTCTTAAATCTGTTTCTACATTTCCTACTGTTGATATCCTTATCTTAATACCAGGTCCTCTTCCTGCTAATAGTTTGATACCCGTAAAACTTCCTAAAGCAATTTGAATATCTTGCCTTCCTTGTTTATTAATTTCTTCTTGTGTTTTGATTGCTACATCAGAAATAATTTCATTAATAGGAATCACATTAGATTTTATCATTGTTACATTTCCATTCGCATCTTTTTCTATTGTAAATAACTCATCATAACTATGTTCTGTCATAACATTTGTTGCCTGCTCATTTGATATGATGGTGGCTAAACTTTTGGCTTCATTTTCACATAATGTATCAAAAATAGGATTGACAGCGTCTAACATAACTTTTGCAGATATAATAATGGCTGTGATAAAAATGATTATCATAGCCAATTTTCTTTTATGTGTTACATTTGCAAATATATTGGGAATTCGTATTTTCGTTCTTGAATAAATTTTAGGCATAATTTATCATAGAAGCCTGCTCGCTACTCATGCCTTTTCTTTTATATCTTGGTATAAATAATTTTTGTCCTGGAAAGATGGTATTTTCATCTTCAATTCCATTTACTCTAGCAATATCATCTACTGTACTTCCAAACATTTTTGCAATCTTCCATAAAGAGTCTCCTTTTTTCACAATATACATGATAATACTATAATCTTGTTCTTCCCTTTCTCCAGTTGTTTGTACTTCATCAATTGTATTAATATTGACATTTTTATCTAACATTGTATGCATTCTCATTTGCACATTTGCTAATACTTCTCCTCCTTCTTGAATAATAAAGTCTTGAGCGCCGATTTCTATATTTGTACGTATATTTAAGTTATCACCATCACTGATGTTATCAAGATTATATTCAAACGATATCACTTCTTTTTTCATCAAGATTTGTAAATCTTCTCCCATCAACATGAATCTTAATTCTAGCTCTCCGTTATAGATAATTTTGTCTCCCATCATATTTTGTTTTATGATATTCGGAACAACATCTACATCCACAATATTTCTGCCTTGTAATTCTTCTATTCTTAATCTTTCACTAATCTCCCTTGTTTCCACAATCTCTCTTTTTCCTGCAATCGTTCTGACTGTTTTTTTATTAAACTCAATGTTTTCAGATGGACTATATAAATCTTGAATCATATTTATCGTTTTTTCTTCATATGCAGTTGCTGTCACACTGATTTCCATCTCAATATATACAGAATGTTCTTCTACAGAATTTGGTTTTACAAGGATGTTTCTAATTTCATAATTTGTATCACATATATTTCCTTCATTGACATCTTGGATATCTACAAAACCGATAATTGGTATTGTCGCCATTGTTTTATTGATTCTATTATCTTCTGTTAAATATACTATTTTAACTTCTGCCTCTGCTTTTGTCAAAACTTTGTTATAACTAATTTTGATGTCTTTGTTTCCTATTCCTACATTCAATTTTAAAATTTCTACTAGATTATCTATATTATCTATTGCAATATTTTCTTTAGCATATATTTTTGTTTCTCCACTTCCTATTAATGAATTCACTGATAATTGTTCTTGTAACATCTTAATCTCATCTGTATTTTCCAAACTATTTACAATTGAGATTTCTTCTTTAGAATACACTTCAATAGTTAATTCTATTGTTGCTTTAATCGATATTTTTCGTTCATTAACAACTTTTGCTTCTATTTCTTTAATATTTGTACATATATTACTTTCCATTTCATTTGTTATATTAGGAATATTAATAACTTCTGATAAATCTAAACTGGTATTAATTCCTCTTGTTCGTTCTTGACTATCATCTGTCATATACATGATATATGTATCTACATTTCCCTCTATTTTTATTTTCTCATCTATGATTTCTTTTTTATAAATACATACTACCCCACTTGTACAAATTATATTTAAAACATCTGGCTTTGCATCTGGTACAATCACATCACCTTCTACAAATACAATTTCTTTTCTAGTTGCTACCTTTTTATTCACACTTAAATTTTCTTTTATTGTATTTACAACCATTATTTACCTCCTTATCATTTTTCTTTATTTTATATATATGAAGGTAAATGATGATTTATAACAAAAAAAGAAAACCTTTTCAAGTTTTCCCTTTCGTATAGTTTTAAGTTTCCGTTGTTTTTTTCTTCTTCATGTTAACTGGTGGTGGTATTAATGGACTATAGGAATCTCCATCAAATACTTCAACCTCTACTGTTCTTGTTAAAACATCTGTATAACTATATGTTACATTTCTATTATTTTCCTCATATTTTACTACAAAAATATTTGGATATGCTTTTTCTATTGTAGCTTCTTTTTCAAAGGCTTTACTTCTACCTAAAGACCCTTTGACAATTATCTTTTGCCCCACTTTCTCTAAGATGTCAGTTTTTAGATTTGCTATATCATTTTTACAAATCATGCTATCACCTACTCCCTTAAGATAGCTTGATTATAGCATTTTGAGGGGAAAATGTCAAAAAAAGGATATTGTTGTAAAACCATGAAACCACTTGATTTTAGGCACTTTCATTGATTTTTATTCTCAATATTACTTTTGTGTTACAGTTATGTTACAATCATATTTCATTTGATTATCTTATACATTTTTCCGTTTGCTCCTATACCACTAACACCTTGTTTTCCATCTCTTAATTCATTTTCTATATCTTCAATCGTTATATATTTATATCTCTCTGTTACTGCTATTTTTTCAGCTACAATTAGTGGATCTATAAAGTCTATTAAAATTCTTCCTGGAGAAGATGCAAAATTAGCTCCTGCACAAATTAATGCTTCAAAATAACTTTGACAAGCACCTGCAAATATAACTAATCTTTTATTGTTTTCTTTATCATATTTCCTTGCTTCTTTTACCGTTTCTATAAAATATTTTGAATTACGATAATTATATATATCATCATATCTTGAATTTTTCTTTATCATTCCATCATGTCCTGTTATGACTAATATGTCTGGTTGATATATTTTTAAAAGATTATATACTACTTTTGGTTGTTTATATTCTGGTATATTTTTTACAATGGCATTTAATCCTAATTTTTTATAATATCGATATGATTTCTCACTATATTTTTTATCACCATCTAAATGCAAAATTTTTCCTGTTATCGTATATTTATTTCTGTTTTCTTCTATTTTATCTAATTGCTTAATTTTGCCTTCTATTCTTTTTTGTATGTTATTTAAATCTTGATGTATTCTTTCTTCACTTACTTTTTCTAAATCACTTAATTTGCTATCAGCTTCTACTCTTTCTATAATTCCAATCAAAATAGCAATCTGCCCTGCTTTTGTATCTATTATATTTTTCACACGAAATAAAATGTCTTTATTATATGATTTTCTTCCTACAATATCACCAATTTTTACCTTTTCCATATGAATACCACCTTAAAAGTTAAGCTATTATATTCTATGTCGATTTTTGTAAATTGGTGATTTCTTATTTATTAATATCTGATATTTTATTCTAAGACTTTATTTGCCTTATTTTAAGCTTTATGCTCATGTAAATGACTATATTTTAATTTTGTCGCCATCCCTCCTCTTATATGTCTTTCTGCTTTATTTTCATCTAACACTTTTCGTACTTCATGTGCTAAACTTGGATTGATTTTTTTTAATCTTTCTGATACATCTTTGTGTACTGTTGTTACTTTTCGTAACGGTAAAACCATCCTTATTTTTATCATTAGTAATATCTTCAAAATTAGTTATCACAGTAGGCTTTGTACCAATTTCATCCAATAATTTTAATCTTACTTCTACATTTCCTTCGTTATCGACTTCAATAACATCTATTATTGTTTTAAGCATTGCATTTGTAATTGTTTTATTATTCAAAATATCATCAACTGTACTTATTGTCTTTGTAAGTTCTTTTTCTAATACATCTTTTTCTTTTATTTCAGAAGTAATTAACTTTAATTCTCTTTCTAATCTTGCTATATCTTCATTTAATGGATTTGTGTATTGTTTTAGTTCCTGCATATTGATTACTTCATTTTGGAACATCTCCATATATTTTTGTTTTTTAACTGTGGCTCTTTCTATTTCTTTAAGCAGACTTTCTTCACTTCTTTCATTATTTTCTCTTAATGCAGTTATCTTTTCAAATTCTTTTTCAACTGCTTTCATAAAATTCTTTTTATTAGAAATTATACTTTTAAGATATTCTTTAATAGCATTTAAAAGTTCTTCTTCATCAATAACAGTTGTATTAGGACAATGGTTTACTCCCATTGAGTTTCTTCCACTACATACCCATCTTATATATTCTTTTCCATCTTCTGTGTATTTTCTTCTTATTCTTCTAAATGAATAACCACAATGTTTGCAATAGATAAGTGTACTAAATACATACTCTGTTTTTTCTCTTTTATTATTTAGTTTAAATTCATTTGACCTTTGAGCTAAAATATCTTGTGCTCTATTAAATAATTCATCTGATATAATTCTCATTTCTGGTCTTTCTACAACTATCCATTCTTCTTCTGGTAAATCTTTTCTTGTTCCTGTTATAAAGTCAGTAATTTCTGATTTCTTATTTGTTACTCTACCTGTATATATTGGATTTTTAAGCGTTCTTACAATAGATGTTTGTACCCATTTTGACTTTGTTTTCTTAGTTCTTATTCCTCTATCATTTAATTCCCAAGCAATTTTAGTTGTTCCCATTCCTTTATATACATAGTTTTCAAATATTTCTTTTACAATTTTTGCTTCTTCTTCATTTATTTTTAATGTATATTTTTCATCTGGTATTTTGTCGTAACCAAAAACTAAATTAGGTACTCTCCCTTTTTTAGCAGTAATGTCTTTTCCAAATTTAACCCTTTTAGACATATTGGCACTTTCTTGTTGTGCCATTGCACCTAAAATAGTTAGTATAAATTCTGATCCACCTTCCATAACTTCGCCATTGTTTAAGAAGTCTACTTGTATTCCATAAGATTTTAATTCTCTTATACTTTGTAATAAATCTACTGTATTTCTTGCAAAACGGCTTACATCTTTTACTACAACTCTTTCAAATTTTTTTGCTTTTGCATCTTGCATCATCTGTTGGAATTGCTTTCTGTGTTTTATTTGTTTTCCAGAAATTCCTTCATCTGCATATAGCTTGTACAACTCATATCCATTCTTTTTTGTGAATTCATTAAAAAACTCTATTTGCTTTTCAAGAGAGTCTATTTGTGCTTCCTTTTCGGTTGAAACTCTACAATATGCTGCAATTTTCATAACATCACTACTTTCTTTTTAGTTCACAGTTGTTTTTCTGTATCTTTATTTTCGTTCTGTTACATTTTAGCATATAAGTTATAAAAAAGCAAGGACAAATCTAGCTTTTCTAGCCCCTCTTAATATTATAATTGTTGATATATGATATTAAGGTCTAGAAAAGCGTATAAGATTTGTCGCTCGAAAAATTGCATAGCAATTTTTCTGTGCAATTATGTTTTTTTAATTATAGAAAATGAAATTTTCTATAATTAAAAAATCTACTCCCTTTTTTGAGAATAGATTTTTCACTTCACTTTTAATTTTTCTTATCTAACTCCCTAGCATTGATTTCATAATCCAAAACATCATCCAAGAATTTTTGTATCATTGCTTCATCTGCTCCATCTATTGCTCCTACAATAATATCTTCATCACCAAATAATTCTTTTGCTTCTTTTTCAAATTTAGAAATATCATATGGAAAGTTTCCTATTTTTCTAATCATTTAACATCCTTTCCTAATATTGTAATTATACTAATTACAATATTAATTTAAAATTTTTTAATCAATTTTTTTGTATTCTCCATTTGTTACTTGATATTTTCCTTCTCCCTTGTAATTATCAACAACAAAATCAATATCCTCTATTGAAAAATCTCTTTCTTCGGTAACGTCCTTTAAAAATATATAACCATCATCTTCAATAGCTTCATATATATGCCCTTCCTTTTTGAATTCTGCATTTATTTCTTGTTCTTTATCCCTTAAATTCTTTACCTTTTGACTTGCTAAATTTATTGCTTTTTCTTTTAAGTCATCTCTCACTTTTATAGTACCATTATCATTGTACTGAAAAATTATATCTTTATTTGCAAATTCACTTGGAATTATAGATTTTGGTATTGTTAGGTTTGTAATTTTCCCGTTTTCAAATTTATCTATATTATAAAATCCTCCATTATTAGAGCCGTTTGACATGAATTGTTTTCTATATAAAGTATCTTCATTTTCTGCTATTTCTATAATACTATCATCTACTGCTTTGCTTAATTCATCATGATAAGTAATATCATTTCCCCATCTTGACAATCCTATTTTTGCTGATACATTATCTTCCATAAAATTTTGATATTTCCAATAATTATTATATTTGTTTTGATTAGTTAAGTTCATAATGTTTCTATCATCACCTTTTTCAAGATAATCTTTCAACTCATTTATAAAATTACTTACAAAATCAGACAAAACTTTGCTTTGAAGCAAATCCTTTCCTAAATTTTTAATGCTAAAATCTCCTAAGTTCATATATATTAAATTACCTCTTTCTTTTTAAAATATTGTTTGGGAAAATTTAGAAATCAATATTAAGAAAAAATTAATTGATTAAAAATTATATTTTTATCTTAACATAATTTACATTAATTTACAATACTTTTTTTGAAAATTTCAAATTTTTTATATGAACTTTTTTATTTTATTTTGTTGTAATATATTTTTGATTTTTACTTTTAGGTTTGTCTGGTATTGTTTGACTTATTTTATTTTCTTTTAAAAGTGGATTTATATATTTTTCTCTAAATCCTCTTGCATTTTTATATCCAAAATATTCTATTATTTCTTTTAAACTTTTAGGTTCAATGCAAAAATCCATAATAGCTTTTTCACTAACTTTAATCACTACTTTTTGATTATCTTGTGTATTAACTTGTGCATTTTTATCTTTAACTTGTGCATTAACTTGTGCATTTTTATTTTTCATCAATTCTTCAGGGTATAATTCTGGATATTCTCCATTATAAAAAGTTACAACAAAATCTTCTCTTTCATTTGTAAATATAGGCTCTGGCAAATTTGCTTCTTTCATTTTTTTCTGCATAGTAAATATCCCTGTATGTCTATTTTCAATAATTCCACCTAATGTTTCTAATAATTTTACAATAGTTTCATTTCTAACTTCCATTGCTTTTCTAGTTTCTAATAATTCAATAGTGTTAGAGCCATATAAATTCCCAACATTTCTAAATTCTATTCTGTCTTTATAGACTGTTACAATACTATATGCTCCAGTTTTAAATTGACTATAATCTCTATGAATTATCATATTTGAAATTGCCTCACGAAGTGCATCTAAAGGATATTGTGTTATATCTGTTCTAAGTCCTGTTTTGTCACTAATTATAACTTTAACTTTCATATTTCTATTAAGAAAAGCGATTGTCTCTTCATACATTTCACTTATATTGCCTTCAATTCTTTTGTTATCATCAAATCTTTGTCCTTCATCTCCTAAGTCTGCAATTTCAAATCCAGGTATAACTATTGCTGCTACAAACCATTGTGGAAAGAATTTTTGTGGGTAAATTCCAAATACCATTATTCCTGCAACAGTTGGAAAAATTTTATCTTCTACTTCTGTTAAAGCACCATATTGAAGCAAAATTTCTTCATCACTAAATTCTGCAAATTTAGGCTTGTCTGCTTTAGCATTTGCAATAAATTTATTTAGCAATTTTTCATCGAAGTCTTTTATGCTTGCTTTTAATACTGGTTTTAAATCATCTCTAACATTGTCTCTATATGATATACACTTATATATTTCATATTCAGACATATTGTCATCTCTGTCTCCTACTCTTATATATGAACCATTATGCAGTCCTTTTGGTTTGTAGTAACATGGCTTATTTCTTTGAGCTAGTACATCAATTCTAACTGCTACAATTTTTTTATTATCTATATCTACTACACTTATTTCTGGTCTTATAATAGGCACAAACTCAGTACTACATAAATTTGTAATATGCTTCTGTAACTCATTTGCATCATAAACTCCTGTTGGTATAAAAGTTGTTTTATTCTTTATCTTTTTTTCTTCAACTCCAAATAGTATCACTCCACCCATAGTGTTTGCAAAACTTGATACAGTATCATAATATTTTTCTGGTTTACCTTGATTTGCTGTTTTTGCTTCAATACAAATAGTCTCTGTTTGTTTTTCATTTAACTCTTGAATCATTTCCAAAATGTCTTTTTTATCCATTTACAAATAACTCCTCTTTAATTATTTTTTATATAATATCATATTTTATTTATTTCTTCTATACTTACTATACATTTTCTTACAATTCTAATTCATTTTCTATTTCTTTGTGAGAATTTTGAAAATTATAGTCAAATTTTATCTTTTCATCGTTATCTGCTAAATTATATGCCAACACTCCAGCCATAGCTTGTACAATTTGTTCTTCAGTATTAGGATTGATAAATGTAATATTCAAACCCTTTTTCAAAATTCCCACCTTCTTCCATTCCAATACTATTATTAAAAGTTTAAAAATATTACTTAAAATTTAAAAGCTACAAGTGGTATGTAAAATACCCATATGAGATTTGCCCTCATTCCACCTTTAGTGAACCGCCCCTTTACATCACGTTAGCCAGACGGATGTTTCATTATATGTACTTGTAGTTTGCTATTCAATTTTCAATGTGCTATACTATGATAGAAAATAGTTATTTAAAATTGTTATTTTCTATTAGCTATTTTTATTATAAAAGCCTTAAAATGGCTTGTAAATAGATTTTTATAAGTCTATAGCTAAAATAAAATTCAAAATAGTTATAGTCTATTTTTAAAATGGAGGAAGTGCTGTAATGATAACTAATTTCGCAATTGATAATAATAAAATTATAATAAAAAATAATCGGAGAATATTTTGGTGCAATTCATGATTTTGAATACAATATTGGAGATAAACTCTATGAATTTGCTATAATGGATAATAAAGAATTTGAAAGATTGAAAAATATATACTCTCAATTAATAGAACTCGTTTCTACTGCAAAAGAATCTGATATAATGGATGAAAAATTAGATTATTTCTTTAAAATGTTTCAAATAGTTAGAACGTGTTTAGAATTTTCTCCTTATACACACTTCTATACGCAATTATTGATAGATATAATTGTAAAAACCTATAATACAAAAGTATTTAGGTCTGATTTATTATTTAAATCTGATATTGGATGCTTTATTGAAAATCCAGAATACTCTCCAAATGAATTTTTTGAAGAACTAGAAGAAAACGAATATAATATAAATCTTATAATGCACGAATTTACTCAGAAAATAGAAAAAATATCTAAGGAAACACATAAAAAATATATGGATTTTTTTGAAACAATTAGAGATTTATTGATAAAAGATTTTATGGAAAAAAAGTCTGATTTAAAAGAAAGATTAGAATTAATTAGCAAATATTCTCAAAACTCTACTGTAAAAAACTTATCTACTAATGAAAGATTATATTTATATGAAGCCAAAAGAGTTTTTGATATACACTATATAAATACTAAGCCTGCACACGCATTATTTTTAGATGCAAAATTCAAAATAAAATATATATGCAATAAAGAATTGTCTTTACAAGAAAAAAGGTTAGATGTAGAAGATGTTGTTAATTTAATAAAAGAAAAGCATATTA
>CASEIX010000007.1 GCA_949288095.1 uncultured Eubacteriales bacterium
GACAGATTTAGATATTAGTAATTTTTTTTATCACAACAACATGGTCTGTCATAGTAACCTGGCTTTTTATCATCATGCTTTTCATCACATTTTTTATTACATTTATCCTCATGTTTGTCATCATATTTATTACAGCATTTATCCTCATCTTTTTCTCAGCAGTTTTCATCGTGTTTGTCATCGTGTTTGTCATCGTATTTTTCGTCGCATTTCTTATCACATTTTTCATCTTTTTTGTCTTTACATTTGCATTTATCAGATTCTAAAAAGCAATCACATTTTTCATGCTTATCACCTTTTAAACATCTTCCTTCATGATGACATTTTGTACAAATTCTAATTTTTTTGGTATCATTTACCCAGATTTGAATAGCATATTGTTTTCCAGGACATAAAGGACCAAAAACAAATTCACCTTCACAATCTGTAAACGTATGCCCAATTGGTCTACGTGCTTCTTTACCACACTCGTAAACAATTTCGACTAACTTTACAACGGCATCTGTTACAGGTTCTTTAAAGCAATCTCTTACAACTCCATAGATAACATCGCGATTATCTTCTGGTAAAGTGATGTCTAAATCAAATTGTTTTCCTCCAGATATAACTCCATCAACATCTAAAATTTGACATGGTTTTTTATTATATTCCATTTAAAAATCACCCTTTCTAAAACAACTTAAGTTGCTTTATATATCATATGAAGAATTTTGTCGAAAGTGAAAGAAATGGGAATAAAAACAAAAAAAGAAAAAAAGTTTACAATATATTTTTTTATGATATAATATAAAAGAATTAACATAGGAGGAAAATTATATGGGAAAGAAACAAGAAAAAGAAAAAGAAGAGAGAATAACAGAATATGCAAATAAGTTAATGGCAAAAAAAGAGAAAAGATATAGAAGAGATTTGACACCAGAAGAGATAGCAGAAGCTTTTAAAAAGGCAGATAGAAGAGAAGAAAGAAGAGAAAAAATAAAGAAAAAATTTATTGGATTTTTAGCAATATTTGGAGTAACAGTTACTGTTGGAGGAGCTGCATTCTTATTAAATTCAGGAAAAGAACCAGAACCAAAGTCTCCTAGTGGCCAAGAAACAGACATTGATAATGAAAAAGATAATGAAACACCAAAAACAGATAGAGAAAAATTTTTAGAGGGACTTCAAGTAAATGATACCATAGATGCTATTCTAGAAGAATATAATGGAAATTTACCAGAAGAAGAAAAAATCAATAAAAATGATTTAGGAATTATTTTACGAGAAAATATGGGAGAAGGACATGTTATTCAAGTGACTTCAGAAAATGGAGAAATATCATATGTAGAAAATCCTTTAATAAATGGTAGTTTGCCAGAAGGACAAAAATGGGTGAATGCACAAGATGTTGAGGAGGAATATATTTTAGTAGATACAGAGAATAATAGTACAGTAGCAGGTATGGGAACAATTGATAATACGAAGACAGAAATAGATGTACAATATGCAAGTTTTGGTGGGCAAGAATATGTGAAAAATGCTGAAACATATATAGGATTACCAGAAGGTGTTGATTTAGAAGAGGCTTATGAAGATTTTTCTGAATACTATCAATTTAGACTTCAACAACAAGAAAAACAACAAGAAGAACAACAAAAAGACACACAAAAAACAGAAGATTATGAGATAGAACCTTAAAATAACATAAGAAAAGAAAACTTACGATATACAAACAAATCAACCATATAGATTCAAAATAAAAACGAAAAATGGAATACAATAAAAAATAACAGAAGAGTATAAAAAATCCACTCTTTGCAAACAATATGTGTAAAACATATTTGCAAGGAGTGGAATTTTTTTGAAAACAAATAAAATATTAAAAATTGATGGAACAATATTGGATAAAAAGCAATTAGAAAACCATTTACAAAAAATTGCCTCAAACCATAATCTAATGAATAAACCATCTAAAGAAACATATCCAGTTCCTCAATTGATGGAAAATTACGAAACGATTAAAATTGTGTATAATTTATTAAATGAACATGTCAAATTAGGAATGACAACACACCCCGCGGGAGAATGGTTGTTAGACAATTTCTATATCATAGAAGAAACTGTAAAACAAATTCAAAAAGAATTAACATTGAAAAAATATATGAATTTTCTAGGGATTGCGAATGGAAGATACAAAGGATTTGCTAGAATATATGTATTAGCAGCAGAAATTGTAGCCTATACAGATAATAAAATTGAAAAAGAAGACTTAGAAGATTATCTAGCAAGTTATCAAGAAAAAAAGACTTTAAGCATGGAAGAAATTTGGAATATTGGTTTATTTCTTCAAATAGCCATTATTGAAAATATTAGAGAAATTTGTGAGAAAATATATAGTAGCCAAATACAAAAAATGAAAGCAGAAAACATTGTACAAAAGTTAATTGAAATACCACAAAATAATCAAGAAAATCATATATATCATTTGAAAAATATAAAAAAAGATATGTTAAATGATGTCAAATATCCATTTATTGAATATATGTCATATATCTTAAAAAGATATGGGAAAAAAGGGTATCGTTATTTAAAAATATTAGATGAAATTGTAGAAATGACAGGAACAACGGTACAAGAGGTTATCAAAAAAGAACATTTTGATATTGCTGTAAAAAAAGTATCAATTGGAAATAGTATTACAAGTATAAAGAACATACAAAGGATTAATTTTTTGGAAATTTTTGAAAAAATAAATGGTGTAGAAGAAATATTAAAACAAGATCCGGCAGAAGTATATCCTAAAATGGATAATGACACAAAAGACTGTTATAGAAATATTATTAAAGAAATATCGAAAAAAACAAAAATATCAGAAATATATATAGCCAAAAAGATTTTGCAATTGGCAGAAGATAACAAAGATAACGGGAAAAAGGCACATATTGGATATTATATTATTGATAAAGGAATTGAAAAAGTTTATCAAGAATTACAGTGTAAAGTTCCAAAACATTTAGAGGAAAAAACAAAACAAAAATTATATATCGCAACTAATGTGATTTTAGCAATTATATTATCACTTGTATTTAGTAGTATTTTAAACTTATATATTCAAAATGTAGGAGCATATATATTCAGTATTCTAATTTTATTAATTCCATCATCAGAAATTGTGACACAAATCATACAATATATTTTAAGCAAAATTGTAAAACCAAAACCAATTCCAAAAATAGATTTCTCAAAAGGAATTGATGAAAAAAATGCATGTATGGTAGTAATTCCAACTATTTTGAAAAATAAAGAAAAAGTAAAAGAATTGATGCATAAATTAGAGGTTTATTATATTGCTAATGAATCTAAAAATTTGTATTTTACTTTATTAGGTGACTGTTCAGAAAGTAGTATACAAGAAGAAAAAATCGATAATGAAGTGATTGAAACAGGAATGAAATTAGCCGAAAGTTTAAATGAAAAATATTCTAAAGAAAATGATTTTCCAATTTTTCATTTTATTTATAGAAAGAGGGAATGGAACGAAAAAGAAAATTGTTATTTAGGCTGGGAAAGAAAAAGAGGAATGCTTACACAATTTAATGAATATCTGTTAGGAAATGAAGAAAATGTATTTCGTATCAATACCATAGAGTTATACAAAGATTGTATTCCGAAAATACAATATGTAATCACCCTAGATGCAGATACAGAGCTGATTTTAAATTCTGCCTTTGAATTGGTAGGTGCAATGGCACATATCTTAAATAAACCAGTCATAGATGAAGAGAAAAATGTTATTGTAGAAGGGCATGGAATGATTCAACCTAGAATTGGAATCAACTTAGATATTTCTTATAAAACTATATTTACACAAATATTTGCAGGAGCAGGAGGCATAGATTCTTATACAAATGCTATTTCTGATTTATACCAAGATAATTTTGGAGAAGGCATTTTTACGGGAAAGGGCATTTATGATTTAAATGTATTTTCAAAGGTGCTAAAAAATGCCATACCAGAAAATACAGTATTAAGCCATGACTTATTAGAAGGATGTTATTTACGTTGTGGTTTAGCAACAGACATTATGCTAATGGATGGATACCCTACAAAATATAATAGTTTTATGAACCGATTATCTAGATGGATAAGAGGAGATTGGCAAATTATTAGTTGGTTGAAAGGTAAAATAAATAGTAAAATAGGAAACATACAAAATCCATTAAATTGCCTTTCAAAATATAAAATTTTTGATAATTTGAGAAGAAGTTTGATTGAAATCATGGTTATTATTTCTTTCATTCTGTTTGTTGTGTTGGGAAAAGTATATCAATTTGAAATATATCCATTTATTATTATAAGTATCCTAGCAGTTGTCATGCCATATATATTAGAAATCTTTAATACTATGTTAGAAAAAAAAGAAGGAGAACATAAGCAAAAAAGATTTTCTCCTAGGATATCAGGCTATAAAGGAATTGGATTAAGAATATTAATTAGCATAGGAGTATTACCATATAAAGCATATGTTTCTTGTATAGCCATCATAAAAACATTGTATCGAAAATGGATTAGTCATAAAAAATTATTAGAATGGATGACATCAGAAGAAGCAGAAAAACAAGCTAAAAATGATGTAATGTCATATATAAAACAAATGTGGTTTAATATCGCTTGGGGAATTTTGACAATAGGGGTAGCATTAACTAACAAAGGTTTTGGAGATTTTATGATACAATCAATATTAGGAATTTTATGGTTCTTTACACCTTTTATGATGTGGTATATTAGTAAAGAAAAGAAAGAACAAGAAGCAATTGAAAAATTAGATAAAACAGAAATAGAATATGTCTTAGAAATAGGAGAAAAAACATGGCAATTTTTTAAACAATATATTACTAAAGAAAATAATTATTTAATACCAGATAATTATCAAGAAGATAGAAAACAAAAAATTGTTGAAAGAACATCTTCTACGAATATAGGATTGTCTGTTTTAGCGATTATTTCAAGTTATGATTTACAATATGAAAATTTATCAGATACCATTGATTTATTGCATAAAGTAATAATATCAGTAGATAGTTTGCAAAAATGGAATGGTCATTTATATAACTGGTATGATACAAAAACAAAAGAACCTTTAAGACCAAGATATATTTCAACGGTAGATAGTGGGAATTTTGTTGGATATCTGTATGTTACAAAAACTTTTTTAGAAGAAATACAAGAAATTTTGCAAAAAGATGATAATTTGCATGTTGGACAAAAAATCCAATATAAGAAAAATGGTATAGGATATAAGACATCATTAGAAGAAAAAGTAAGAGAAGAAAAGAATGGATTGACAAAAAATAAGAGAAAAACAGATATAAAAAATGAAGAAGAAATGGTAAGGGTACAAAATCAAATAAATGAAATGTTAGAAATGGTTGAAAGAATTATTAGACAAACAAACTTTACTTATTTATATAATCAAGAACACCAAATATTTTCAATTGGATACAATATCGAAGAAAATAAACTAACAGATTCATATTATGATTTATTAGCTACAGAAGCAAGGCAAGCTAGCTTAGTTGCTATTGCGAAAAAAGATATTCCATCAAAACATTGGAACCATTTAAGTAGAACATTAACCGTTTTGGGAAAATATAAAGGTCTAATTTCTTGGTCAGGAACAGCTTTTGAATATTTAATGCCAAACATGAATATTCCCAAATATAAAGGGAGCCTATTAGATGAATCTTGCAAATTTATGATGATGAGTCAAATGAAATATGCAGAAGAAATGCATTTACCATTTGGTGTATCAGAAGCAGCATTTAATTTAAAGGATTTACAATCGAATTATCAATATAAAGCATTTGGAATTCCATGGCTGGGATTAAAAAGAGGTTTAGCAGATGAGATGGTAGTATCTTCTTATGGTAGTATATTAGCTATTACAGATATTCCAAAAGAAGTAGTGAAAAATTTAAAAGTATTAGAACAATATGGCATGTATAACAAATATGGATTTTATGAATCTTTAGATTTTACCCCGGAAAGGGTTAGAAAAGGTAAGCAAGCAGAAGTGGTCAAAACTTATATGGCACATCATCAAGGATTAATTTTATTATCTATCAATAATTTAATCAATCAACTCATTTTGCAAAAACGATTTACAAAAAATCCGGAGATACAAGCTGTTACCATTTTGCTTCAAGAAACAATGCCAGAAAAAGCAATTATTACAAAAGAAGATAAAGAAAAGGTAGAAAAATTAAAATATAAAGATTATGAAGATTATATTGTAAGAAGTTATACGAAAATAGACGAAAAATTGATTACAGGAAATGTCATTTCTAATGAAAATTATATGGTAGCAATGAATCAAAAAGGAGAAGGGGTTAGTAAATATAAAAATATGTATATCAATCATTTTAAACGTACAGATGATTATACACAAGGAATGATATTTAATATCAAAAGTATTAAAAATAAACAAATTATTAGTTCTAGTTATTCACAAAATATAAAAAATGAAAATCAATACCAAATTCGATTTATGCCAGATAAAAATGAACAAGAGATAATCAGTGGAAATATAAAGGCAACAATAAAAACAACAGTTGCTTCAAATGAACCAGTAGAATTAAGAAGAATCATATTAGAAAATTTAGGAAATGAAGAAGAATTTGTAGAATTGACAGCATATTTTGAACCTATATTGACACCAAAAGAACAATATTACGCACACCCAGCCTTTAATAATTTATTTCTAGTGTATGGATATAATGAAAAAAATGAAGCATTACTTGTCAAAAGAAAGAAAAGAGAAGTAGGGGAAAAAGAAGTTTATCTAGCAACAACATTACATGCAAGTAGAGAAAATAGAATTGGTGATTTAGAATATGAGATAGAAGAGGAAAAATTTATCGGAAGAGGAAATTTGAAAATACCCAAAATGGTAAAAGACTCATTACCATTTTCTAAAAAAATAGGACTTGTCACAGAACCAATAGTAGCAATGAAAAGAACTATCAAAATAAGGAAACAAGAAAAAGTTGTGATTGATTTTATATTATCTGTAGAAGAAGAAAAAGAACAAGCCCTTCAAAATTTAGAAAAATATACATCATTTGAAAATGTAAAAAATGAATTTGAGTTGTCAAAAGTAAGAGTGGAAGCAGAAACAAGATATTTAAATATGAAAGGAAAAGATATTGAAATTTATCAAAAAATGTTATCTTATATCGTGTTTGATGATTCTATTAAAAGTGTAGAAAAAGAAAAAATCAATCAAACACCAAATTATAAACAAAGTGATTTGTGGAAATATGGAATATCAGGGGACTTACCAATTGTCTTGGTAAAGATGAAAAATGCAAATGATGTGCAAGGACTAAAAGAAGTATTAAAAGCGTATGAATATTTTAGAACCAAAAATGTAGAAGCAGAAATTGTCATCATAGATGAAGAAAAATATAGTTATGAAAATTATGTAAGGGAAGAAATTGATTCTACCATATTAAATCAACATATGGGATATTTAAAAAATATAAAAGGTGGTATCTTTATATTAAATGAAGAGGAAATGGATAAACAAGATATTACATTTCTAGAATTTATATCTGTTATCACAATTGATTGTGCAAAAGGAAATTTAGAAAATAATCTAAAAGAAATAGAAGAAACCTATCTAGAAAACTATAAGGAAATTAGTGAAGAAGAAAATATGAATCAATTTGTTGAAGAAAATACAGAAGATATCGATATCTTAAAAGATACAGAAAATTTAAAATATTATAATGAATATGGGGCTTTTTCAGAAGATGGAAAAGAGTATTGGATACGTACCAATAAAGAAAATCGCTTACCAACTGTGTGGTCTCATATGATGGCAAATGAAAAATTTGGAACCATTGTCACAGAAAATATGGGAGGATATAGTTGGTATAAAAATAGTAGATTAAATCGATTAACCAGTTGGAATAACCATCCAAGTATCGACATTCCATCAGAAGTTATCTATGTAAAAGATATGGATACAAAGGAAAGCTGGTCTTTAGGATTAAACCCTATGCCAGATAATCGAAATTATAATGTTATTTATGGTTTTGGTTATTGCAAATATATTCATAGTCATTTGGGTGTTGAGCAAGAATTAGAAATGTTTGTTCCAAGAGAAGATAGTTGTAAAATAGGGATTTTGAATTTGAGTAATAAAACACCAAATCGAAAGCATTTAAAACTATATTATTATATCAAACCAGTGATTGGAGAAGATGAATTCAAAACATCTGGAAATATTCGCATTCAATTTGATAGAAATAGTAATACTGTAACAGCATGTAATTTATATGCTAGTGAAATAGATAATACCAAACTATATGTGGCATCTAGTGAAAAAATAAGAAGTTATACAGGAGATAAAAAATTCTTTTTAGGAAAAAAAGGATTAGCAAATCCAGATGGTATTAAGAAACTTAGACTAAATAATAGTAATGCTATTGGCAGAGATGCCTGTATCGTATTAGAAATTGAAGTAGATATTGAAAGTTTTTCAAATAAAGAAATTTCTTTTGTCTTAGGGGCAGAAGAAACCATGATTGATTGCAAAAATATAGCCTATAAATATAGTAAATTACAGAATTGCAGGCAAGAATTAGAACGTGTAAAAAATGATTGGAAAGACCTATTGGGAAAACTTCAAGTATATACGCCGTTAGAATCAACTAATATTTTATTAAATGGTTGGTGTATTTATCAAACATTAGAAAGTAGGCTTTTAGGAAGAAGTGGATATTATCAATCAGGAGGTGCTTTTGGATTTAGAGATCAATTGCAAGATACCATTGCTTTAAAATATATTTCACCAGAATTTTTGAAACAGCAAATTATCAAACATAGTAAACATCAATTTGAAGAAGGAGATGTAGAACATTGGTGGCATGAAGAAACGGGTAGAGGAATTCGTACAAGATTTTCAGATGATTTGCTATGGTTACCATATCTGGTGTTACAATATATTCATTTTACAGGAGATACTAGCATTTTAGATATAGAAACACCATACTTAAAAGGAGCAATTTTAGAAGAAGGTGTAGATGAAAGATATGACCAATATCCACAAAGTGAGATACAAGAAAGTATTTATTTACATTGTATTAGAGCAATAGAGAAAAGTTTTAACTTTGGAGAAAATGGATTGCCGAAAATTGGTAGTGGTGATTGGAATGATGGATTTAGTACAGTGGGAAATAAAGGTAGAGGAGAAAGTGTATGGTTAGGATTTTTCTTGTACAACATTTTAGATGAATTTATTCCCATATGTGAGATGATAGAACAAAAAGAGAGAGAAGAACTAGAAGAAAAAGATAACAGTAATGACTTGATCCCAAGAGAGAATATAAAAGCAGAAAATGAAAATAAATATCATGAAGATGAAGTCCAAAACAAAGAATTTGAAAGTCGAAGTGCAAAATGGAGAACAATCAAAATCCAATTGAAAAAAGCATTAAATACAAATGGTTGGGATGGTAGATGGTATAAAAGAGCATTTATGGATGATGGAAATGTATTAGGAAGTATGGAAAATGATGAATGTAGAATTGATAGTATTGCACAAAGTTGGAGTATTATATCAAAAGCAGGAGATAATGATAAAAAATATATTTCGATGGAAAGTTTAGAAAACCATTTAGTAGATAAAGAAAATGGTATTATCAAATTATTAGATCCACCATTTGAAAAAGGTCATTTAGAACCAGGATATATTAAAGCTTACTTACCAGGAGTTAGAGAAAATGGAGGACAATACACACATGCCAGTTGTTGGGCCATTATTGCCGAAGCATTATTAGGATTTGGTGATAAAGCTTTAGAATTTTATCGAATGATTAATCCAATTGAACATGCAAGAACCAAAGATGCTAGTAGTAAATATAAAGTAGAACCATATGCCATTGCAGCAGATATTTATGGGGCAGGTAATTTAGCTGGAAGAGGAGGTTGGACTTGGTATACTGGTTCGAGTAGTTGGTATTATATTGCGGGAATCGAATATATATTAGGTTTAAAAATAGAAAAAGGATATTTAACAATAGAACCATGCATTCCGAAAGATTGGAAGGAATATCTAATGAGATATAAATGGAAAGATAGTATTTATAATATCAAAGTGATCAATCAAAATCAAAAAAATACAGGAATAGAAAAGGTATTATTAAATGGAGAAGAAGTGGAAAATAAAATAAAATTAGATGGAAGTAATAAGGTATATCATATAGAAGTATATATGTGACCTAACTTTGTCATATACCCTAAATTTTATTTATGGTCAGAATAGAAGATATTTTTTTCTATACAATAAACAAACGGAGTGCCTGGAAAGGCACTCTATTTGTTCAAGCATCAGAAGATAGTTAATTGGGTAATTCAATATGTGTTACATTTCTATGAAGAGCTTTTAATTTTGTATTAATTCTTAAAGCAATTTCTGAAGTATATTTGGGATGTTTTTCAATCTGATTAATATAGAATTGTAATTTTTCAAAATATAAATGAGATTGTTGATTGCTAGATACATATAATTCATAATACAAATAAATTAATTCTTCCAAAGCTTCTATTAACGCAGGAGATATATCTTGTAGTAATTCAATTGCTTTATCTGTATTTTTTTCTACACCAATTTCTAAACAGCCATTTTTATAAAAATATTTTGCTAAATTGTACTTACCCCAAGGACATAACGTAAATTTTGGAGATTCTGTAGCAATCGAATAGTATTCAAAGGCTTTTTTTAAATCTTTGGGATGTTGTTTTCCAGTTCTATAAAATTCTCCTACTTTATTACAAGCCCAACTTTCACCAGCATTGGCAGATAATAGGTAATAGTCAAAAGCTGTTTTATCATTTTGTTCATTTTCATAAATCATTCCTAAATTATTATAAGCATAGATATTTCCCATTGAAGCAGCTTTTTCAAACATTTCCATTGCTTTTTCTTTGTTTTTTTCTATATGAGGAATGTCTCCATGTAACATCATTAGTCCAATACTATTCAAGGCATTAGAACATTTTAATTTTCTAGCTTTATTAAAATATCGAAAGGCTAAAAATAAATCTCTTTTGGATTTTGTTCCAATATGGCCTTTATAATATAAATATCCAATTGCCCAGTTAGCAACAGGATGATTATATTTTGCAGCAATTTTATAATATTCATAAGCTTTTTCATATCTAGCTTTTCCTGTAATAATACCATAACATTCCATGGAAGCAATTTCAAAACAAGCAAAAGGGTTATTTTTTTTCGTTAATTCTTTAATTCCTCTAATAGACCAAATGCTTGAGTTTAGTTGTATTTTAATAAAATCTTGTATGTCACTAACAGAAATATTGGTGTCATAAATATTTTTTTCAATGACATCATTTAAAGATTCCTCTAAATAGATAGGTTGTTTTTTCTCTAATATAACATAAAATAGTACCTGAGCAATAAAATCATATAAATGATTTTCATATAAGTACTTATATAGTGTATTAGATAATAACATACTAACATCAGAATCATTTTTACTAATAGAATATAATTTTGTACATATATGTTTTAATCTAGTATTTTTGTTGATATCTTGGATCGTTACATTAGGATTATTAAATTCTTCATCTCCCAATAAAGCTAATATTTTAGAAATAATAGGAACCAGTACTTCGTGTTTGGTTTCAAAATCATTTTTTATTTTCATAAAATCATTTTTATAAATGGGATGAATGGCTCGTAGTCCTGTACAGTAATTGTTTACTGTACTATCAGCAATACTATCTGTATTAAAAATAATAGAAAATAAATCAGATTGCCAAAAGGTATGTATATGATTGGATTGCTCTTTCACAATTCTGAAAAAGTTGCCAAAAGATAAATATTCATCATTTACATTTAATCGGATAAATCCTTTTTTTGCCATATCAATCTAACCTCCATGATTTTATTATAAAACAGAATATTCATTTCGTCAAGAAAAAAACGTGAGAATATCGTGAAAATAGAAATAAAACGTGAAAATAAGTGAGTTGATAAAAAATAAACAATGCAGATACAATAGAAGGGAATTTTATGAGGAAAGTGGTGAGAAATATACAAACAATCATCAATGAATTAAACATTCATTATATTGAAAAAGGAAAAGGAAAACCAGTTTTAATTCTTCCTGGTTGGGGAACAACAATAGATGTTTATATGGCTATGATAAATTCTATTGCAGAATACAGAAAAGTATATTGTTTAGATATGCCAGGATTTGGAAAATCAGAAAAACCAAAAATAGCATGGGATTTAGATGACTACATTCATCTAGTTATTCAATTTATAGAAAGCCAAAAAATAAAAGAGTTAGATATCATAGGACATTCTAATGGTGGAAGAATTAGTATAAAACTATTAAATCAGAAAAATTTGAGTTTTAAAGTAGATAAATTAATATTAATCGGAAGTGCAGGAATTGTTCATAAAAAAAGTTTAAAAAAAAGAATGCGTGTAAAAATTTTTAAAATAGGAAAGAAAATTGTACAGATAAAAATGATAAAGAAAAAATATCCAGATTTATTAGATAAATTAAAAAGTAGGTTTGGATCAGAAGATTACCGAAATGCATCACCTGTTATGCAGCAATCCTTAGTAAAATTAATTCATGAAGATTTAAAAGAAGAACTCCCTAATATTCAAGTACCAACCTTATTATTGTGGGGAACAGCAGATACAGAAACACCAATTGAGGATGCAGAAGTTATGGAAAAAGTAATTCCAGATGCAGGATTGGTAAAATTTGAAAATGCTTCTCACTATGTGTTTTTAGAAAGAATGGGGCAAATTCATAGAATTATCAAAACATTTTTTCAAGGAGGAGAAAACAAATGAAAAGCATAATTGTAATAGAATATAGTATTCACTTAATTCTCTTATTAGTTTTTTATATGCATATGTTCCAATTAAACTCCTATTTTCTAAAAAAACATATACATTGGATGAAGAATAATACAAAAAAGATGGTGATACAATTAGGTTTTATCCTTATTTCATTAATGCTACTATGTGTAAATCATATGATTAGTATGATAAGCGTAATCATTCTTCTAGCATTATCCATCATTTACAATATGCCAAAACAAAAAGCCAAAGTACCTTTTCAATTAACCAACAGAGTAAAAAGAATGTTTTTAACAGAAGGGATATTGATAGGTATGGTTATATGGCTAGGAGGCATAGATACCTATTTGTACATAAAATTAGGTATTTTAAACATATTTTCTAGCATTTTATGTATGATAGCAAATACCATCAATATGCCAATAGAATATTTTGGACAACAACGATATATAAAACAAGCAAAAAAAATATTGAATGAAATGCCTGATTTACTTGTGATAGGAGTGACAGGAAGTTATGGAAAAACAAGTGTAAAAAATTTTCTATATAAAATTTTATCTACAAAATATGAGGTATTAAAAACACCTAAAAATTTTAATACAACTATGGGCGTGGTAAAAACAATCAGAGAAAAATTAAAACCGACACATCAAGTTTTTATATGTGAAATGGGTGCTACTAAACCAGGAGATATCAAGGAAATATGTGGTATTGTAAAACCAAAAATGGGAATTATTACTTCTATAGGTCCACAACATTTAGAGAGTTTTAAAACCATTGAAAATATTATAAAAGCAAAATTTGAATTGGCTGATAGTGTAAAAGAAAATCATGGCGTTATGTTTTTAAATGGGAATGATACCAACATAGCCAATATGATCAAAGAAAACTTAGACATGAAGGTAGTATCTTATGGAGTGGAAAACAAGAAATTTATCTATAATGCTTATGATTTAAAATCTTCTTCAAAAGGTTTAACTTTTAAAATACAAGATGAAAATAAAGAAGAGATAGCGTTAAAGACAAAATTGATAGGAAAACATAATGTGATGAATATTACCGCTGCAATGGCAATAGGAAATTATTTAGGAATACCTATAAAAAATATGAAAACAAGCATCAGAGAGATTCAAAGTGTAGAACATAGATTGCAATTAATTCCTCATGGGAATTTAACAATTATTGATGATTCTTATAATGCCAATCCTGTGAGTTCTAAGTTAGCGTTAGACACTTTGGCAGAATTTGAAGGAATAAAAATCATTGTGACGCCAGGATTAATTGAATTAGGAGAAGAAGAAAGAAAATATAATTTTGAATTTGGCCAATATATAACAGAAGTATGTGATTACATCTTTTTAGTAGGAGAGGATCATTCTAAAGAGGTTTTGGAAGGAATTCATTCTAGAAAATTTAATAAGAGAAAAATTTTTGTAGTCCATACACCAGAAGAAGCAGTAAAAAAAGCTAATAAATATGCTGTCAAAAATAAGGTGACAGTATTATTAGAAAATGATTTACCAGATAATTATAATGTGTAAGGAAAAAAGTTTTTATATACGAAGAGAAAAAACAAATTTTTAATACATTAAAAAGGAACATAAGAAAGGAAGGATAAATATGAAAATTAAAGTAGGTGTGTTTTTTGGTGGAAAATCTGTAGAACATGAAGTATCTATTATCACAGCACTTCAAGCAATAGAAAATATGAACAAGGAAAAATATGATGTCATACCAATCTATATTGCCAAAGATAATAAAATGTATTGTGGAAATGGTATAGGGGATATCAAAAGATATACCAATCTTAAAGAATTGTTAAAAAATAGTACACAGGTAACATTGGTGCAAAGAGGAGAAAAAGTGGCAATCATAAGAAGTGACAAGAAATTTTATGAAAAGGAAGTATATGACTATATCGATATTGCTTTTCCAATTGTGCATGGAACCAATGTAGAAGATGGAACGATTCAAGGATATTTAAAAATGTTTAATATACCATTTGTAGGATGTGATGTTATTTCTTCTGCAGTTGGAATGGATAAATATGTTTGTAAATGTATTCTAAAGGAAAATGGTTTGCCAGTATTAGACTGTAAATGTTTTTCTAAGAAAGCATATAATGATGACAGCAAAAAAGTGATAGAAGAAATCGAAAATGTTATACCATACCCAGTAATTGTAAAACCAATTAATTTAGGTTCTAGTGTAGGAATCAGTATTGCAAATGACCAAGAGGAATTGCAAGAAGCTATAGAAGAAGCTTTTACATATGCCAAAAAGATACTGGTAGAAAAAGCAATTAAAAATTTAAAAGAAGTCAATTGTTCTGTATTAGGAGATTATGAAGAAACAATGGTATCAGAATGTGAAGAACCAATCAAAACAGATGAAATATTAAGTTATCAAGATAAATATATTTCTGGTGGTAAAAAAATGGGAGGAAAATTAGAAGGAAGTAAAACCTCAATGAATGCAGGTGTTTTGAAATTGCCAGCAGAGATTAGTAAAGAAACCAAAGAAAAAATACAAAATTTAGCAAAAAGAGTGTTTCGTGTTTTAGGATGTACAGGAGTTATCAGAATTGATTTTATGATTGATCAATATTTGGACAAAATCTATGTAAATGAAGTGAATACCATTCCTGGTTGTTTATCATTTCATTTATGGAGAGAAACAAATGTAAATTATACAGATTTAATCGATAAATTAATAGAATTAAGTTTAAAGAGAAACCGTGAAGAAGAAGAGATTACTTATTCTTTTGAAACAAATATTTTAGAAGGATATAATCTAAATGGAACTAAGGGTGTAAAAAATATAAAGTAAGGGAGGAAATGTATATGTTAGAAAAAATAAAAGAATTAACAGAAACATTAATTTCAGATGAAAAGGAATTTAGAGATTTTATGGTAAAGGCTATAAGACATATGCTGGAGAAGATGGAAGTAAAGGAGAAGTTTCTATAGCAGAAGACAAAGGTGTTTTAGCATATATTCAAGATGAGACTGGAACGAGAAGAATTGCATTTGCTAATTTAAAAGATAGAGGTATAATAATTCTTCAATCACAGGGAAATAACTATGCACAAAAAGAAATTGCAGGAAAAGAAAATACAACAAATGCTGAAGTAGGAGGATTTCTTGCGGCACAAATGTATGTGGTTAGTCAGGAAAATCTTAGGAGAAAGATGAATTTTCTTGCAAGGGAATGTCAAAGAATTCGTGAGAAGGAAAATAGAGGAGTAAGTTTATCAGAAGAAGAAACCAAAGAAATGTTAGAAAATATATTAGAAGAATTAAATAAAGTTAATAGTATAGCAAAAGAAGTAGCAGAATCAAAAAGTGCGGATGATGATATTTCATTAGGATAGTGAAAAAAAGTATCAATAAAAATAATTCTCTCATATAATAGTAAAAAGCTATAAAGGGAGGATTATGTTTATGGCAAAAATATTAGTGTTTAATAATGACACAGATAGAATGGAAACGTATTATAGGAATGAAGCAGACCCGATGCCATATAATACAAATGGAACATTAAGAGTAAGAGAATTTAGAGGCTCAAGCAAAAGTAATATATTATGGACAACGAAAAGAACTATGCAAAGTTGGAATAGTCAAAGATATATTTATGGAGGACCAATACCTGTTGGATTTGCTTTTAAAAGACCATATGAAGGTGGACATGGAAACCAAAGTCAACATTATGCAGGAGTAGCTTTTGATGTTGGGCAAACATTATCAGCAGAGAGAAGAAGAGTGCTTTGGAATAGTGCCAATAATTCAGGAGTATGGACATATGTAGAGCCAATTTCCTTAACACCAACATGGGTACATTTTGACAAGAGGTTCGGTTCTCCTGCTTGTAGTACAGGAGGCTTTCCACAATTAAAAAGAGGAAGTTTAAGCAATTATGTCCTAATTGCACAAGATGATTTAAATACTTTAGGATATCGTACCAATGGATTAGATGGCATATTTGGTCCAGCAACACAAAATGCTGTCAGAGAATATCAACGAACAAGAAGATTGGCTGTTGATGGAATTGTTGGTTGTAATACATGGCGTTCACTTCAAGAAGAAGTGGTGGGAACAGGTGCAACAAGTACAACGATTAATTAATCATAAAAAGACTATTTCTAACAAAGAAATAGTCTTTTATCATATATGGAGAATTTTGTGATAATAGTCATAAATCAATTGACAAAAGAACAAAAGTTTGATAGTATATAGCAAATAAATAGAGGTGAATTTAAAAATGAACAATAAAGATTTATATATAAGAAGTAGTTCAGCAGAGTTTTTGATATTTGAGCAACAGAAAAAAGAACATGGAATTGAAGTACGATTTGAAGATGGAGATTTATGGCTAACTCAAAAAGCATTAGGAGAATTGTATAATACATCAAAACAAGATATAAGTTATCATTTAAGTAATATTTTTAAAGAACTAGAATTGGAACAAAATTCAGTTGTCAAAAATTATTTGACAACTGCTTCAGATGGAAAAAAATATAAAACAAATTACTATAATTTAGATGCAGTAATCTCTGTTGGATATAGAGTAAATACAGATAGAGCAATTCAATTTAGAAGATGGGCAACAAATGTATTAAAAGAGTTTTCAAAAAAAGGATATATTATAGATAAAAAAAGAATGGAAAATGGAACA
>CASEIX010000008.1 GCA_949288095.1 uncultured Eubacteriales bacterium
AATTTAGATGCAGTAATCTCTGTTGGATATAGAGTAAATACAGATAGAGCAATTCAATTTAGAAGATGGGCAACAAATGTATTAAAAGAGTTTTCAAAAAAAGGATATATTATAGATAAAAAAAGAATGGAAAATGGAACATTTTTTGATGAAGATTATTTTGAATCATTACTTGCAGAAATTAGAGAAATAAGAGTATCAGAAAGAAGATTTTATCAAAAAATAACAGATATATATGCGACCGCTATTGATTATGATAGTAAATCTCCCACTACAATTAAATTTTTCAAAAAAGTCCAAAATAAGATGCACTATGCAGTAACGCATCAAACAGCAGCAGAGATAATTTATAATAGAGCAGATCATATGAAAGAACATATGAATTTAACGAATTGGAAAAACTCTCCAAATGGTAAAATATTAGAAACAGATGTAGTTATTGCTAAAAACTATTTAAAGAAAGAAGAACTAGAACAATTAGAACTTATTGTTTCAGCTTTCTTAGATTTAGCAGAAGCAAGAGCAAAAAGAAATATTCCAATGACGATGGAAGACTGGGCAAACAGAATAGATAAGTATTTATTATCAGATGATAGAGATGTATTAAAAGATGCAGGTAAGATATCTCATGAAATTGCAAAAGAAAAAGCGTTAACAGAATTTGAAAAGTACAGAGTTGTACAAGATAAATTATACAAATCTGACTTTGATAAATTAATGGAAAGTAGTGAAACTTATAGAATATTAAAATAAAGTTGGAGTAGTATATGAAGATTCATTTTGAAGAATTATTTGAGGAAAAAATTAATAGAAATATAAAAGAAAAGTGTATAAAAAATGAACCGAATGAATTTAATTCGGTTCATTTTTTAAGCATCTTTATAATTACCACTTTTTTCTTCTTGCATTTTCACAAGTTGTGTTGTTAATAAATAAACAACTTCTTTATGATAATTATTCAACTTTAAGTAAGCTTCTAAAAACTTATCATCTACTAAATCGTTCAAAGAGTAAGCTTGATTGTCTATTAAATCATCAAAAAGAAAATTAGAACTAATATTAAGTGCTTTACAAAGATTGATGATAGTTGTAGCACTTCCAAAAGCAATACCTCTTTCTAATTGACTAATATATCTTGTTGATAAAGAAAGCTTTTCTGCTAATTTTTCTTGTGTATAGTTTGTTCTAGATCTAGCTAATTTGATTTTTTTACCAATATTTTTTCTTAAATATTTTTCATTACTATCCATAAACTTTCCTCCATATTCATTTGTATAAAAAGTATATCAATTAGAAAAATAAAATAGAACGAACTTATAATTAGAGAAAAATGATAGCTAAGAACTAACTATTCATAAGAAATTTAAAAAAATAAATAAAAAAATCAAAAAAATATAAAAAAATTTGTAAAAACTATTGCAAAATCAAAAAAGTTATATTAGAATTTAGGTGAAGTGGAGAGAAGTGGTACAAAGTGGTGGAAAAAGGAAATGAGGTGGAAGACCATTGCTAATTGGTGAATATGAGCATTCTCTAGACGCTAAAGGCAGATTAATTATGCCAGTAAAATTAAGACAAGATATGGGAGAAAAGTTCATCGTAACAAAAGGGTTAGATGGATGTTTATTTGCTTTTTCACAAGAAGAATGGTTAAACTTTGAAACAAAATTAAAAGCATTACCTCTTTCTGATAAAAATGCCAGAAACTTTGTAAGATTTTTCTTATCAGGTGCAACAGAATGTGAAATAGACAAACAAGGAAGATTTTTAATACCAAATAATTTAAGAAATGCAGCAAATCTAGAAAAAGAAGTCGTTATCATCGGTGTTGGGACAAGACTAGAAATATGGGATAAAGGCATTTGGGAAAAATGTGATGAAGATATATCAGCAGATGAAATAGCTGAAAACATGGCAAACTTAGGTATATAACTTGAAAAAGTTTATATAGATACAAAAGACAAAAATACAAAAGATAAATATAAAAGATACAAAAGATAAAGTGAGAAGAAAACAAAAGATAAGTATACGAAAGATAAAAATACAAAAGCTTTAAAAAATACAAAAGATAAATTTTTTAAAGTACAAAAGATTCTAAAATACGAATCATAAAATAAAAAAATACAAAAGCATAAAAGAACAAAAGAATTCGTGAAAACAATTTGAAACCCAAAAGAAAAAAGACAATATACAAAGATAAAGACAACTGGTAGTTTTCTAATTACCAGTTGTTTAAGCATAATAAAAAATAAGAGGTGTAAAATTGAAATTTGAACATAAACCAGTCTTGCTACAAGAATGTATAGAAGGTTTACAAATAAAACCAGATGGAATATATGTAGATGGCACAATGGGAGGAGCAGGACATAGCATAGAAATTGTAAAAAGATTATCAAGTGAAGGAAAATTAATTGGTATTGATAGGG
This sequence comes from uncultured Eubacteriales bacterium, assembly GCA_949288095.1. Lineage (GTDB taxonomy): Bacteria > Bacillota > Clostridia > TANB77 > CAG-508 > CAG-269. The sequence continues at coordinate 2,427 of CASEIX010000008.1, forward strand.
ATGAAGAAGCTTTAAAAGCTTCAAAAGAAAGACTATCAGAATATAAAAATGTAACATATATCCATGATAATCATGATAATATAAAAGAAATATTACAAAAACTTGGAATGAATCAGGTAGATGGAATTTTACTAGACTTGGGTGTTTCTTCTTATCAATTAGATGAAAGAAATAGAGGTTTTAGCTACTTAGGTGAAAATGAGCTAGATATGAGAATGGATAAAAGCCAAGAATTGACAGCTAAAAAAGTTGTTAATTATTATTCTGAAAAAGAATTAGCAAATATTATTTATGAATATGGAGAAGAACGATTTTCAAGACAAATTGCTAGAAATATTTGTAATTACAGGAAAGAAAAAACAATTAATACAACAAAAGAATTAGTAGATATTATTGAAAAATCCATTCCAAAAGCAAAACAAAATGATGGACATCCAGCCAAAAGAACATTTCAAGCAATTAGAATAGAAGTCAATAATGAAGTTAAACCATTATATCATACAGTAAAAGATTGTATTGATTGTTTAAAACCACAAGGAAGATTATGTATTATTACATTTCATTCTTTAGAAGATAGAGCAGTCAAAAATGCTTACATAGAAGCGAAAGGAAAATGTACTTGCCCAAGTGATTTACCATATTGCGTATGTGGAGCAAAAACATTAGGAAAAATAATTACCAAAAAACCAATTATTGCAACAAAAGAAGAACAAGAAGAAAATTCTAGAAGTAAAAGTGCAAAATTAAGAATTTTTGAAAAGATATAAACAAAAGTGAAGAGGAGGTGAGATAACCTATGGCAACAAGATATCAATATGAGACAAGCCCAAGAAAATTAGAACCAGATATTCGAAAAGAAAAGAAAAAACAAAATATTAAAGTAGTAAAAGACTTGCCAAAACAAGATATTAAATTATCAAAAGAACAAAAGAAAAAACATAAAAAAGCAACTTTATTAGTTATTGCTATATTTGCTGTACTATTTACCATAAGTTATCGAAACACTCAAATCAATGAAAAGTTTAATGAAATACAGAATTTAAGAACAGAGTTGTCTTCTTTACAAAAAGAAAATGAACAATTACAAGTGACGATAGAAAATAGTTTAAATTTAAGTAATATAGAAAAACAAGCAAAAGAAAAATTAGGTATGCAAAAATTAACCAATAAACAAACTGTATATGTAAGTTTACCAAAGAAAGATTATATTGAATCTGCAACAGAAAAGGTAGAAGTTAGCAATAATAATGAAAATTGGTTTCAAAAATTTGTAGATAAAATTTTTAATAGATAATTGTAAGAAAAACAGTTATCTATTTTTATTTTGATTATAAATAAAAATAATTTATATTTCTTAAGTTATACAAGTAAAAGTAATTGTAATTTTATGTAAATTATGATAAAATTACCTAAACTAATATAATGGAGGAAATAATGAAGAATAAAGAGGATGTGTATTCATTTTTAGCAGGTTTTAAGCAAGATAGTGCTTTTTTTATTAACAATTTCTTAAGAAAACATACACCAGAGCAATATAAAAAAGGAGAATTTCATGCATTTGATTTTGTAACTGGAGGATTGGATGATTGGGAAAATTCAAAACTTACATATCAAGTCCTAAGATATATGTCTCAAGCAAAACAATATATTAATTATTGGCCAATTCAACCAGGATATATGCAAAGAGTTATAAGTTTTGCTACATATATGTCAGAACAACCACCGTTAAGTGATCCAATGGTAGTATATCGTGGATGCAATGACTTAGATGTTGATGGTGTAAATGGACTAGTTTCTACGTCAACAGATAAAAAAATTGCAGAACAATTTAATCGTGGGGTGTTATTAAAAATTAATTTGCCAAAAGGAATGAAAGTTGTAAGAGTTGATAAGTTGAATCCAAATAGAAAAAGTAAGGATATTGAACATGAAATAATTTTACCACCTTGTAGTTATATAGTAAAGTCACAAGAAGAAACAAATTTAAAAGGACCAAATAATCATACTGGAAAAACAAAAGTGTTTGAGATAGATGTTCAGCCAAAAGATTTATTACGTGAATTGGCTCTTGTAATGGATAATCCGATACAAGATTATATGGATGAAGTTTCCATGATTGGGAATAATGATGAATATCGAACAGCTTTTATGTATTTATTAATTATGTTAGAACAGCGCGCTATTGCAAATTGTGGTGCAAGTCAGCAAATTAAAGGAACAGGTTTGTATGGTGACACTGATGTAGTAAAAAGAAGAAAAATCGAATGTAATAAAAAAACAAATATGTATAAGACATTTTCGTTAATGAATTCAAACCAAGCATTACCAAATCATATGATACAATCTATGAGAGAAAGAGCAATTAATCATTTTGATTTACCTAATCAAATAACAACAAAACAATTTTTTGATTATATAAAAAATTCAAAAGGAAAACATATTTTTTATGAGTATGAAAATACGGAGGATCATAAATCACTTTACAAATGTGACTATCATGGGGTTAGACATGCTGATAATGTAACAATGTTTACATATTATATAGCCAGTAAAGAAGGATATTCTGACGATGCGATTAAAATTCTTATGGAAGCTGCACGTTATCATGATATAGGGCGTACGAATGCTTGGCAAGAAGGAGGACATGGATTTGCGGGGGCAAAAAAATATGCAGAAGAATTTAAAGGTCAAATACCAATATCTGAACAACAAATAGTAGGATTTTTAATTAATGCTCATGATGCATTTAACCAAGACGCTATAAGAATGATGGCAAATAAAATGTTTGGAAAATATTGTAGTGAAGAAGATATTGATAAGATGTGTGATATGGCAAATATTATAAGAGATGCTGATGCATTGGATAGAACTCGTTTTCCAATATATTCTCTAGATTATTTAAATAGTAGATTGTTAACACATGATTCATCAAGAGAATTGATTGAAGTTGCACAAACAATTAACTATAGAGAAAATATTCAATCAAAAAAGCAAAAGATAGATGAAAGAAAGGACAAAAAAAGTCCTATAGGTGAGGATAATGGGACAAAATAGTTTAATTATATAAATAAGAAAGAGAATTTACAGAAGAGATAGAAAAGAGAATATAGTTAAAGGTTGTATAAGAATTAAAAGGAATAAAAATAAACACCTCTAATACATATTATTAGAGGTGTTTTTATGAATGAAATCAAACTATCAAGTAAGAAAAAAATGAGGAATGTTTTATTTATATCTTTTTTAATTATCATATGTTTGATTGTTAGAATTGGATATATTCAATTGATACAAGGGAAAGAATTAACTAAACTTGCTTATGAACAACAAACATTAGATAGAAAAATCAATCCTAAAAGAGGAACCATTTATGACGCAACAGGAAAAAATATATTAGCCGTTAGTAGTACAGTAGAAACAGTCACAGTCAATCCAGGAAATATTTCTGCTGAAAATAAAGAAAAAGTGGCAAAAGTGTTGTCAGATATATTTGAATTAGATTATGAAACAGTATTAAAAAAAGTGAAAAAAAGAAGTTCTATCGAAACCATTGTAAGAAGAGTAGAAAAAGATAAAACAGATGAGTTAAGAGAATGGATGGAACAAAATAATATTACGACAGGGATTAATATTGATGAAGATACAAAAAGATATTATCCATATAACAATTTAGCATCACAAATTATTGGCTTTTGTGGAAGTGACAATCAGGGATTAGATGGAATAGAAGCAAAATATGAAGAAGAACTAAAAGGAGAGCAAGGAGCGATTCAAAAACATACAGATGCAAAAGGAGGAGAAATAGGAGAAGAAGGGGAAAACTATATACCTGCTATAGATGGAAATGATTTAGTGTTAACCATTGATTTAACAATTCAATCTATAGTGGAAAAATATCTAGAAGAAGCTTGCATAGACAATGTTTGTACTGATGGTGGAAGTATTATTGTTATGAATCCGCAAAATGGAGATATTTTGGCTATGGCCAATTATCCAAATTATAACTTAAATGAGCCATATGAACCATATACAGAAGAATTAAAAGCAACATGGGATTCTTTAGAACAAGCGGAAAAAACAACATATTTGCAAGCTGTATGGAGAAATAAGGCGATTGCAGATACATATGAACCAGGTTCTGTGTTTAAATTAATTACAGCCTCAGCAGCACTAGAAGAAGGAATTACAGATACAGATAATGAAGGAGAATTTTGTTGCACAGGTGGAATTGAAGTGGCAGGAGTTAGGATAAAATGTTGGAGATATTATAGACCACATGGTTCAGAAAGTTTAAGGCAAGCTTTGATGAATTCTTGTAATCCTGTTTTCATAGGATTAGGGCAGAAAATAGGTGTAACAAAATATTATGAATATTTGGAAAAATTCAAATTACTACAAACGACAGGGATAGATTTACCAGGGGAAGCAGGAAGTATTTTTTTAGCTAAGGAAAAGGCTGGACCAGTGGAGTTAGCAACTATTAGCTTTGGTCAAAGATTTGAAATTACACCAATACAACTAGCAACAGCGGTATCTAGCATTGCTAATGGAGGAACTAGTATCAAACCAAGAGTGGTTAAACAAATTATTGATAGTGAAACAAAAGAAGTAACAGATATTCCGGTAGAAAAAGGAGATACAGTTATATCAAAAGAAACTTCTGAAAAAGTATTAAGTATGATGGAAAGTGTTGTATCAGAAGGAACTGGTAAAAATGCAAAAGTAGCAGGATATAGAATTGGTGGCAAAACAGGGACTTCAGAAGATGGTGTAAATACGAATAAATATGTAACATCTTTTTGTGGAGTAGCACCAATTGACAATCCGCAAGTAGTTGTTTTGGTTACTTTATATAATCCAACAGGTGAAGGAGGACATCAAGGTGGTGGCGTAGCGGCACCTGTAGGTGGGCAAATATTTAGTGAAATATTGCCATATTTAGAAGTGAACAAAGAAGTATTAGAAGATGATGAAGAAGAAGTAGTAAATCAAGTACAGGTACCAGATGTGATGGGAAAAACATTAGCAGAAGCAAAGCAAATTCTAAAAGAAAATAACTTGGAAATATATTTAGAAAATGAAGAAATAGATATGGAAAATACTTATGTAAAAAATCAAATTCCAAGTTCAGGAATTACTGTAAATGAACAAAGTAAAGTGATTATAGAATATTAAAATGGATAAGAATAAACAGATTTTCTTTTGTTTATTCTTATTTTTGGTATAGTGTTAACTATATAAGAAGGAAAAAATTGGTTATACAAAATTAGACATATTGCTTATAAAAATATTGTAAAAAATTATAGAATCATATATAATAAAAAAGATAAATATAATTAACAAAAGAAAGGAAGAAAAAACATTGAAAGTGAAGTTAAAAAACAAAAGTAAAGTTATTATTAGCATTATTTTTATGGTAATATTAATAGTAGGAATCGTATCAATGTATTTACGAAGTAATACAGAAATTGTATCTTTAGCAGGAAATTGGTTAAATGCAATGAATGCCAATGTGGAACAAAGAATAGTAGGAAGTGGACTAGAATCAGCATATATTGAATGGGAAAGTGTTGATGGAGCAACAGGATATAATGTATATATATGTGATGAGTCATCTGGTAACTATGAGCAACTAGATAATGAATTAATAAGAAGATATAAAGATGGAACAGCTTCTTATTGGAGAGCGGATGTTGTTGGTTTAAAAGCAGGAAAATATCATTTTAGAATTGTACCAATCATAAATAATCAAAATGATAGTAGTAAACAATTTGATTCTGATGTTATAACTGTACAAGCACATGATAGAACAGGATTTGCATGGGTAGATGGAGAAACAACAGGTGCATATAATATAGATGGTACATTAAAAGAAAATGCGAATGTTATATATGTTACAGAAGAAACTAAAGATACTGTTTCTTTAGAAGTGCAAACAAGTTCAAATGGAAAAACAGAAACAGCACAAGGATTACAAAATATATTGGATTTATATAAAAAAGGATATGATAACACACCACTTGTGATAAGATTTATTGGTAAAGTAACAGATCCAAGTGCATTAGATGGTGGAGATATTGTCATTAGTGGAAGTGGTTCAGATAAAAGAATCAATTGTGGAATCACATTAGAAGGAATTGGAGAAGATGCCACTTTATATGGATATGGTATCAGAATTAAAAATGCATCTAATGTAGAAATTAGAAATATAGCAGTCATGTTAACAGATAGTGATGAAGGAGATAATATAGGATTACAACAAGAAAACGACCATGTTTGGGTACATAATTGTGATTTCTTCTATGGAGAAGCAGGTAGTGATTCAGACCAAGCAAAAGGGGATGGTGCATTAGATTGTAAAAAATCAACTTATGTAACATTTTCATATAATCATTTCTTTGATACAGGAAAGAGTAATCTTTTAGGATTAAGTGAAAATACAACAGAAGGATTATATATCACATATCATCATAATTGGTATGACCATTCTGATTCAAGACATCCAAGAATTAGATTTTATTCTGCACATGTATACAATAATTATTATGATGGAAATTCAAAATATGGTGTAGGAGCATGTTTGGAGTCATCTGTTCTAGTAGAAGGAAACTATTTTAGAAATTGTAAAAAGCCAATGATGATATCTATGCAAGGTTCTGACACAAGTGGAACATTTTCTAAAGAAGATGGAGGAATGATAAAAGCATATAACAATTATATGATAGGACAAGATTCCTATATACCATATTCACAAGACAATGAAAGTTTTGATGCTTATGAAGTATCAAGTATAGATGAAACAGTACCAAGTTCAGTAAAATCATTGCAAGGAGAAAATACATATAACAATTTTGATACCTCAAGTATCATGTATGAATATGAAGCAGATAGCCCAGAAGTAGCAAAACAAAAAGTAGAAACATATGCTGGTCGTTTAAATGGTGGAGATTTTAAATGGGAATTTAATGATTCTGAAGATGATGAATCAGATAAATTAAATGCAGAACTAAAAAATGCTTTAGAAAATTATGAAACCAATTTATTAGCAGTAGGTGGAAATTCTATTGATTCACCAGAACAGCCAGAAGATCCAGAGCCAGAACCTGAACCAGAAGTCATCCCAGTAGAAAATGTAGTATTAAATCAAAATAATGTAACTTTAAATATTGGAGAAACAACAACATTAGAGGCAACCATAACACCAGATAATGCAACAAACAAAAATGTAACATGGAGTTCAGAAGATAGTGATATAGCAAGTGTAGATGAAGGAGAAGTAACAGCCATAGGTGAAGGAACAACCAATATAGTAGTAACAACAGATGATGGAGGAAAGACAGCAATATGTAGTGTTACAGTACTTCCAAATGAAGAACCTGAACCAGATCCTGAACCTGAACCAGATCCAGATCCTGAGCCTGAGCCAGAAGTCATTCCAGTAGAAAATGTAGTATTAAATCAAAATAATGTAACTTTAAATATTGGAGAAACAACAACATTAGAGGCAACAATAACACCAGACAATGCGACAAATAAAAATGTAACATGGACTTCTGACAATGAAGATATAGCAAGTGTAAACAATGGAATTGTAACAGCAATAGGACCAGGAGAAACAACCATAACGGTAACTACACAAGATGGTCAAAAAACTGCAGAATGTACGATTACAGTAATAGAACCAGAGCCAGAAGTAATTCATGTAGAAAAAGTAGATTTAAATATGCAAAACATTTCTCTAGAAATCGGAGAAAAAGCAACATTAGTAGCAGTTATCACACCAAATGATGCAACAAATAAAAATGTAACATGGACATCTGAAGATGAAAATATAGCAAGTGTAAATGATGGAATTGTAACAGCAATAGGACCAGGAGAAACAACGATAACCGTAATGACAGAAGATGGAGAAAAAACAGCAACATGTAAAATTACGGTTACTGAAGAAGAGGAAGAACTTATATCAACTATTTCTTATGATTATACAGAACTAACCAATCAAAATGTTACAGCAACCATTACATTTAATAGAGATGATGTAACTATAACCAATAATGATGGAAGTAATGAATATGTTTTTGAAGAAAATGGGACATTTACATTTGAATATATAGATAGTGAAGGAAATAGTTCTCAAAATATAGCTAGAGTTACCTGGATAGATAAAGAAGAACCACAAATCAATATCAATTATGAAACGATAAATAATGGTAAAGCAGTAAAAGTAACCATACAAGCAAATGAAGAATTAAAACCAATAGAAGGATGGACATTATCAGAGGATAGATTGTCAATTAGTAAGACATTTGATGAAAACCAAACAGAAACTATCCAATTAAGTGATTTAGCAGGAAATATCGTTGAAACAACTATAAATGTTCAAAATATAGAACAACCAGGAGATGGAAATCAAAATAATGAGAATACAACAAATACGATTACAGGAAATACAAATAACTATAAAGATGATACAGTAGCAAATACTATTTTACCAAGTGCAGGACTTTCAATAATTATAAAAGCACTGATTGTAGTTGTATTACTAGGAACAATTGGTTTCTATATTCGTTATAGATATTTAAAGGGTATAATAAAATAATCAAAAAGCAACATAAAGAATAGAAATATTTTTTGTGTTGCTTTATTTGTTATAGATAAGAAGGATATAGGGGATCTGACTGCAAGCTTTGATTATTAAGTGAGATTAAATTCTTACTCTGTAAAAAACTAATTGAAATAATTAATTTTTACGGTCAACTGAAAAAGTAAAATATATTTAGAAAAAGTAAATTCTAGTTACCAGTTAAATGCTATTTAAAAGGATTTAATTGAGCAAAAAGGATTGCTTTTTCTTTGATTTTTGTGTAAAATGAAGATATAAACAAGAAAAA
>CASEIX010000009.1 GCA_949288095.1 uncultured Eubacteriales bacterium
ATGGATATTTCTGGATTAGGAGAAAATATCATTCAACAATTATTAGATAACAAATTGATTAAAAATATAGCAGACATTTATACATTAAAATTTGAAGATATTGCTTCTTTAAAGAAAAATGGAAAGAAATTTGCACAAAATTTAGTAGATGCTATAGAAAGAAGTAAGCAAAATGATTTGTCAAAATTGATAACAGCTTTAGGAATTCGTCATGTTGGTGTGAAAGCTTCAAGAATGCTGGCAAAAAAATATAAGACAATGGATAATTTAATGAATGCAAGTTTTGAAGAATTAAGTATGATAGATGATATTGGACAAATTGTAGCAAATAGTATCAGAGAATTTTTCTTAGAAGAACAAACAATAGATTTAATTAATAAATTAAAAACAGCAGGAGTTAATATGAATTCATTAGAAGAGGAAAGTGAAGATAATCGATTTGAAGGAAAAACATTTGTATTAACAGGAAGTTTAGAAGAATTTACAAGAAATGAAGCCTCTGAAATTATAGAAAGATTAGGAGGAAAAACATCAGGAACAGTATCTAAAAAAACAGACTATGTATTAGCAGGAGAAGATGCAGGAAGCAAATTAACAAAAGCACAAAATTTAGGAGTTACAGTAATATCAGAAGCAGAATTTAAGGAAATGGTGGAACGATAGGGACGTGCCAAATCGTTCCATTTTGGAACGATTTGACCCGTCCCCAATGTTCCGAAATGAAACAAAAGGGACAGACCTTGTAGAAAAAAGGAGGAAAAGATGGACAAAAACTATACTTTTGAAATGTTGTGGGAAGATTTAGATGATGGCTATCAAATCTATTATACTTATGTAAGAAATCGATATCTGTTATTTAAAACAGCATCAAATTGTTATACACAAAAACTATTATCTAAAAATCCTAAAAATCCACAACCGAAAATGACGATGTTGACTCTAAAAAGAGTGAAAGAAATGTTTCCACATATGGAAAATATTGAATATCATATAGGAATATCAGATGAAGAATAATAAAAAGATATATCATAAAAAATACTAAATAGAGGAATTGAAGATATGATAAAAAATATTATATTTGATTTAATGAATGTGATTATAAAAAAAGATTCTAATATAAAAACAATAATGCATTTTACAAATGATGTTAATAAAGCAGAAAATGTACAAAAATACATATATAAGACAGAAGAATGGAAATTGTTAGATTTAGGAAATATTAGCCATGAACAAGCAATAAAACAGATGCAAGGAAAAGCACCAAAGGAATATAGTGAATTGATTGAAAAGGTAATGAATCATAGGTGTGAATATTTTACAGTCAATGAAGAAACTGTGAATATTGCAAAAACATTGAAAGAAAAAGGATATCATATATATGTTTTATCCAATATGTCAGAAGTGACTTATACATATTTTAAAGATATAGATTTTTTCAAATTATGTGATGGGATTATGATTTCAGCTTATGAACATTCAGTAAAGCCTGATGAAAAAATCTTCATGACTTTGTTAGATAGATATCATTTAACATCAGAAGAATGTTTATTTATTGATGATGATGATACAGGAAAAAGTTTGAAAACTGCAAATCGATTAGGAATTTTAGGAAGAAGAGTAAAGCCAAATGATAGCCAAGATGTTCTAACATTATTAAAAGAATACAAAATTGAAATTTAAAAAGATATTTGGTATCAAGAATGGAAAAGTCATAAGAAAAATAAGTAAAATAAAAGGGATGAATTCACATACAATTCACATTTCTAGCAAAAAGTATCCATATATAGATTATATAGTAATAATCATAAACATCCCCTTTTTTTCAAAAGCTATTCTGTTAAAAAATATAAAAAAACAGGATAGCTTTTATATTTTACAGTTATTCAAAAATTGAAATAAATAGTCAATAAAAAATATAGAAAGAAATTTTTGAATAACCGAGATTTATTCTTGCAAAAAGAAATGTGTTAGTATATAATCAGTTGAGAAAAGAAAGAAAGGAGATATAGAGTCATACGCTCTATAGAATAGAAAAAATGGCAGTAATTATTGATGGAAAAGAATTAGCAAGAAAAGTAAGAAGTGATTTAAAAATAGAATGTGAAGATTTAAAGAAAAAGGGAATCAATCCTAAATTTGCAGTCATTATGGTAGGAGATGATCCGGCTTCAAAAGTATATGTTAGAACTAAGAGTAAAGCCTGTGATGAGATTGGTGTAGAATATGAAGAACATATATTAGATGCTAGTATCACACAAAAAGAATTAATAGATTTAATCCATAAACTAAACGGAGACAAAAGTGTAAATGGAATATTATTACAAAGTCCAATTCCAAAACATTTAGATATAGATGAAGCATTTAGAGAAATATCTTATGAGAAAGATGTAGATGGTTTTAATCCAATCAATGTAGGAAAACTATTATTAAATCAAGATACTTTTATATCTTGTACGCCATTTGGTATTATGAAAATGTTTGAAGAATACCATATAGATTTGGAAGGTAAAAATTTAGTCATCATAGGAAGAAGCAATATTGTAGGAAAACCATTGATGGCATGTTGTTTAAATAAACATGCAACAGTTACGATTTGTCATTCAAGAACAAAAGAATTGAAAGAAAAAACAAGAAATGCAGATATATTAGTCGCAGCTATTGGAAAACCAAATTATGTAACAGCAGATATGGTAAAAGAAGGAGCAGTTGTTATTGATGTAGGAATTAACAGAGGAAAAGATAAAAAGATAACAGGAGATGTTGATTTCGAAAATGTAAAAGAAAAAGCAAGCTATATCACACCGGTTCCAGGGGGAGTAGGACCAATGACAGTAGCAATGCTTATGAATAATGTTATTAAAGCAACAAAAAATCAAAATAAATAAAAAATATAAATCAGGGGCACTTAAAATTTAGGTGTCTTTTTGTTTGCATGAGAAGATCAAATTTTTTAGCAGATAAAAAAGCAGATAGAGATGTTATCTTAACTAAAAAAATAAGTCTAATAGAAAGTGTTAGAAAAAACAAAATGATGATTGGTAAGAAGGAGGTATAGATATAGAAGAATTAGAAAAGAAAAAATATTGGATATGGTTATCTTGTATAGAAGGATTAGGGAGCATACGAAAACAAATATTATTAAATAGGTATAAAACGCCTGAAAAGATATATACTTTAAAGAAAGATGATATTTTACAAATCAAAGGATTTAATGAAATATTAGCAGAAAATATCATTTGTAAAAAAAATAGAGAAAATTTAGAAAAACAAATAGAATCTTTGCAAAAAGAAAATGTAAAAATCATTACAATAGAAGATAAAGAATATCCTGAAATTTTAAAAACAATTTATGATTATCCAGTCAGCATATTTGTAAAAGGAAATGAAAAAATATTAAATATGCCAGCAATTGGAATTGTAGGATGCAGAGAATCCAGTTCCTATGGAGAAAAAGTAGCACAATATTTTGCATATCATTTAGCTAAAAGAAATATCAATATCATTAGTGGTTTAGCAAAAGGAATTGATAGTCAGTCTCATATAGGGGCTATAAAAGCAAAAGGAATAACAATAGGTGTTATTGGAAGTGGATTAGATATAGTCTATCCTAAGGAAAACCAATATTTATATAATAAAATTATCGAAGAAAATGGAGCTATTATATCAGAATATCCTTTAGGTGTTAAGCCTGCAAAAATGAATTTTCCAGCAAGAAATAGAATTATTAGTGGAATGAGTAGAGGGATTATCGTTGTTGAAGCCAAGAAGAAAAGTGGAACACTAATTACTGTAGATTTTGCATTAGAACAAGGGAGAGATGTGTATGTAGTACCAGGGAATATTGATGAAATCAATTCTGTAGGGACAAATGATTTAATTAAACAAGGAGCACAAATGGTAACAACATATAAAGACATAGACATATGAAAAATAGATGTATAGAAGGAATTCGGTCAACTGAAAAAGTAAAATATATTTAGAAAAAGTAAATTCTAGTTACCAGTTAAATGCTATTTAAAAGGATTTAATTGAGCAAAAAGGATTGCTTTTTCTTTGATTTTTGTGTAAAATGAAGATATAAACAAGAAAAA
>CASEIX010000010.1 GCA_949288095.1 uncultured Eubacteriales bacterium
ACATTTACTTCGCATCTATCATCATCAATTATTCCAAAATACATATTAAATACTTCGTTTAAACTCATTTTTATCACCACAATGAGTTTACCATATATTAGTAAATATTACAATTCTGTAATAATCGATGAAATTTCCCTGTAATTTTTCAAATCTTTAATTTTAAGCTTTAAAAGAAAATTTTAGATTTCTTCGATTAATGCTTCAACCGTGCTTTGTATTTAAGCATGTCCTTATAGAGTTGATTCTCAACCTCTTCCCATATGGATAGTCGTCCTTCATAGGTAGATTGTTCCCAATATGTGTCTGTACGTGTTTCGTATTGCTGAATGATAACACGTAGTCCTGCATATAAATAACCATAATTAGGTCCTAACACAAACAACTTTCCTCCAATAGTATTAGGAATATTCAGCTCTCTATGTAAAATTTCAAGAAACTCCTTAGAATTTCTATATTTTTTTTGATGTATTACATAAAGTATTTGAATTCCTTTGCGTAATGCAGTTGACTGTATTGGCCTTTTGGGCTTTATGATTAGTTCTGCCAATTGATAATATTGCTTTTTTGGTTCTTCATTCATTTCTGCTATAGCTCTTAATAATAGCGTTTCATATGCTTTATTTAGCCGAGATATCAAATTCTCATCATTTTTAAGCAATTCAGAAATAAAATCTACGGTCGAAAAGCCTTTATTTTCGACATCTTTTAAATATTGTTCAATAAGTTGCCGAAGCGAATTATCACTTTTTGACATATACATACCCTCCTTTTTATTTATAATATTATATATACTTTATGTAAAATTGTCAATTATAGAAAAATTCTCGGAAACATAAAGAGCTCTGTGTATTGTATAACATAAAAAGAGAATCTAGCTATTACTATATTCTCCTATATTTAAGTTACTATTACTGATTTCTTCCATGGCAGTTCTTATATTTCTTCCCACTTCCACAAGTAGTGGAAAGCTAAGTATTATTAGTATATACAATATTATCTATATTATTGGTATTTCTTGATTTAAAGGATTTATATAAAAAGGAACATATAGTATTTATTGTATTATTCTAATTATCTTTTCTTATATTGTGGCAACAAATTGGCAACAATGTCGCCAACATATTTTTATTTACCATTAATATATTTATAAAATATAATGTAAAAACTTACACATTATATTTTATATGCTTAATATACCATGTAAGTTTTATTTTGTCAATTTACTCCTAATTTTACAATTTATAGAACTTTCCAATATCCATTTTTATTTGCACCGACTCTATCTATTATTCCTTTTTCTTTTAGTTTTTTTATATTTCTTTTTACTGTCATTGTTGTTACATTTAGTTCTTCAGCAATTTCCTTTTGAGTAACATTAGGATTATTTGTGATTATTTGCAATATCTTTTTTTCTGTTTCAGTTAATTTTATAGTAACATTTATAGTAACATTTGTAGTAACATTTGTAGTAACATTTTTTGTATTATTTTCACCATTCATTGCCTTTAAATAACTATCAGATGCTTTACATTTAACAGCTACTCCTCCAGCCTCATTAACAATTTCAGGGATTGGAGAACCATATTCTTTACAAGCATCTGTTATCCTTTTTATACCACTACCCCAATATTCTACAAATCCAGCTCTAAAAAATGTTTGTGAAATTTTTAAATTTCTAGGCATAGATGGATGAGGTTTAAATAGAATTTCT
>CASEIX010000011.1 GCA_949288095.1 uncultured Eubacteriales bacterium
CCAATTCAAAGTTTTCTTTTAAATCATCAAAATCAATAATATTTTCTTTTCCCATTTTTGTTTTTAATACATATACTTTTGAATTTGCTTTCTTAAATTCATTTGAAACTACTTTTGTTGTATCTACATCACCGATGCAGAAAGATACTAATGTTGGGGGTACGTCTAACTCATTATATGAACCTGACATACTGTCTTTTCCACCAATTGCTGCAATTTGTAATTGTTCTTGCACATAATATGCTCCAAGTAATGCAGCTAATGGTTTTCCCCATCTTTCTGGTTCGTTTCTTAATTTTTCAAAATACTCTTGTAATGTTAAATATGCTTTTTTGTAATCTCCACCAAGTGCTACATATTTTGCAACTGATTCTACGATTGCATATACAGCTCCATGGAATGGACTCCAACTTGCAATATATGGGTTATATCCATATGTCATGATTGTTCCTGCATCTGTATATCCTTCTAATGTTGGAATTCTTGCTACCATTCCTTCTGCTGGTGTTAATTGATATTTTCCACCAAATGGCATAATAACGGTATTTGCTCCGATTGTACTATCAAATCTTTCTACTAATCCTCTTTGTGAACAACAATTTAAATCTGTAATAGTTTCTTTCCATGTTTTTTCTATGTCATTAACTTGCTTACTTGCAAAATAGTTTTCTGCATCTAACGGTTTTGTGATTTTTGCATTAGCATTTTTTACATCACCATTTGTATTTAAGAATTCTCTTGATAGGTCAACAATGACTTTATTTCTCCAATACATTTTTACTCTTGGTTCTTCTACAACTTTTGCAACAACTGTTGCTTCAATGTTTTCTTTTTCTGCTAAATGAATAAAGTTTTCTACATCTTTATCTGCAACAACCACTGCCATTCTTTCTTGTGATTCTGAAATTGCAAGTTCTGTACCATCTAATCCTTCATATTTTTTAGGTACTTTATCCAAGTTTATTTCTAATCCATCTGCTAATTCTCCAATAGCTACTGATACACCACCAGCACCAAAGTCATTACAACGTTTAATTAATTTGGTTACTTCTGAATCTCTAAATAATCTTTGAATTTTTCTCTCTTCTGGTGCATTTCCTTTTTGAACCTCTGCACCACAGCTTGTTAATGATTCACTATTATGTGCTTTAGATGAACCTGTTGCACCTCCACAACCATCTCTACCAGTTCTTCCACCAAGTAGAATAACTTTATCACCTGGTTCTGGTCTTAATCTGATAACATTTTTAGATGGTGCTGCACCTACTAATGCTCCAATTTCCATACGTTTTGCTACATATCCTGGATGATAAATTTCAGCAACTTGTCCAGTAGCTAAACCAATTTGATTTCCATAAGAGCTGTATCCTCTTGCAGCTTCATTTGTCAATTTTCTTTGTGGTAATTTATTTGGTAATGTTTCTTCAATTGTTTGTCTTGGGTCTCCACAACCTGTTACACGCATTGCTTGATATACATACACACGTCCTGATAATGGGTCACGAATCGCTCCTCCTAAACAAGTAGCTGCTCCACCAAATGGTTCAATTTCAGTTGGGTGGTTATGTGTCTCATTTTTGAACATGATTAAATATTCTTCTTCTTTTCCATCCACCATGATATTGGCTTTTATACTACAAGCATTAATTTCTTCTGATTCATCAAGATTTTTTAAGACACCTCTTTTCTTTAATTCTTTTGCAACAATGGTTGCAACATCCATTAAAGAAATATCTTTTTTTCTATCTTGATATACAAATTTTCTAGATTCTATATATTTTCCATATATATCTTTTAATAAATCCCATTCAATATCAATTTCTTCTAATCTGGTAAGAAAAGTTGTATGTCTACAATGATCTGACCAATATGTATCAATCATTTTCATTTCTGTCATCGTTGGATCTCTTTTTTCTGTATCTCTAAAATATTCTTGACAGAATTTTAAGTCTGCAATATCCATAGCAAAACCATATTTTTCATAGAATTTTTCTGTATCATCATCTGTCATATGAATAAATCCATCTACAACTTGGACATCTTCTGGATCAAGCAATTTATCCTCTAATGTTTCTGGTTTTTCTAAACTTGCTTCTCTAGCATCTACTGAGTTGATTAAATAGTTCTTAATGGTTTTTACTTCTTCCTCTGAAAGATTTCCTTTTAAGATATATACTTTGGCAGATTTACAAGTTGGTCTTTCTCCTCCACTGATGATTTGTAAACATTCTTCTAATGAATTTGCTCTTTGGTCAAATTGTCCTGGTAAATATTCTACTGCAAATACTTTATCATTTTGGTCAAATGTATAGGTTTCATCAAAATAGTTATCTACTTGTGGCTCAGAAAATACAGTTGTTTTTGCTTTGTTGTAACTTTCTTCATCCACCCCAGATACATCATATCTGTTTAAGATAACCACTTGCTCTAATCCCTTCATCTGTAAGTTTTCTTTTAAATCTTCTAGGATTCCTTTTGCTTCTACATCAAATCCTGGTTTTTTTTGAACATAAATTCTTCTTACCATTTAATAATTCCTCCTTTATTTTGGTAATGATTTATTATATTTATAAACGTAAGTTTAATTATATTACTTTTATTTCCTTGTTTCCTTTAACCACCTTTCCAATCACATATGCTTTTTCACCTTCTTGTTCTAATATTTTTAATGCTTTTTCTTTATCGCTTTCTGAAACAATGATTGCCATGCCAATTCCCATATTAAATGTATTATACATATCTCTTTCTGGAATGTTTCCTTCTTTTTGGATTAATTTAAAGATTTCTGGTACTGGATATGTATCTTTTTGGATTTCTAATGAAACATTTTCATTTAACATTCTTGGCATATTTTCATAAAATCCTCCACCTGTTATATGAGAAATTCCTTTTACAGTTACTTCATCTATTAACTTTAAAACTGGTTTTACATAAATTTTTGTTGGTGTAAGCAATGCTTCTCCTAATGTCATTCCTAATTCTTCTCTATATTCTCTTAAATTTTCTTCATTAACGTTAAATATTTTTCTAACTAAAGAAAATCCATTTGAATGAACTCCTGAAGATGTTAGTCCAATAACTACATCTCCTTCTTGGATATTGTCAGGATTAATCATTTTTTCCTTATCTACAACACCTACACTAAATCCTGCTAAGTCATATTCATTATCAGAATATAGTCCTGGCATTTCTGCTGTTTCTCCTCCAACTAATGCACATCCTGCTTTTTTACAGCCATCTGCTACACCTTTTACAATACTTGCTACCATTTCTGGAATGTTTTTCCATAATGATATATAGTCTAAAAAGAATAATGGTTTTGCACCACAGCAAACAATATCATTCACACACATTGCCACACAATCTTGTCCAATGGTATCATGTTTGTCAAGCAAAAAAGCCAATTTTAGTTTCGTTCCCACACCATCTGTTCCTGATACTAAAATAGGCTCCTTCATTTCACTTGTATCTAACTTAAAAAGACCCCCAAATCCTCCAAGGTCTGACATAACTCCTTTTGTATATGTTTCTTGCACACTTTTCTTCATTAGTTCTACTGCTTTATATCCTGCTGTTACATCTACGCCTGCTTCTTTATAACTTTCACTAAAACTTTTTTCCATTGGTTTTCTCCTTTCATATTCTACCTTAATATCATACTATATTTTTTAACTTTTTACAAGGTTTTTACCGAAAAATTGATAATTCTTTACCATTTTCTTTTCATTCCTTTCATTTATTGCATTTTTCTATTTGAGATGATATAATTTTCCTAAACATTTAAGGAGGATTTCAATATGAAATTGATTGGAATTACTGGTAAAACAGGAACTGGAAAATCTACTATTGCAACAATATTAGCTCAAAAGTTAAATGGTCAATATGTTGACATTGATAAAATCGGGCATCAAGCAACTTCAGACCCTTCTATTACAAAAAAACTTTGTGATATATTTGGCAATGCTCTTTTAGATGTAAATGGAATGATTGATAGAAAAAAATTAGGTAATATTGTGTTTAGTGATACAGATAAAATGCAAATCCTAACAGATATCACATGGGAATATATGGAACAAGAATTAGATAGCATACTGTTGCAAAAGCAACAATGTTTTGTTTTTGACTGGGCTTTGCTTCCCAAGGTAAAATTCTGGGATATGTGTGATTTCAAAATATTGGTTACTTCTGATGATACTATAAGAAAAGAAAGAATATTGGAAAGAGATCATATTTCTCAAGAATATCTTGAAAAAAGAGAATCTGCCACTTTAGATTATTCTAAATTATCATTTGATTTTACTTTTAATAATGACTATACAAAGGAAACTATGGATGCTTTTATCGAAGTAATATATAATAAAATAATAAATGAAAATATATAAAAATCCAGATATAAAAATCTTATATCTGGATTTTTGAGTTATTTTTATTTCATCGAATTTCTTAAATTCATAAAAAGCATTCTTATTTAATAACTTCCATAATTTCTTCTGGTAAATATTTTGAAACATCTTTCCCGTATTGTAATAATTCCATTACCATACTTGAACTAATATTTCCTAAACTTCCTGCTCTAATATACATTGTATCTAATCCTGAAATCTCTTCATTAATAGATGATAGGGTTTCTTCATATTGATAATCCATACCATTTCTAATCCCTCTTACTAATAATGTTGCATTATGTTCTAATGCCGCATCAACAGAAAGGTTATCATAACAAACCACAGACACATTTGTAAGATTTCTATTTACTAGGATTTTTTCTATTGCATTTTTCATAATTTCTTTATCGTATCTTCTTTTTTTATCTGGATTCACACCAATTCCTATGATAACTTTGTCAAATAGTTTGGCTGATTTTGTCACAACATGTAAATGTCCATTGGTAAATGGGTCAAAACTTCCCGCATAAAATCCAATCTCCATATCTTTTTCCTCCTACTTTTACAAGTTTTCAAGTCCTCTCCTTATTATTTTACAATATTTTACTTAAAGTTACAAGTATGAAAGTTATTATTATACATAAAAAAATAAAACGGGACACCTTCGTGTCCCTTAGCGGCTCATCGCAATCAGAAACTGCCCCCTCGAGCAAGTTCTTCTTTTTTTACATGACGCACAGTCTTGCTCGCCATACCGACACTCTGCACTTGCCGCTTTTAGAGCGTTATACTCTCTTATACGCTCTTCTTTTCTTTTTGCCTGTTCCTCGAAGCTTTCATAATTTTCCATTTTGTCTCTCCTTTCTCCCAGTCGGGAGGTTGTTTTTATTTATAGTTCTTTTGCACGACCATTTAGTCGTACTACCATTATTATACTACACTTCACATAAAATTGCAAAATAATCCGTAAAAACATAAAAGCTACCAACAATCGTCGATAACTCTTACATTTTCGTCTTCTTACATTTTCAATGCCCGTCATGGATAACAATATTTAATTGACAATTTTTTAATTCTTATATATACTAGTTTCTGGAGGTACAAATATGGAATATTCAAAAGAATGTCCTTTCTGCAAAGACACTAGATTTAATAATAATAAATTAGTTAATTTACCTACTGAAGATTCTTTATTATTCGAAAATGATAATATATATGTTCAAGTAGATATTTCACCATTATGTTTAGGACATATTTTAATTATCACGAATAACCATTATTTAAATTTTTTTGAAACTTCAAGTGAAATAAAAAAAGATGTCATTAAATTAAAAGAAAATTTAAAAAAGATTTACAAAGAAGTATATAATGCTGATATTCTATTTTTTGAACATGGTTCCTCAAAATCTGGTTATGCAGGTGCAAGTATCGACCATGCACATTTACATTGTATTCCATATAAATTTGATATAAATGAATCTTTAAATAAATTATTGGGTAATCCTATAGAATGTGATATATTATCTTCCTCTTATCAATTTAAAAATGAGTTTTCTTATATATATGTAGAACCTCCTCAAGAGAGGAAGATAATATATAAAGTTGAAAAATTACCTAGTCAATTTTTACGAAAATTGGTATCTGAAAAATTGAACAACACTAACTATTTATGGCAAGAAAAATGTATAACTACAGATAGTATATTAAACTTAAAGCAAACTATTTTAGATTTGCAAAATAAAATAGCTATATAAATTTTTTTAAAAGATGTATACTCTTAGTGTAGACATTGCTTACTTTTGAAAGAGCATCCATAATGTCTTTTTCTTGTTCTATGGGTTGTGTATGCATAGAATTATCCTTAACAAATGGTGCAACTTCTCCTGTACCGTTTGTTTTTATTATGCTACCCACAATTACATCTTTGATATTGTATTGTTGTATAAATTTTATATATCTATTAATATCTTTTATTGTTATATTATGTAAAACTGGTTTTATATAAAGAGCTACAGGAATATTTAATTTTTTTATTATCTCAAAACTTCTAAATCTTTCTATTGGGGCAGTTGTACCTTTTTCAAATTCATGCCATTCACTTATTGTAGCTGATGATATAAAAATTGTTAATTGTCCATAATATTTTATTAACTTATTTATTTCAATTAAATCGTTATAATCAACATATTTTTCTGTTTAATTACTTCTTCAGCAGTAATATATGTATTTAATTCTTTTCCTTTTGATAAATTTAAGGCAGGTAAATAACAATATGAACAATTTGCTGTACATCCTAAGCTTGTATTTACAAAAATTCTATTTGCTTCATTACTAAATAAATATCCTGTATCAATCATTTTTATCAACCCTTTATTTTTTTATACAAATTTCCCATAAAATTTTAGTTTTTTCATATCTATCCATATATCTTTCTTCTATACTGCAAATTTCAAATTTTTTAAACAATGATTCAAAGTCCTCTTTCTCAAAAAATTTTTTATAAATATTACCATCATAAAAAAAGTTCTTTTCAAGTTCTTTGGCATTCTTAGGAATATGAAATTTATCATTAGCAGAATTAACTCTTGCAATTAAATAACCATGTTTTTTTAATACTCTATAAATTTCATCAAAAATATATTTTGTTGTTGAATCATTAAAATAATGCAAACTCAAATCTGCAACTATTACATTTATAGAACTATCTTCAAATGGTAATCCCTCACTCATATCAAATAACATTGTTTTCAAATTAGGATTTTCTGTATTAACAATTTTTAGTACCTCTTCTGAGAAATCACAAGCTATAATATTATTAAATCCATTCTTTAATAGATAGTTACTACAATATGCTCTACCACAGCCCAACTCAATAATTAAATCTTCTTTTTTAAATAGATTTACATATTTATTTAACCATTCATCATAAGTTGAATTATATTTTAAGTGAATTTTATCCCAATATTTATCTAACTCATCCATTAGTATGTCTCCTCTATTATTTCTATGCTTAATATAATAACATAAAAAATCTTACTTTGCAAACAGCTCCTTCTTGCTATAATGCAGTCATTATATATTCATTTTAACAATCATTCGGGCCTCATCCTCTTTTTTTATTTCAATATTTCAATTACATTTTTTCTAACACGATTGTAATTTCTTCTCCTTTATTCATAAACATATGCACTGTTATTTCATCAGTTGCATCATATTGAGTTAAATTAAAGGTTTGATGATAATTTGTGATCTTATCCCCTTCTTCTGGAACACTATATCCACCATCTCCGTCACTTCTAGCAGCTATTTCAAATTGTTTTCCATCTTCTATTTCTACATATTCTTTTTGAATCGCTATTCTTTTATAAATGCTTCCTACCGTATCTGTTTTTAATAATGCATAATCTATTTTATCTGTTGAAATTTCTGGAATTGATAATTTAAAAGCTGTATTAGACACAACTGCTGTCACTTGATTGATGTCTATTCCTTCATCGCTACAACTTTTTACTTTGTATATAACAGATTCTCTATTATAGAATTCTTCTGGCACATCTACTTCAAAAGACCAGTCACCTTCATATACAGTATCTTGTCTTTGTTCATTTACATATTGAGATGTTGTCAATTTTGTAAAATTCACAGTTAGATGTTTACTCTTAGGAAATGCCTCTGTATTTCCTGTTGCTGATAGGGAAATTGTAAATTCATTATCACTTTTTTTAGTCGATAACATACTATATGAACCCATATAACCACCTTCTATTTCTGCCATAGGGTCTTTCGTATTAAATACGATTTTTCCTGTTTCATCTGTTATTATCAAATCACTAAGTTCTACTCTTTCAAATTCATCAATATGATATCCTTCACTTAGTTTAACATCAAAATTCATAGCAAAATTAAAGTCATCCATGATAAGTGATTCTACACTAATTTCTATTCCCTCTGCCTTTTGATATTCTGTATTCACATTTGCCACATATCCTTCATTAACTGCTATATCTACTCCATCACTTGTATTCTTTCCAAATAAATTCTTTACAAAATTTCCTATATCTTTTGCAAAAACAATTCCTGTCATAGAGAGAATCACACAACAAGCGGCAATACCAATTTTAAACATACTTTTTCTTGTGCTTTTCATATCTAACCTCTCTTCCTTTTCAAAGTTGGATATAGCTATCTTTTGTTTAACATTTTCTAATATCTTTTCAGTTTGTTTATCCTTCATGACTATACCCTCCTTTTTCTAATTCTTTTTTTATCTTTTTTCTCATTCTATATAATCTTGATTTTACATTAAATTCTGTTACTCCTAATTTTTCTGCAATATCTTTTATTTTCATAGATGAATAATAGTAAAGATGAAATATCATTCTGTCTTCTTCTTTCATATTTTTTAAAACTTTTTCAATAATAGAATTTCTTTCTCTTTCCTCACATATCATATCCATTTTTTGACCATCTTGAAGTATATTTTCATACTCTAAAATATCTGCATGTAGATTAATCACTCTTGTTTTTTCCCTTACTAAATTCCTGACAATTCCTGCAATATATGAACTTAATATTTTTTCTTCATCTAATTTCTCTCTATTTTTCCATAAGATAAAGAAAGTATCTGATATAATTTCTTCTACATCTTCATCTGATAAATGTGAACTCGTCATATTTCTAATGATTTTATAGACATATCCACTATATTCTTCTATTATTTTTTCTAAATCTATTTCATGATTGTTAATATATTTTTGTATTTTCTTCCCTTTTTCCAATTTAGATCTAAACTCCTTATTTAAGATATCTTACATTTATATATTGATTAAAAAATTTAAAAAGTAGCACTTTAGTTTTTATTTTATACCAGAAAAACCTCATTATTGTCATTCAACAATAATGAGGCTTTTGTTCATTATGAGAGGAATTGTATCTCCTTCTTTATATTGATTGAATAAATCCTCATCATTAAAACACTCTTCCATCTCTTTATACTATTTACTCAAATTGGTTCGCTAATTGATCTATTTCAACTCCATCTCCTGTATGATTCCAATCAATTTTTACATTATCAAATTCAAGATTTCTAAAATTATTTAATTTTTTGTAATCTTCCTTGTCCATCTCAAAATTCATAGCTTCTATATTTTGCTTTATTCTTTCAACATTCGTACACTTAATTAATGGCTTCATTCCTTTTTCTTTTATAACCCAATTTAATAAAATTTGATTTTGTATTTTATGATATTTATTGGCTAATTCTACTAAAATAGGATAATTTCTTAAAGCTGTTCGGTTTCTTCTTAGTACTTGATATGGTATAAATAGGATATTATTATTTCTACAATAGTCTACAATCCCTATATCCTCATTCACTTTACATTCTAAATTATATACACCTTCAAAAAAATCTAGCTTTACATTCTTATCTACTTCTTTTAATTGTTCTAAGTTACAATTACTAATTCCTAGATATCTTACTTTACCAATCTCTACTAATCTTTTCATTTCTTTATATATTTCTACTAATGATAATTTTGTTGCTTTGGGTGTATGTAATTGTAAATTATTCACATATTCTATATTTAAAATTTCTAAATACTCATTTACTTGTTTTTCTATATCTTCTATTTTTTCAACAATAGGTTCTATATTTGCAGTAATAAACAATTTACTTCTATCTACTTTGGTAATAAAACTTTTTAAACTTTTAACAACTTCTCCATTATCATATAACATATATAAAGATAAATAATTTTGCCCTTGCTCATAAGAATATAGTAAAGAATTCATTTCATCTTCTATATTTTTATAATCAATTTTCCATGTACCAATCCCTATTGGAAAAATTTCTTCTTTATTTATCATAATTCCTCTTTTCTATCTGTATCATTTTAACTATTAATATAATTTAATAATTCTTTAAATTCTGTATATCCTGATTTTTCATTAAAATGTCCTGCTTGCTCTATTAATAATTTCTTTGCGTTTATCATATTTGCAAAATTCTCAGCTTCATTTATTGGAACATATGGATCATTATCCGAATAAATGCATATCCTTTCATAACAATATTTTTCCACTGTTTTTAATTCTTTGCTATCTATATAAAAAGAATCATATAATGAATTATCTTCTTCAAATTTTATGTGATTAAAGCCTGATACTGTAATTAATTTCTTTATCGTTACTTTATTTTGAATTAAAAATTTAGCAATAAATATTCCTCCAAGACTATGAGTTATAAATGTTGTGTTTTCTGTAATAAGACCTATGTCTAAATAGGCTTTTAATATTTTATTCCAGCTTTCATAATCCTGTTTATATGGAGAAGGAAAGTTTGGTACAATACAGTTTATTTTTCTTTTACTTAATTCTCTTTTTAGCCATGGTATCCAATTTTTATATGGATTTCCATATGAACCATGTATGATAAAATAATTTTTCATTTTTTACACCTTTTTATTTTGATAAATTTAAATATATTATATTATAAATGAAAAGGATAATCAAGCATAAAAATCTGGTACCTCCCCAGTTCGAACGGGTAGTGGTACCAGCACACAGAAGTGATCATTGATTGCCTTTTGGACAATCTTAACTATCTTGACATTCAACATACTTTTTCCTCCTCTTGGGGTAATAAAAAAAATCAACCATTTCTGATTGATTTTCGTATTCATCTATTCGATTAATTTGAAACAGATTTGTTATTGGTGCGGATGAAGGGACTCGAACCCCCACGCCGTTGGCACTGGTTCCTAAGACCAGCGCGTCTACCAGTTCCGCCACATCCGCATATATAAACTAACAATAAATATATTAGCATAAATCCATTTTTATTGTCAATAGTTTTTATAAATTTTACATAGAAAAATAAATTATCAAACCACCTGCTATGGCTAGTAGAAATCCCAATATTTTCAATCCATTTGAGCCTTCATTTTGATCTCCAAAACCAAAAAATCTTTTTGTAATAATTCTTGCATCATATATTAAAATAACACCCACTAAAACCATTATTAAACCAATTAATTTTATAATTAGTTGAAACATATATATCGACATCCTTTTTTATTTTATAGATATATATTAATATGTTTTTTATAAAAAGTCAATAGGCGTTAAGATAACCTTAACGCCTAAGACTATGACTTACTTTTAAGCAAGAATTGTTCTTACATATCTTTCGATGTGCTTCACTTTTCTTCTGTCGAACTCCTCATCTGTTTCTTCTTCATCTTTTGTCAAATTCAAATTATCAACCAATATTTGTATCTTCTCGCCAGGTGTTAATAATGTTCTTGGTACATAATGTCTACTTTCCCATGCGCTAAGAACCATTTCTACTTCTACCTCACTTAAATCTTCTGTTTTTCTTTTTCCAATGACGAATTCTTGAATAATATGTGTTCCTTTTAACTCTCTACTTAAACCTAATTGAGCTGTTATTGACCGTGCTTCGCTTTCTTGTTTTAATGCTATTAATCCTGCTTCTTTTGTCATTGTTTTCCTCCTTAGCTTTGATTGTTTCTAAAGTTTTCTGCTTCAATATTTTTCTATTTTACAATATTTTACAGTTGCTTGTTTCTATTTTTTACAAAGTTCTATTTTTACTATATATTATATTTACATTTTTTTACATTTTATGTTTTGTTACATTTATTTTTATATAGTAAAATGAAGAAGGTATCCCTCCATACCTTCTTCCGAGTTTCTCAAACATTATATCTCTATTCTCTTTGTAAACTTATCTCTGATTAATCTTTTTAATCTTGCATTTTCCTCTTTTTCTAATTTTGGATCTTTATCAATAATTTTAATAGCTACCTCTTGTGCCACTTTTAATATATTCATATCCTCAAATAGGTTAGCAATTTTAAATTCTGGAAGTCCATGTTGCATAGTTCCAAAGAAATCTCCAGAACCTCTTAATTCTAAGTCTTTCTCTGAGATGATAAATCCATCATTGGTATCACACATAACTTTCATTCTTTTTCTAACAGTTTCACCCTTGCCTTCATATTTTAAAATACAATAGGATTTATATTCTCCTCTTCCAACTCTTCCTCTTAATTGATGTAATTGTGCTAGTCCAAATCTTTGAGCATCTTCTATAACCATAATATTGGCATTTGGTACATCTACACCAACTTCAATAACAGTTGTTGAAATTAATATATCAATCTCTTTATTTTTAAATCTCATCATAATGTCATCTTTATCTTTGGCTTTCATTTTTCCATGTATATATTCTACTCTATATTCTGGAAAGATTTCTGTTTTACATTTTTCATATAACTTTTCTACTGATTTTAAATCTAGTTCTTCATTTTCTTCTACCAATGGGCATACAATATATGCTTGTCTACCTTCTTTCAATTGTACTTTGATAAAGTTGTTAATTCTATCTTCCATTCCTTTGGTTACTGCAAATGTATCTATCTTTTTTCTGTTTGGTGGTAATTCATCAATAATAGAAATGTCAAGATCTCCATATAATATTAAAGCCAATGTTCTAGGAATTGGGGTTGCTGTCATAACCAATACATCTGGATTTTGTCCTTTTTCCACAATAGTTGTTCTTTGTTTTACACCAAAACGGTGTTGCTCATCTGTTACGACTAATCCTAAATTTTTAAATTCTACATTTTCTTGTAATAAAGCATGTGTTCCAATTAAAATATCAATTTCTCCATTTTTTAGTCTTTCTAGTAATTCTGTTTTTTTCTTTTTCGTCATGGCTGAAATTAATAATTCACATTTGATATCTAATTCATCAAATATCTTTTTAAAATTTTCTAAATGTTGTGTTGCAAGAATAGCTGTTGGTGCCATAATGGCTGCTTGATAACCACATTTTACTGCTTTATATGCTGCACACATAGCAATAACGGTTTTTCCTGAGCCAACATCTCCTTGTAATAATCGATTCATTGG
Source organism: uncultured Eubacteriales bacterium (assembly GCA_949288095.1). Classification (GTDB taxonomy): domain Bacteria; phylum Bacillota; class Clostridia; order TANB77; family CAG-508; genus CAG-269. The sequence continues at coordinate 13,326 of CASEIX010000011.1, forward strand.
TTTTTCAGATTCCATATTATTATCAATTTCTTCTAGTACTCGTCTTTGTGCATTGGTCAATTGAAATGGTAATTTGTTAATAATATCTGACATGTGAACATCTTTGCTAAATTGAATACCTTTTTCCTCATTCATATAACTATTTTTTAATTCCAATAATGCCAATTGCATGGTTAATAATTCTTCAAAAGCTAATCGATTTCTTGCCATATTAAAATCTTTAAATTCTTGTGGAAAATGAATGCTTTTAGTTGCTTCATTAATCCCTTCTAAATGATATTCTTTTAATATGTATTCAGGTAAAGTTTCTTCTAATCTTCCTTCTACTTCTTTTATCGCATTTTCCATAATTTTTCTAATGGTATTTTGTGATAAACTAAATGTTAGTGGATAAATAGGAATAATTTTTCCTGTGTTAGATGTTTTTCCTTCTTCATCAAAAACTGGTGAATTTATGGTAATTCTTCCAAAAGTATTATTCACTTTTCCATAAAATGTATATTTCTTTCCTTGTTCAAATTTATTTTTTAAATAACTTTGGTTAAACCAAACTGCTGTTGCAACACCTGTTTCATCTCTAATGACTAATTTTTGCATAGTTTTTCCTCTAAGTCTTACATCACTCACTCTGCCACTAGCATATGCTTCAATTAATACTTCTTCTCCATCTATACATTCTGCAATATTTTTTGGTTTACTTCTATCTTCATAGGTTCTTGGATAATATGTGATTAAATCTTTTAGTGTAAATATGCCTAATTTATTTAATAGCTTTACTCTATTAGGTCCTACACCTTTTATATATTTTACATCTTTTTCTAAATCTATCATGTTAATCTCATTCCCTTCTCAAGGTATACATTTTTCTTTCTTCATTCTAACATACTGTTTATTTGTATTCAAATCCTTTTTATATTTTTATTGACTTTATATGATTTTATCTATATACTTTCTTTATATAAAATTTCAGGAGGGTGGTATTATGGCTAAAAAGAAAAAACGGAAAAGGAACACAAAAACAGAGGTTTTAAGGGAAGCTATTGAGCCTAAACAGCCAATAAAAATTCCTGTTTCCAATTCCGAGCCTCAAACTCAGGAGCAACATTTTGAACTGCTTTCTTTTCCTTTGGTTTCATTACATGAGGACTATGACGTCTTTCGTATTGTGATTGCAGGGAAAAAAACAGTTGTTGGATACTTTGGAGTTTTTAAATCTGGCATCTTTAATTATGTAGTTGTCAGAGAAAAGAACGAATTTGACGAAGCACTTTTACTTCGTTTTCTGAAAAATGTTATCAGAAATTCGGGATTGACTCCAATGTTAAATCCACATATGAAAGAATATTTATGATTTGCATGACCACACAGAAAAGGACGGCGTACCTTAAAAAGTATTGCCGTCCTCTTCTTTTTATATGAGAAATTTTTATTTTTCTTATTTACAAAATCTATGTCTTCCAATGGTAACTGTCATTGGTCTTGACCATATCCACTTGTTTGTCGCTGTTGATGGATTAAAATAATAAATAGCTCCATAACTAGGATCCCAACCATTAATTGCATCTTGTGCTGCTTTTTTAGCAGTTGCATCTGGTGTTAGGTTGATTTGCCCATCACTAACTGCATCAAATGCACCTGATTGGTAAATAACACCTGAAATGCTGTTTGGAAATGAACTACTTTTTACTCGATTCATCACAACTGCTCCAACAGCAACCTGTCCTGTATATGGTTCTCCTCTTGCTTCTCCATAAATTAATCTAGCTAATAAATTGACATTACTACTATTACTAGAAGATGATGTTGAACCTGATGATGAACTTGTAATTCCCATTGCTGCTAATGTTTTTGGTCCTGCAATTCCATCAACCGTTAATCCGTTTTTCCTTTGAAAATATCGAACTGCTTCTTGTGTTTGACTTCCATAGATTCCGTCTATATTTCCATTATAATATCCCCATCGTTTTAATTTGGTTTGGATTTGTGTGACTTCATCTCCTCTTGAACCATATTTTGATAAGGCTTCTACTTCATTATTTCTAGGAAATATATATGCAATGGTAGATATAATCGATACAGTCATTATGCATACAATAAATATTTTTCTTGTATTTCTTCTTAATTTCATCTTAAAATCACCTTTACTAAAAATTCTTATCCTTATTTTTAGCAATATTGAGATTTATTATACATTATAACATAATATCTGCTGAATGTTCCTTATTTCTTTCTAATAATTCTTTTTCTTTCTCATCAATTAATGTTGTTATTGGCACATCTGCTTTTCTTTTATAACTATAATATTGGATTCCTTGATTTATTAGTTCTTCTGTTTCTACTTTCTCATAAATTTGTTTTTCTGCATTATATAAATAATACACATTTTCTTTTTCCTTTTGTATAATTACTATATTCTTTAACTTTCTTCTTTCATTTTCTTCTATAAATCCCATACATAGTGTCATATACTTATTAAATTCCTGCTTTGTCATGATTTTTTCAAATAACTTTAAATAGTAGTCTGCTGCCTCTACATTTCCCATCTTTTTTTCTCTAACTGTTCTAATAATTCCTACATATTTCATAATAAATTCAAACTTTCGTTGTACCAATTCATCTGGCTGTTTTGTCTCAAAAAATTCCTCCATAAAGGCTTTATCATAACATTCTTTTTCCATCAATTCTAATACTTCATTTGTATATAGCCCTTTATATGTAAATCCAAACTCATCATCCCATTTTTTTATTGTTTCTTCTGGAATTTCTGTAAATGGTTCTCCATCATTTTCCTCATTCATTCTAATCAGTACATATTCTCTATCATAATCCGGAACACCATTTTTAAATTTTTCTTTTAATCTTTGTTGTGAAGCACCAAAATTTCTAGTTCTCATTCCAGTTTGTATTCGCATTAAATCTGGCACTAAATTAAAGAAATAATATTTTCCTTCTACTTCAAAACACCCATCAGGATGATACAATGGTGTTTCATCAGCTTCAACTGCTAAGTATTTAGCATTTATTCCCATTTCTCTCATAAATTCTACACAAGCCCTATTCATATCTGTACATATTGCTACTCCATTTTCATCTGTTCCTTCTTGAAACATTTCTATTTTTTTCATATATTCTTTCATATTATGCAAAACTTCTAATAAAGCATAAGCTTCTCTATATGAATAAATTTGTCCCATTCTTCTATAAATATAATATGCCTTTTTTTCTTTAGGCATTTTGCCACTTTTTTCTTCATATGCTTTAATTTCTTTTTTTATTTGTTCTACATTATCTCTTTCATATTGATTCATAATTTATCCTCACATTTTTAAATTATAGTTTTTTCATTTTAAGAACAATATCTACAAAGTATAGATTCTAATCCTATTTGTAAATCTATTAATCCAACTTTATAATGATAATCTAAATCTCTTAAATTTTGCAAAATTGCTTTTAAATCTCTTTCTCCAAAATACTTTGCTTGTGTTTTATATTTATTGACTAAAAATGTTTGATTTGGTTTTAAATTTAAACTTGTTATGATATCTTTGTTATATTTTACAGCCATTTTTGTAAGATATAATTTTTTAAAATGATTATATAATGTAATTAATATTTTTTGTATTGGTTCTTTTGCATATATCAAATTTTTCAAAACTTGTAAGGCTTTATCTGTTTCCTTTTTTCCTAAGCTATCTGTTAAATCAAATATTACACTTTCTAATTTTCTTATACATAAACTATCAATGTCTTCTTTTTGAATCGTTCCATTTTCTCCTGCATATTCAATTAATTTTCTAATTTCATTAATTAATTCTTGCATATTCGTACCACAGCATTCTATAAAATATCTTAGGTTTGCATCTGATATATTTACTTTATATGCATTGCAGATGGCTTTCATTCTTTTTTCTATTTGAATTGGTTTTTGATATTCAAAATGACAAACTACACCTAATTTATCAATAGTTTTATATAAATTTGTTTTACTATCTACATCTTCTTCAACAAATACTAAAATGACACTTTCAGCTATTAATTTATGATTTGCTTCTAAATATTCTGCTAATCTGTCTCTTATCTTTCCAAGTTCTGCATTTTTTCGTTTTCCTTCTTTTTTTAGTATTCCCGAATTTCTTGCAATGATTAATTTTTTTTCATATCCAAAAGCTGGCGTTTCTATATCAGATATAATTCCACTAATATTGGTATCATCAATTGGTATATAGTTGATTCCTTTGATACATTCACCAAATAAATGCTTTATTTTCTTTAATGCGTTTTCTAATAAAAATAGTTCTTCACCATATAAGATATAGATATTTTTCAAAATTCCTTGGTTTAATTCTTTTTCTAATTCTTCTATTTTTACCATAATACCTCCACATCTATACATAAAATCTTTTGATTTTATAGCTTTTGTGCAAATTTAGATGAATGCGCATGACAGATAGCCATCGCCATACTATCTGTAATATCATCTAACTTTGGTAATTTCTCTTCATTTAAAATCATTTTTACCATTCGTTGTACTTGAATCTTATCTGCTCTTCCATAACCTGTAACAGCTTGTTTTACTTGAAGTGGTGTATATTCATATATATTTAAATTGTTTTGTCTTGCTGTTATTAAAATAACCCCTCTTGCTTGTGCTACATTAATCGCTGTCTTTGCATTATTGTTAAAAAACAACTCTTCAATTGCCATAGCTTCTGGTTGATATGTTTTAATAATATCATCTAATTCTTGATTAATCTTTTCTAATCTTAATGGAAATGATGTATGTGCTTCTGTTAATATTGCTCCAGAAGTTTCTAAATGAAATTTATTTCCTATATAATCTATAATACTATATCCTGTTATGGCAAACCCTGGATCTACTCCTAATATTCTCATGTTTTCTTTCCTTTCTCTAAAGTAATCTTTATTGACTTTCTTTCGAATTTCTGTTCACATTATATCATAATTTTTTTAAAATTCAACTACATCTTAATAAGAAATATTTAGCCTAAAAAAATAAATTCCAGTATACAAACAAAACTAGAATTTATTTTTTTATTTAACTTATTTTTGTATAATTTTTGATTTTCTTACTAGTCTAAGTTATCAATTGTTAATTTTTAGTTGCAACTAATTCTATATATTCCGTTTCAGATAGTTCGCCACTAACTTTTCTCACATTATATTCTACATCAAACTTTTTAAATTTATTTAATATCTTTTCTTTATCTCCAATATTATTACTTTTCTTTTTGTTCAGCCATTCTTCTGTTTTTTCCATTAGTTTATCACATGATATTCCAATATATTTTTCATATTTATTATATTCTTTTTTTATTTTTTGTATATACTTCTCCATAGCATTAGGTGTATTTTTGGTATCAGAGTCATGAATTCTAACTGTCGTTATAATTTTTCCTTCTTTTTTTAGAAGTTTGTACCATTTATCAATAACTAAATTTGAGTCGTTATCACTAAATCTAGTTAAAAAGGCGTCTGTACATATTACATCAAAAAATTCATTATTATTGTAGTTAAGAATATCTTCATTAACACATTTTATATTAATATTCTCTTTATTGGCATACCATTTACATGCAAATAATGGAGTTTCACACATATCTAATACATAAATATTTAGTTTAACTTTATTTTGTTTCATAATCTCTAAAACATATGCTAAAATAGCATAATCTGCTGCTCCAGAAATTAAGATATTACTATTATCTTTATTGAATGCTTTACTAAATTGTGTAATATAAAATTCATTATGCCAAGTAGGATTAGCTACAACATTTAGCATTCTATAATACTGCCATATTGAATGATACCAAACGCAATTATCATCACCATCACCATTTTTGCAATGATTGTTTGCAAACTCATATATCAAATTACAACTTTCTTTTAAATTTTCTTTCAATTTTATTTCGATACTTTTTGTAGTTTCCATAAAAAATCCCTCTAATCCCTTTTACTCATAATAATTCTAAACACTTCTGCTACACTCCAAGCTTGTACAATTGCACCTTTTGGTAACTGTGGTTTTACAGAATCATATATTTCTGATATGCTTCCAATACAACCATTTTCATTAATTTCCTTTTTAAATGTTTTATCTGTTTTTTCTACAAATTTATCTATCTTACTTTCTAAAGCTTCTTTCTCTTCATTTTTTGCTTTATCTTTCATATTTACAAGTGCATTATAATATAAACCTAATAACCATGTCCATGTAATTCCTTGATGATAACTGCTATCTCTTTTAAAACTATCTCCTTCATAAACTTCTACATAATTTTCTTCGCCTTTTGCTAAAGTTTTTAATCCATAAGGATTTAATAATTTCTTTTCTACAGCATTGATAATATTTTTAGCCATTTCTGAGTCTGCATCTATTACAGGATATGTTAAACTTAAAGCAAATAATTGATTTGGTCTTATTTTACTATCTCCTAATACATCATAAAGACATTTTGTTTTTGGATTATAGAATTTCTCTTCAAATGCTTTTTTACATTTTTTTGCTAAATCTTTATATTTCTTTATTTGTAATAAATCACCAATTTTTAAAGTTAAATTTGCCATAATCATATTGGCATTATACCACATGGCATTGATTTCTACAGCTTTTCCATTTCTTGGAGTAACAGCTATATCTCCTACTTTTGCATCCATCCAAGTATTTTGTGTATCTTCTGTACCTGACACGATTAATCCATCTCTATCTAAATAGATATTATTACCATCAACATTATTACCTTCTACATAGTTTTTAATAATATCTTCCATTTTAGGATACATTTTTTCTTTAACAAATTTGTAGTCTCTTGTATATTCTAAATATTTTTGAACTTGCTCAAATAGTAATAAAGATGCATCTACACTATTATATAATGGTCTACTGTCATATCCAGAATAACCATTTGGTATTAATCCATATTTTATATCTCGTACCATTGTTAATAAAACTTCTCTGGCAATGTCATATTTTTTCGTAACCAATAATAATCCTTCAAAGGCAATTAAAGAATCTCTTCCCCAATCTAAAAACCATGGATAACCTGCAATAATTGTATGTAATCTAAAATTTGGTCTATATACAATAAAATTATCAATTGCTTTTATATATGTTTTGATTAGTTCATCTTCATTTAGTTCTTTTTTGGTTTTCTTTTCTGCTTCTGAGATAAGTCCTGTTTTTTCTATTTCTTTATCTATTCTATAAGCTTCTTTTTCTAATATTTCTTTTACATCTTTTTCTTCTATATTTTCTTCTAAAGAACATACAAATGAAATTTCCTTTTCTTCATTTGCTTTGATTTCCACTTCATAAACTCCAGGAACAGCATGATTTTCTTCTGGATAAAAACCTCTTTTTTCTTCTTCGATATAAAACATATGCTCAAAATCATCATTCTCATGAGCAATATAAGTTCCTTCTGATAAATTCATATATATTGGTGTTTGTGATTTATCATCTATTACTACTTTGATTTTTGTTCCATTAATTTGTTGTTTTACATCAAAATGATGTCCTGTATTCATTGTATGAAAATCTCTAAAGTTCATAATTGGTGCTAATGTTAATTTTGCTTTATATCTTCCATTTTTTATTTTATAATATACACCTACTGTGTTTTCATTATATTCCATGCAAATACTTTTTTCGATTTCTATTCCTTGCACTTTATATTTAAAAGTAGGATAATAATTTTTTTCAAATTCTTCTTGATATTTATATCCATGAGAAATATATGACTCACATATATTGGTATATAAGTCATATTGTTTTCCTCTTACTTCGATTGCCTCATCTAGTTTTGATAAAATCACATATCGGTTTGCTGGTGGATTTAATGGTGCTACTAGTAATCCATGATATTTTCTAGTATTTGCTCCAATAATTGTAGAAGATGCAAATCCTCCAATCCCATTTGTAATTAGCCATTCTTTTGTAAGTCCTGTTTCTAAATCTAAATTTTCCTTTGTAAATTTCATAATATCCTCCGTATTTTCTATTTTTTTCTTATTTTTTGTAACTACTTTCATTTAATGTTTTCATCATTTCTTCTCTTAATTCTGCTTTTGTTTTCATCCTTCTGCCTCTTCCTCTCGCACTTTTTGGTTTTGTTGTTTTGGTATCCTCAGTTATATTTTTATTGTTTGTTTTTGCTGTTTTATTAGATTTTCTTCTCATATTTTCTTTTTCTGTTTTTATTCTTGCTTTTTCATCTGCTTCTTTTATAGAAGCAATTCTCTCACTATATTTATTGCTAAACTTACTTTTTCCTCTTACATGTTTTTCCTGTGGCTTTTTACCATTTTTATTTCTTTTCTCCATTGCTTTTTTCTTTTTATTGATTCGTTTTTCTTCTTGTAATTTTGTATTTAGCATTAAATATTGAGGATCATTTTGTTTATCTTGATATTTTAAATCATCACAGATTAATTCTATAATAGAAGCTGCCACTAAATTTGGATCGTGTCTGACAAATTCACCATCTATCATAGATAGATTTCTTTGTAAAAATTTAATTCCTTTTACTTTATCTACATCTTGCTCTACAATATCTTGTCCTTCCAAATTATATTTTTTAATAAATTCTGGTATCACTTCTCCTGTATCATAAATACAATAATCCATAATGCCTTGTCCACAATGTTCTAATATCGCATTGATGTGGTCTGCCACACTATAATTATCTGTTTGTCCTGGTTCCGTCATAATATTACTAATATATACTTTTATGGCTGTACTTTCTTTGATTGCTCTATTAACACCATTTACCAAAAGATTTGGTATGACATTTGTATATAAACTGCCTGGTCCTATAATAATACAATCTGCTGCTTTTATAGCCTCTACTACACCTGGTGCTGGTTTACAATTTGATGGACTAATCATAATTCTATTAATTTTTGTTAATTTTTCAGAAACCACTTCTGGTATTCTGGATTTTTCTTCTACAATATATCCATTTGCCAATTCTGCAACAATTTTCATCTCATCTAAAGTCACTGGTATAACTTTTCCTACCATATTAATAACTTCATTACTTTTAATAATAGAGTCTTCAAAGTTTCCATTAATTTCTTTCATTGCTAGAAAATATATATCTGAAAAATCAAGTCCTCTTAATCTTCCATTTTGGAATTCATGATTTAGTAATTTTTGTACTTGGTCATCTTTTTTGGCTAATGCAATGATACTGTCTTTAATATCATTTAATGGCAATGTTTGTAACTCTCTTCTAGAATTTGTAATCGCTTCTCCATAGTCTGAAACAGTTACAATCGCTGTTAAATTACTTGTATAATTCTTTAATCCTGAAAGAACTGTATTTAATCCAGTCCCTCCTCCAATAACAACAATATTGGGTCCTTTATCATATATTGTTTTGTTAAAAATTAATGAATTTATATTGACATTCTTTTTATTTTCCATTCTTTCATCTGTCGATTCAATTAATACTTCTAATGTTCTTTTATTAATATATACCAGACCTATAACAATTGCCACAAATCCTACAACAAATATAGCTATAACTTTTCCTACTTCTTGAAAAGATATTTCTCTCATAACTAATATTTCAGCAATTCCATAACAGCATAATATGATACCTATTAAAATTAAGAATATCCATCTTTTCATTTTTGTACTTGATTTAAACCAATGCATAAAACCATTCATTCTAATTCTCTCCCATAATCTCAATCTCTAATTCTATCTTCTTATTAAATTTTTCTTCTACTTCGTGTTTTACATATTCAATTAATTCTAATATGTCTTTTGCAGTTGCATTTCCTTTGTTTATAATAAATCCTGCGTGTTTACTAGAGACTTCTGCTCCTCCAATGCTATAGCCTTTTAAGCCTGCTTCATCAATTAATTTTGCTGTAATAAAATCTGTTCCTCTTTTAAAAGTACTACCTGCACTTGGATATTCAATTGGTTGTTTTTCCTTCCTGTAATTTGCATATTCCTCCATTTTTTCTTTGATATCTTTTTCTTCTCCCTTTTGAAATTCCATATGTACTTCTAATACAATATATGGCTTATCTTTTAACATACTTTTTCTATATGCAAAATGCATATCTTCATTTTCAAATTGATGAATATTACCATCATCATCCATACAAGTTACAGTACTGACAATGTCTTTAAATTCTTTGCCATGTGCTCCTGCATTCATTCTAACAGCACCGCCTATGGTCCCTGGTATACCTGATAATTCTTCAAATCCAGTGATGGCATTTTTCAAAAGCAAATGTCCAAAAACTGAAATTTTAACACCTGCCCCCACATTTGCAAAAATCTTTTTATCTAAATTCATCATTTCTATTTTGTTAAATCTGATATTTAAAACAATACCCTTTATACCACCATCTAATACCAAGACATTACTTCCATTTCCTAATATGGTAACTGGTATATGATTTTGTTTTGCAAATCTCGATATATGTCTTAAGTCTTGTATATCATCAATTTTTACATAACATTCAGCAGGACCACCAACTTTAAAGGTTGTATGTTTTGACATTGGTTCATCAAACAATATATTATCCTTTGAAATTCCTAACTGTAATATTTGTTTTTTTAATTCTTCTGTCATAACTTCCTCCTAATCTGCTTCTTTCGCATAAATATATAAAGGTTTTCCTGTTCCTGTTAATTTTGTCGTATAATTGATAACTTCCCCTGTTTCATAATTTACAATATATGCATCTTCTGAATTGGTAATACCTAATTCTTCTAGTCCTCCATTTTCTGTTGAAAGGAAATAATAGTGGCTATCATCACTATCTTTTCTGCTAATTTCTTCTTCTCCTGAAGCTCTATTATCATTAATTTCCTCTATGGTTTCTTCTAAATTGATATTAGCTTCTGTAATTGTTTCTCCTGGATACTCTTCATTTGTCAAATCCGCTTTTGTTTTTCTTTGCAAAATAGCATTTTGTACAATTCCCAATTCACTTAACATAGCATCTTCTTTAGATTCTTTTATTCCGTCTTTACCAACATTTACAGCTATACTAGATAATATGATTAAAACAACAATTGTAATAACCAATGCTAATAATGTAATTCCTTTTTCATTATTTATCACTTTTATATCTAAATTTTTCATCATCTTTCTCCTTAGTTAAATTCTTTATTACTATATCATTTTTTTGCTTTAATTACAAGTTTTATGCATAATTATTTTATTTGTAAATAAAAATAAGTTAATTCCTATAATTCTGGTCAACTGAAAAAGTAAAATATATTTAGAAAAAGTAAATTCTAGTTACCAGTTAAATGCTATTTAAAAGGATTTAATTGAGCAAAAAGGATTGCTTTTTCTTTGATTTTTGTGTAAAATGAAGATATAAACAAGAAAAA
>CASEIX010000012.1 GCA_949288095.1 uncultured Eubacteriales bacterium
TCTTTTAATTCGTTGGAAATTATAGCATCTTTAATAGCATTTTTTATTTGTTCATAAATTGGTACACTACTATTATTACTTATTATTATATTCATAGCTTTCCTCCTCACTGTTATTTACTGTTATAATTATAGTATAACAGTTTATAACATTTTGTCAATAGATTTCTGAAAAAATTTTTTCAAAATATATTTAAGTTCTCATAGACGCATAAAGACCTGTGTTATACAAACACAGGTCTACATTATGTCTCTAATCTCATATATAAAACAGGATAAGGATTTCCTTGATCATCTAATTCATTTCTTTGATAAACTTTAAATCCCATATGTTCATAAAATTCTTTAGCTTGTGGATTATCTTCATTAACAGCAAGGTCATTTACACCATAATTTTCTATTCCATAATTTAATAATTTTTTTCCTAATCCTTTTCCTCTTTCACTATTTTTTATAAATAGCATTTCAAGTTTATTTTCTTCTATCCCCATAAAAGCAATAGGTTGATATTTTTCATTTTCTAAAATTATCAAGTGTGATATACCTTCTAATGCTTGTGGTACATATTTTTTTATATTTTCTATTTCTTCATTAGATAAAAAAGTATGTGTTGCCTTTACAGAATCTTCCCATACTTCTAATAATTGATTAATTAAATTTTCTGTTCTTTCATCTTTTTTTATTTCTTTCATAATCTTTTCTCCTCGATAAAATTTTATTTTATCCAATTTATATAATCTTCATCAATTTCTCTTCCAGTAAATCTTTTACTTTTTATAAAGTTTAGATTTTTGTATGTATTTTTCAAATCTTTAAAACTTCCTTCTGAACCAGAACCACCACTTGTTACAAATACATAAATATCTTTTCCTTCTAAATTATTTTCTTCAATAAAAGTATTTATTATTGTAGGTGCTGTGTACCACCAAACAGGAAAGCCTAATACAACTGTATCATATTCTGCAATATTTGATACTCTTTTTAATATTTGTGGTCTAGAAGTTTTGTCCTGCATTTCGATTGATGATCTACTTTGTTTATTTGTCCAGTCTAAATCTTCTAATGTATATTTTTGTGTTGGCTCAATTTCAAATAAATCTCCATTAATTGCTTTTGCAATTTTTTCTGCTACCTTTTTTGTAACACCACTTGCTGAAAAATAACTCACTAAAACTTTACTCATGATAAATCCCTCTTTTCTAATTTACTCTTTCAATAGTAACTTCCAAGTCATTATATTCCTCATCTGTAACTCTTTCACACCACTCATTTTTTGTATCTTCTCCTGGTACTTCTATCGCAATATGGCTAAACCAACTGTCCTTTTTGGCTCCATGCCAATGTTTAACATTTGCAGGAATTACTATTACTTTTCCTGGCTCTAAACTTACTGCTTCTTTTCCTGCTTCTTGATACCAACCATAACCTGCTGTACATATTAAAATTTGTCCACCATTTTTAATTGCGTGATGTATGTGCCAATTATTTCTACAACCTGGCTCAAATGTCACATTTGCTAAAAATATTGAACTTGTATTATCTACTAATGGATTTAAATAACTATTTCCTACAAAATACTTAGCAAATGCATCATTTGGATTACCCTTTCCAAACATATTTACTTTTTCAAATTCTTTTTCTTCCATAACTAATCTCTCCTTTTTTTATTCTGGTATTATCTGATTTATACAGCTAATTGCATTTAAGATTCTTGGATAACCAATAAAAATTTTATTTTAATAATTTTAATAATCCATTATAAGTAATTTCATATATAGTTTGGAACTTAAACGGTACTTTTGCTTTTTCCATTGCTTCTTTTTGTTTTTCTGTTACTTCAGCATAAGGATATATGCCATACATGAATGGAAAAAATGAAAATATGAATTTATCTTTTTCTTCTTCTGACATATCTTTTAAAAATTTATCAATACATTTTCTTACCATTTCTGCTGATTTGCCATAAGCTGTTTTAAATTTTATTAGTTCTTCAATTCTACTGTTTTCTTCCATATCATACATATTCATTGAAAGTAACTTTAACAGATTTTTTCTTTTTTCAATGGTTTTGGCTAATTTATCAGCAAAATTTTCTTTTGATATTTCTTCATTTTTACTATATAATTCCTCTAAATCTTTTATCCATTTTTCATATTCTTTTGTAAAAAGTGCTAAAAATATTTCTTCTTTTGTCTGGAAATAATAGTATATAGAGGTTCTAGAAAATTTTCCTTGCTCTCCAATTCCTTTTATTGTGATGTCTTTGAAACTTGTTTTTTTATAAAGTTCCTCACAAGCCTTAATAATTTCTTCTTTCTTATCTTCTCCTATTTCATTATTCATTTTTTCATCTCCTTTTTTTCGACATTGTGTCAACTTTCATCTATTATATATCACTTCTTTGACACCGTGTCAATAGTCTTTTATAAAAAAAGACAAATGATTTTATCATCTGCCTTATTTATTGTAATTTATTATTAAGCTATGAATTAATTTTTCTATAAATATCTCCCCAAGTGTTCACTTCACTAATATACTCTGTTTCTTCTAGTTTTTTTAATTTTGTATCTCTAAAGTATAAGGTTTTAATACGATTATCTGATAATTTTTTAATTATTCTCCAATCATCATCAATCATAATATCAATATTTTCTTTTAGACAAGCTTCTAGTTTATCTTTTTGTCCCCAATAATATTTATCAAATAATATATCATTTTCGTTTAAAACTCTTTTGGCATCATCTTCCATTTCTTTCATAAAACTTCCATCTGGCATAAGTCCTCTAGCGGTTATAACAACAAAATCATGACCTTGTTTTTTTAATCTATTATAAGTGGCTATAAATCCAGACATAAGATTACTTTCTCTAGATACTTGTAAAAAGTATCTTTCACAAAAATCTTTTTGTTGTTCTTCATTCCAATTATATCTTGATTGAAATTTTGGCTCTGTCCTATCAACTAAATTATTTTGTTTCAAAACATCTATATCATATATTTCTTCATAAGTCCTAAATGTTGTTTCGCTATCAATTACAACACCATCTAAATCTATTCCTATTTTCATTTTGCGTATCTCCTCTATAAATTACTATTTTACTTTTTTTATAAATCTATCAAAAAAGATAATTTTCATGTTAAACTTCTTTTTCTATTTCATCTAAATTTGCTTGTCTTTTGATTTTACCAGTTGTTGTTTTAATTAATGGTTTGTCTGAAACAATCATTCCTCTGATTGCTTTATACTTTGGCATAACACTATTGACTTCCTTTATCTTTTCAGTCAATACTCTATAAATCTCTTCTTCACTTTCTACCTTATATGCTTCTTTCATAATGTCTTTATCAAATACAATTTTTACATGTATTTTGATATTATCTTTATCATCTGTTTGTTGTTTTCCAAAGATAAAAGATTCTTTTACACCTTCAATTTTATTAACTAATCCTTCCATTTCTTCTGGATATATATTTTTACCATTTTTTAAGACAATCACACTTTTCTTTCTTCCACAGATAAATATATAACCATCTTCGTCAATTCTAGCTAAGTCACCTGTATGAAACCATCCATCTTCCATTACACTGTCTGTTGCTTTTTTATTATTATAATATCCTAACATGACATTTGGTCCTTTTACCACTAGTTCTCCTACACCATCATCGTCTGCCTCATCAATTCTTGCTTGAACATGTGGAATTGGTCTTCCGATAGAACCTACTCTATGATGTTCATTTGTTTCTATTCCTATAATTGGAGATGTTTCCGTTAAACCATATGCCTGACATAAATTTAATCCCCAGTTTCTAAATGTTTCGATTACCTCTTTATCTAATGCTGCAGCTCCAGTAATAAATAACTTAATACATCCTCCATACATATCATGGATTTCTTTAAATACTTCTTTTTTCTCTTGCATAGATTTATCTTTATATTCCTGCATCAATTCTTTTGCTTCTTCTACTTTTCCTTTTTTCTCTATCATTTTCCATATATTTTTATACATTAATTCATATATGGCAGGAACAAATGCAGCATAGGTTATTTTATATTCATTTAAATTTTCTACAATATGTCTAATGCCATCACAAAAAGCTCTTTCTGCACCCACATATAATGAAACTAACATACCGACTGTGCATTCATATACATGATGTAATGGTAAAAATGACAATATTCTATCATTTGAATCTACATCTACAACAGATGCATAATCCATTACATTTGAAATTAAATTCTTATGTGAAAGTGCAACTACTTTTGATTTTGATGTTGTTCCTGATGTAAATAACATAATACGCATTTCTTCTGGATTTATTTCTGCATTAATATATTCTTTGTTTCCATTATCTAATAATTCTTTCCCTTTTTCTATTAATTCTTTTTCAGAATATATTCCTTCATCATGAATATCTGCATCCATAGAAATTAAATGTTTTAACTTGTTTTTTTCGCTATATTTTATTTTTTTAATAGTCTCTTCATATTTTTTAGAATAAAATATGGCTTCTACTTCTGATCTTTCTATAACCTCTTCTAATTCATTTGCTGGTAAAGATTTATCCATTGGAACGACAATTCCTACACCACATACAACTGATAAATAGGCAAGTTCCCATTCATATCGATTTTCTCCAATAACACCTATTCTTTTACCTTTTAAGCCCATACTGATTAGTGCAGTTCCTAGATAATTTATCATATCTCTTATTTCCTTATGTGTATATGTCTTGTATTGTTTTTTTCCTATTTTTATTTTATATCCTGGTTTATCTCCATATAATTCTCTTGTTTTATTTAACATGTCTTTTAAGTCTGTGACTTCTAACACTTTTTTTGCCATAGCTTTATTTCCTCCGTACATTTATTACTTTTTATTTTATGTATATTTTTTATCGCCTATAATAGATTAATATAGATATAAAAAAAAGTCAAATGTTATTGTGAATTTTAAGAAAAAAAAACTCACATCTACTCACTAAAAAAGAAGAAAGATTGGTATTCTTTCTTCTTATCTTTATATTTTATTGTTGAAATATTTCATATCCTTCTAAATTTGGTCTTTGAATGTCTTCATCTGTAACAACATCCATTTTTACATTTCTATCACTATCTATTTTGATAAAGCCTAATGCTGTATAATCTACTCTTCTCATGATTAATCCTGTTACTTTATCAATATAGAATTTAGTAGAATTTACTTCAAATGCATTTTTATTCCACACTTTTACTAATATTGTATCTCTACCATCTACTTGTTTTTCACCTAAATATTTAAATTCCGTACTGTATATATCTTCCCTTGTAATAAGTGAATAATCAAAACCTCTTTGACTATCTTCATTTGTTTCAAAATTATCTAAGTTACTTACACTAGCAGATTTTTTTCCGTTAAATTCAAATACTCCAATATATTCTTCTGTATTATAGTCTATCCATTGATGTATTTCTCCATCGACTACAACTTTTTCAATATTGTCTTTTATGTATGTTTCTGTTTCCGTTTCATTTAAGTTTCCAAAAATCCAACTAGATTCTGATGCATAATAATAATTAGGATATTCTTTTCCTTTTTCTAATAATTCAATTACTTCACTTCTTGTCATTGGATTATCCTTATTTAAAAATCCATCAAAATGGATTGCTACATAATATATAGCTAATATTACAATTAGTATCGCAATAATGATTCCTATTACTTTTAATATTTTCTTCATATTCATCCCCTCCTTTTCTTATGTACCATATATGTAAACCGTTCTTTACCTATATGTATATATTATACCATATTTTTCATATATAAGCAATCTTCACTAATAAATCAATATCATTTTTTCACTATATTTATTTTCTTATTATTAAAAATTTTATATGATTAAATTCTTTAATTTTCGCTAAAAATTACTATTGTTACATTGTAATCCACATTGTGATAAATATGTTTTTTCAATTTATGCTTATTTTTGATTTAACAACTTTGTTTTTAAATTATATAATTTATGAGATAAATCCACATAATATTTTTGAGGATTTTCCAGTCTTTTGATTTCTTCCCATATGGTTCCTAATTGTTCTTTTGTGTACTTTACAATTTCATTTATAGTTGGTTCTTTATATACTAGTTTTCCATTTTCAAATATTTTTTCTTGCAATTCTTTTACATAGTAATGATGTAATTTCTTTCTCTTCCAAGTATTATATTGGTCAAATATTTCATATTCTCCTTCTGGTTCTTTTTCATTTTTTAGCATAATCACATCTGCTAATGCATAGTTCGTATCTTTAGAATAAAAACGATATACCTTTTTAAAACTTGGATTTGTGATTTTTTCTACATTTTCACTAATCTTTATTTTTGGTATGATTTTTCCATCTTTTTCTAATGCAGCTAATTTATATACACCACCAAATATAGCATCACTTTTTGCTGTGATTAAATTTTCACCTACACCAAATAAATCAATTTTTGCATCTTGTTCTATTAAAGAACTAATTAAATTTTCATCTAATGCATTGGTTGCACATATTTTACAATCTGGATATCCTGCTTCATCTAAGATGACTCTTACCTTTTTAGATAAATATGCTAAATCTCCACTATCTAATCTAACTGCAATCGGTCTAATTCCTTGTGGTTTTAAAACTTCATCAAATACTTTTATCGCATTTGGTAATCCACTTTGTAAGGTATGATAGGTATCAATTAAATATGTGCCATTGTTAGGATATAGTTCTGCATATGCTTTAAAAGCTTCATATTCATTATCAAAACTTTGTATCCAACTATGTGCCATCGTTCCACTTGCTGGAACATGGAATTTTTCACTTGCTGCTGTACAAGAAGTTCCTACTGCTCCCCCTATAATCGCTGCTCTTGCTCCATAAATAGCTGCTGATACTCCATGAGCTCTTCTTGCTCCAAATTCCATGACCGGTCTTCCTTGTGCCGCTCTTACAATTCTTGCTGTCTTTGTTGCAATTAAACTTTGATGATTAATAATGAGTAATAACATAGTTTCTATCAATTGTGCTTCACTAATTGGTGCTCTTACGGTAATCAATGGTTCATTTGGAAATACAACTGTTCCTTCTGGTATTGCCCAAATATCTCCTGTAAATTTAAAGTTTTTTAAATAGTTTAAATATTCTTCTGAAAACATATTTTGTTTTCTTAAATATTCTATATCTTCTTCATCAAATTTTAAATTTTGTATGAATTCTATAATTTGTTCCAATCCTGCTACAATGGCATATCCTCCACCATCTGGAACCTTTCTAAAAAATACATCAAAATAGGCAATATCATTCTTATTTTTTGAAAAATATCCATTTGACATTGTAAATTCATAAAAATCTGCTACTAATTCTAATTTTTCTTGATTCATAATTATCTCTTCCTTTCATTTATTACTATTTTATATGTTTTTTATTTATAGTCAATATATTGTTTTAATTTTTCTATTAAACCTATTTTCATTTACTATCTTTTACAACTTCATCTGACCCTTTTTTATATAAAGCTCTTCTTATCATAAATAATATGAAACCTATAATTACTTCTGTTATAATACATCCTATCAACATATTAAGGTTGATATTGTCAATCCAGCCTCCAGATAAATACTGTTCTATATATGTTGATAATACTCTAATTCCTATGAATGCAATAATAGATATGATGGCTGTGATAAACATACTGATTTGAATAGTTTTTAATACCTGTTGTTTTTCTAAGAATATTAATCCTATGATATCTAGTAAGCATAATATGATAAAGGTTATCCTAAATTCAAAACTTGTGAATTGTCCATATATATTTAATACTTCTGTTGCAGTTCCTTCTACTCCCATTTCTAATCTATCTTCTATCTCTTCACTTTTTTCACTCACATAGCTTCTTATATCATCTTTTATGTCTTCTGGTATCTCATTTTGTAAATCTTCCTCTTCTAAAATCTGATTGATTTCTTCTGTTATATCTATATTTTCACTTTTACCAGTTAAAACATCTAAATATTTACCTGTAATTTCTTCCATATATGGACTACCTTCTATCTTTTCTGCTATTTCGTAAAAGGTATTACTATCTACTTCATTGATAATCTCATCTAACATATATCCACTAACTCTTTTTGTCAGGATATCATTGGAAATCGTTTTTACTGCCACATTTTCTATAATAAAACTCATCGTTATGATAAATAAAAATATAGGTAACAATATTTTCAATATAATTTTTATGAATGTTTTCATTTTTTCCTCCTACATATGTGATTTCAAAACTTTTATATATCATACTACAAAAAAGAAAATTATTCCATACATACCTGTAATAAAATAATTTTCTTTTACTTATTCTTTATTTATTAGAGTTATTTTTACCTTTCTGTCTTATAACTTTTACAATTGTAAAACTTATGATAGCTAATAAGATGATTGAACAACCTATCACAATTCCATTGCTCATTTTCTCTATTTCTTGATTTGCTAATAAATTCTCTGTTTCCTCTCCTTGTATTTGTGTACTTTCCACTTCTTCTTGTGGATGTGTCTTTTTATATTCTTCAAATCGTTTTTCAAATTCGTCATATCCTTCTGGTGTTTCTCTAATATATTCTACCTGATATTCTCCATTTTCTACTTTTATTTTAATATAACATATATTGGTTTTTACGTACCAAATGAATTCATGTCCTTCCCATAATCCAATTTCTGGTTCTCCATAATTCCATTCTGTATTTTCAATAGAAACAGGTGTTACAACAAATTCAATATCTGCTATATATTCATTATCACTAATTGTTCTAATACCAAGTTTATTTAATTTATAATCTGTAATTCTTCTATTTTCTGGTATTTCTTCACTTTTATAACTTTCTATCCAATCTTCAAAAATACCTTCTATAAATTCACTCCTCTCATCTGAGTCAGTACTTTCTGTTGCTAGTACTGTATTAGAAAAATACATTATACCAATGATAATAATACAAAAAATGCTGAATACTTTATATTGTATTTTCATACGATTATTCATCCCCTTTCTTTAGGACTACTTCTTCTGTTTGACCTCTATATTCAAAATGAACAATTATTTTTTCTGCTTCATTATATTTTGTTAAATCAAACATACCTGAAAATGTTAACATGCCTTCTTCACTTAATGACTTCGAACCATTTTCACTTGGTCCTTGTACTAATGTAAATTTTTCACCGTTTTCATTTGTTAAATATATCACAATATCTGTTAATCCATATGTTTTTCGATAATACTCTTTATAAGCATCTGTTTGGCATTCTTTCCAACTAATATATCCTAAAATATCTACATTTTTAAGTGGATCATCATTTGATAAACTATCATAAAAATCGTGTTCCAAAAATGATGGATATTTGGGTTTTGGTTCTGTTTTTATTCTGGCCGTTATTTCCATTCCTGTATCATATAATGTTGCTGACTCTACTTGATAATCTTCATTGGTTGTGTCTATCTGTGTATAAACAACTGATTGTCTGTTATACATTTTTTCTGGAACTTCTACATCAAAATGCCAATCTCCTGTAAGGGTAATTTCCTCTTCTCCCATAGAAGTTCCTTCCTCTTTGGAAATATTAATTTTCGTCATATCAATTGTTAATGTTTTACTTTTTGGATAGTGACTGTTTCCTCCTGTATAAATATTATAAACAACTTTTACATGATTTCCTTCTCTCTCAACAGGAATAATATTGACACCACTTCCAATATACATATTCTTATCTATTGCCTCATTATAATCTAAACCTAAATTATTTTCTTGGCTAAATTCATTATATCTAACTCCTGTTGGGCAATATAAAACAATATTATTTTCATCTGATATCACTAAGTCTGGAAAATTAAACTCCCATACTTCATCTGCTGTTATAATTTCCTTTGCTTTTTCAGATAGTTCTACATCAAATGTAATGCTTAAATTAAAATCATCCATGACAAATTCAGATACTTTTACCTTTGTTTCCACATCTTCTATCATTTCACCTGTTTCTGTGTTTTCTACAGTTGTATTCGCATTTTCATATTCCATATCCGTATTTTCGATATATCCCTCATTCATTGCTGTTTCCATTCCTTTACCTGTCATAAAGAAATTATCATATATTTTCGTAGAAATATCTTTTGCAAAAACAATTCCTGTTACAGATAAACAACAAATCATAACTGTCAATGTACTTTGTACTATCTTTTTTATTTTCTCATGCTTTTTATGGACTGTTCTAAAATTTTCAATAGCTATATTTTCTTGAAGATTCTCAAAAATTTTTTCCTTTCCCATTTTTAGAAACCTCCTACTTTTAAAATTTCTCTTATCTTTTTTCTAGTTCGATGTAATTTTGTTTTTACATTACTACTACTTATGTTCATCTCTTGTGCAATTTGTTTTACCTTTTTTCCTTCATAATAAAATTTTTTAAATATTTCATATTCTGTATCACCTAATGCTTTTAAATTTTTTGTAATACAGTCATTCATTTCTTTTTGCTCTACAATTTCATCTACATTAAAATGACTAATCATCTCGTTTTCATATTGAGAAAATTTTATCATTTTACTAAGTTCTCTATATTTTCTATAAATTAATCTTTTTGTAATCCCTGCTATATATGGACTAAATACCGCTTTTCTATCTAATCTATCTTTGTTTTTCCATAAAATTAAAAATACATCTGCTATCATTTCTTCTTCATCTTCTAGCTTGATAGTATGTTTATTTTTTATAATTGTACTTACATAGTGATAATACTCATCAAATACTCTTGGCATATCTAGTTGATTATCCACTATATAACTTTCTATTGTATTTTCTTTTTTCATTTTTTTCTCCTTTGATACATACTTTCCATCTATATATTTATCATTTTTAGAAAAAGGTTACAACTTTTTGTCCTTTCGGGGACATTTCTGTTTGGGACATTTTTGAGAAACTATATAAAACAAGCATAAAATAAACCCAAATGATTAGACAAACATTTAATCATTTGAGTTTATTTTTTATTCTTTTATTCTTCATCATTTCCTATCAAAGTATATTCTGTTTCATCTGGTTCTTTCATATCTTCATCTGTAACCGTTCCAAAAGAATATTCATATTCAATTACTGTTGCTTGATATGTACTTTGATATTGTTCCTGTACCAATCCTCTTTGTACTAATTTTAACAATAATCCTGTATCTTTATCTACATACCATCTTAGCTTTGATTCTTCATTCTCAAATATATTACTTATCATATAACATTCTTTTCCATCAAGTTCTATTGTTTCTATTTTGGATTTTATGCTCATACTAAACAAATCTGTTATGGAATTATAATATATATCTGTTAGTATCGGTGATACATACCCCTCTTCTAGGGAATCCAAAATAGTTAAAGTTTTTCCATAAGGTGCATCTGTAAATATTCTACTTTGATCTGGATACCTATATTCTGTGGTTGTTGTTGCTCCTAATCCTGAAGTTGTTGTAATTACTTTTACTATATCATCTTTATAATAATATTCAAAAGTCAATGGTGAAGTAATAGAACTATAATGTGAAATCTTTGTATACATGTTATCACTCTTTTGATTAGATACTTCTGCTTTATTCTTTAGAGATGCTATGATTACCATATTTCTTCCTGGAAAAACAACAAATAGTACTACAAGAATACATATAATGGATAATAGAGTAATTTTTAGTGTTTTTAATCTACGATTATATTTTTTGATATATTCTACTTTCTTTTTCTCTAATTTTTTCTCTTGTAGTTGAATATCTTTTTGCATATTATCTAAGACCTTTTTACAGTCTTTACAAGTGTTTACATGTTCTTCAATATATGTATTTGTTTCTTCACTTGTTAGTTTATCAATATAGTTTGGTAATAAATCTTGAACAATTTTACAATCCTTTTTTTCTTTCATTTTCATCACCCTCCTTCAACTTCTGTTTTCCTCTATAAAAAGTGACTCTTGCCCAGTTTTCTGTTTGATTTAAAATGGCTCCTATTTCTTTAAATGACAATTCTCCTGTAATTTTTAAATAAATGACTTCTCTTGTTTTTTCATCTAGCTTTTGTAACTTTTTATATAATGTTATTTTTTCTTCATTCTGAATTATTTTTTCTTCTGTTATATCTGAATCTTGTATTTCGAAAAAAGTATCTTCACTTGGTTTTAGATTTTTCTTATTTTTTCTACATTCGTCATACCATAAATTTTTAGCAATTTGGCATAACCATACAGATATTTTACAGTCACCTTTAAAAGTATGTATCTTTTTTACTGCTTTGTAAAAGGTTTCTTGTGTTAGTTCTTCAGAGATATCACTATTATGAGTTAAACAGAATAAATATTTATATACTGTTTCAAAATATTGTTCATAGATTTGTTCCATATCCTGCATAACTTTATCCTCCTTTGTATATATGACGTACAACTTTTATTTTTGTTACAAGTTTTGTCCATTTTTATACCATTAATAAAATCTTGTTTACAATATATCATATAAATTCAAGATTAACAATTCTTCTGTGTAAGGTTATTTTTGCTTTAATATGGAACTATTTTTAACAAAATAATTAAGAATTTTACTTGACTTACGCAAACATTTGTTTTATAATGTGGATAGATTGGGAGTGATATTTATGAAAAAAGAACTAATATCAACACAAATGCATGTAAATAACAGATTAGTTAGAGTGATGAGAGTAGATGCTATAGATTATATATCTCTAACAGATTTAGCAAAATATCAGAATGAGAACGATCCTTCGGGAGTTATACGAAATTGGATGTCTAATAAAAATTCTTTTGATTTTTATAATCTCTGGGAAGAATTACATAACGAAAATTTTAATTCCGTGGAATCACACAGAATTAAAATTGATGAAGTTGGATATAATCGTTTTACTATGACACCAAATCGTTGGAAGAAAGAATTCAATGCTATTGGAATTATTCCAAGCAGTGGAAAATATAGTATAGGGACATTTGCACATCCTGATATTGCTTTTGAATTTGCAAGCTGGCTAAATGTAGAATTCAAACTATATTTAATCATGGAATTTCAACGACTAAAACAAAATGAAAGTTATCAGAAGAAAATTAATTGGTCAGTTAGAAGAGAACTTGCAAAAACAAATTATAAAATACATACTGATAGTATAAAAGAAAATATAATTCCTACTCTAACTGAAAAGCAAAAGTTATATGTATATGCAAATGAAGCAGATATTTTAAATGTTGCTTTATTTGGAATGACCGCAAAGGAATGGAAAAACAAAAATCCTTCTCTAGATGGTAATATGCGAGATTATGCAAATATTCTACAACTAGTAATTTTAAGCAATCTAGAAAACTTAAATAGTGAAATGATAGCTCAGGGAATTCCCCAAAATGTAAGACTTGAAAAATTAAATGCAATAGCTAAAAAACAGTATATTATTTTGCAAGACAGTACAGGAATTAAAAAAATTGAAATGATAGAGAATGATAGCAATAGTAAATTATTAAATTGATACTATTAAAATGGCAAAATACTCATTTTAAATAAAATAAACCCTTTTATGACAAAATAGAAAAGTCATAAAAAGGTTTTTTAAATTTGATATAAATTATCCTATATCCTTACTTTTTTCTTTATTCATCAATTGTTGATATGCCAAGTGTAATTTCTTCTAACACATCCAATACTGCTCTTACAGTATCTAATGCTGTAAACATTGGTACATTATTTTGTGTTGCACATCTTCTGATATATGTTCCATCTGTTTCTTGGTCTATGGAATCAATGTTTCTTGTGTTAATGACATAGCTAACATATCCTTTTCTTAAAGATTCTAAGATTTCTTCACTACCTTCACTAAGTTTCTTTTTCACTCTTGTTCTAATACCATGTTCTTTTAAGAATTTAGCAGTTCCTTTTGTTGCTTCTATATTAAATCCTAGGTTATAAAATCTTCTAATTAGTGGTAATGCTTCTTCTTTATCTTTATCTGCGATTGTTACAAATATCGTTCCATAATTTGCAAGTTTCATTCCTGATGATTGTAATGCTTTATATAATGCTCTAGTTAATTTTTTATCATATCCAATAGCTTCTCCTGTTGATTTCATTTCAGGAGAAAGTGTTGCATCTAATCCTGATAATTTTGAGAATGAGAATGCTGGTGCTTTTACATACCATTTTTCTTTCTCTTTTGGATATACTTGCGTTATTCCTTGTTCTTTTAGAGATTTTCCAAGCATAGCTAATGTTCCAATATCTGCTAAAGAATATCCAGTAGATTTTGAAATAAATGGAACGGTTCTTGATGATCTTGGATTTACTTCAATAACATACACATCTTCATTTTTATCTACAATAAATTGAATATTATATAATCCGACAATACCAATACCTAATCCTAATTTTACTGTATAATCTATGATTGTATCTTTTGCTTTTTGGCTAACACTAAAGGTTGGATATACACTGATACTATCTCCTGAGTGAATTCCTGTTTTTTCAACATGTTCCATAATTCCAGGTATGAAGACATCTTTTCCATCACATACTGCATCTACTTCTAGTTCTTTTCCTGTGATATATTTATCTACTAATACAGGTTGTTCTGTATTGATTTCAACAGCTGTTTTCAAATATTTTTCTAATGCTTTTTGATTAGAAACAATTTGCATAGCTCTTCCACCTAATACATAACTTGGTCTTACTAGAACTGGATATCCAATTTCTTTCGCAACTTTGATTCCATCTTCTATATTCGTTACTGCTTCTCCTTTAGGTTGTAATAGTTTTAACTCTTTCATCACTCTTTCAAATGCATCTCTATTTTCTGCTTTTTCAATGGCATTAACATCTGTACCAATGATTTTAACACCTAATTTTGAAAGTGGTCCTGCAAGGTTAATGGCTGTTTGTCCACCTAAAGCTGCTACAACACCTTCTGGTTTTTCTAATTCTACAATATTCATAACATCTTCTACAGTTAATGGTTCAAAATATAGTTTATCACTGGTTGTGTAATCTGTTGAAACGGTTTCTGGGTTGTTATTAATAATGATTGCTTCATATCCAGCTTCTTTAATTGTTTTTACTGCATGTACTGTAGAATAGTCAAATTCTACACCTTGTCCAATTCTAATTGGTCCTGCACCTAGTACAATGATTTTTTTCTTGTCACTTATGATAGATTCATTTTCTTCTTCATATGTTGAATAGAAATATGGTACATAACTTTCAAACTCACTACTACATGTATCTATCATTTTATATACAGGATAAATGCTGTTTTTCTTTCTTAATTCATAAATATCATTTTCTTTTTTCTTCCATACTTTTGCAATATATTTATCACTAAATCCCATTTTCTTAACAGTTTTTAATGTATCAATATCTCCTACATTTTTCTTTAAGACTTTTTCCGTTTCAACAATATTTTTAATTTTTTCTAAGAAAAACATATCAATTTTTGTTGTATCATAAATTAATCCTAAATCGACATCTCTTCTTATTAATTCTGCAATCGCATAGATTCTATCATCTGTTCCATCTTTTATATATGTCATCATGTCTTCTGTTTCCATTGTGTCAAATTTTTTATGATGAATATGACATACACCTGTTTCTAATGACCTTATTGCTTTTAATAAACTTTCTTCAAAGGTTCTTCCAACACTCATGACTTCTCCTGTTGCCTTCATTTGTGTACTTAGTTTATTTGAAGCTAGTGTAAATTTATCAAATGGGAATCTTGGTATTTTGCAAACAATATAGTCTAATGCTGGTTCAAAACTTGCTGGTGTATTGGCTAATGGAATTTCTTCTAATCTCATACCAACTGCTATTTTTGCTGAAACTCTAGCAATTGGATATCCACTTGCTTTTGAAGCTAATGCTGATGAACGAGATACCCTTGGATTTACTTCAATGACATAATAGTTAAAAGAATGTGGATCTAAAGCAAATTGAACATTACATCCTCCCTCTATTTTTAAAGCTCTAATGATTTTTAAAGCACTATCTCTTAATAGTTGATATTCTTTATTAGTTAAAGTTTGGCTTGGTGCGACAACAATAGAATCTCCTGTATGAACACCTACTGGGTCTAAGTTTTCCATATTACAAATGGTAATGGCTGTGTCATTATGATCTCTCATTACCTCATATTCGATTTCTTTATATCCTTTAATACTTTTTTCTACTAATACTTGATTTACAGGAGAAAGTTTTAAGGCATGTTTTAATAATGGTTTTAATTCTTTTTCATTATCTGCAAATCCTCCACCAGTTCCTCCTAAAGTGAAAGCTGGTCTTAAAACAACTGGGTATCCAATCTTATTTGCAGCTGCAATTCCTTCTTCTTCTGATTCTGCAATAATAGACTCTAAGACAGGCTCTCCTAATTCTTCACATAATTCTTTGAATTTTTCTCTGTCTTCTGCCTTTTCAATACTTTCACTACTTGTTCCTAATAGCTCTACTTGACATTCTTGTAAAATTCCTTTTCTATATAATTGCATAGCAATATTTAATCCAGTTTGTCCTCCAATTCCTGGTAAAATAGCATCTGGTCTTTCATATCTGATAATTTTAGCAACATATTCTAATGTTAATGGCTCCATATATACTTTATCAGCAATCGCTGTGTCTGTCATAATGGTTGCTGGATTGGAATTTACTAATATAACTTTATATCCTTCTTCTTTTAACGCTAAACAAGCTTGTGTTCCAGCATAATCAAATTCTGCTGCTTGTCCAATAACAATTGGTCCAGAACCAATAACTAGTACAGTTTTTATATCTTTTCTTTTTGGCATTTTATTCATTCCTTTCTTTTAAAAACAATTTCTATTTCCAATTTTTTACTAAATTCGAAAAAGAATTAGTATATTGCTAGGCAAACGAGATTTGAATTTATGAGGCGTACGATTTGTACGTCGATTAAAATTCAAATCGAAGTTTAACGACGCAAGATGTGATTATTGTATAGAAAAAATCTTCTTCTATCTTGACTCTATCTGGATTTTTTCGTATACAAAAAGGTTAAGTTTCCTATATTTGTGAAGTACTGCAAAGCAGTCTTCACATCTGTGCGTCGAAATCTTTGATTTCGTTAACGCACGCTTTCCTTATTTTTCGAATTTTCCCATAATTTTGATAAACTTATCAAACAAATACCCACTATCTTGTGGTCCTGGTGCACTTTCAGGGTGATATTGCACACTAAACACTTTATCTTTCTTACATTCAACACCTTCAATCGTATTATCCAAAATATTTTTATGTGTTGGTACTAAATCTGTTTTTTCTAAAGATTTTTCATCTACTGCATAACTATGGTTTTGACTTGTAATTTCTATTTTATCTGTTTCTAAATTTAATACTGGATGGTTTCCACCTCTATGTCCAAATTTTAATTTATATGTTTTTGCACCATATGCTAAACTAATCATTTGATGTCCTAAGCAAATTCCAAAGATTGGATATTTTCCTCTTAATTCTTTTACAAGTTTAATAACTTCTTTTACATCTTCTGGATCACCTGGTCCATTTGATAAAAAGACTCCATCTGGCTTTAGACTTTCAATTTCTTTTGCTGTTGTATTATATGGTACAATTGTTACATTACAACCTCTTTTATTTAAACTTCTGATAATATTTAACTTAATACCACAATCTACAGCTACCACATTATATTTGTAATTTGCTGTTCTAGAATACCATTTCTTTTTACAACTTACTTTTGATACAGCATCTTTTGGAATATCATATGCATTCAATTTTTTTAATGCTTCTTCTTTACTAGTTGTAATGTCTGTGATAATAACCTTTCTACTTCCTTTATTTCTGATACTTCTTGTTAATTTTCTTGTATCAACACCTGAAATTCCTGGTATATCATTTTCTTCTAAATATTCTGATAATGTTTTAGTGTAACGGAAATTACTTGGTAAATCATTATATTCTCTTACCACCATTCCACCAATCGTTGGTTGTTTGGTTTCATAATCTTCATCTGTGATTCCATAGTTTCCGATTAATGGATATGTCATCACTACCATTTGATAAGTATATGATGGGTCTGAAACGATTTCTTGATATCCTACCATTGAGGTGTTAAATACAATTTCACAAATGGCTTCTTTGTCTGCCCCAAATCCATATCCTAAATATTCTTCTCCATCTTCTAGTACAATTTTTTTGTTGAATTCTTTCATATTAACCTCCATTCATATATGTTAAATTTGTATATATTGTAAATGACAAAAAAAAATAAGGAACAAAAAATCCTTACTTAAAATGCAAATGAAAATAAAGCAACTATTAAGAAAACAGCTGAAATGTTTATGCAATTAGTTTTTTTCAAATAGTTTTTCATTTTCTTGCTCCCTTTTATATTTTATATCTTTACTATTATACCAGAAACTATATATAGATTGCAACATTTTTTGTTATTTTTTTACATCTGACTGTTTACTATATTTGACACAATTTTTTAATCAGCATATAATATTGTTGTTGTCTATTAATAATATTTTCAGAAAAGGAGTTGTTTATGAAAAATTTACTTATCATCACAATTGCTTTACTAGCACTCGTTGTTATCTTAGTTGCTTTGCTAATTTTCAAAGTTACACGGCTTTCAAAACAGGTCAGCCTGTTATCTCAGCCAATCATACATATAGATGTAGAAGCAGCTAACGTCATTGCCGAGCAATTGGCTAGTATGACACTTGTTGAAACGAACAAGTATGATGCCATTTCTGCACAGTCGATTTTCCGTTGGTTTTATGCCGATCATATGTCACACCGGTCGTACTCTTGGAGTCTAATTCAATATGACCCCTTATTTGCGCCAGAATATCCGCACTCTGAGTATTAATTTTAATGTCACTTTCTCTGTCTATGTCTGGTGTACTAATTTCCACCAGACCATTAT
Source organism: uncultured Eubacteriales bacterium (assembly GCA_949288095.1). GTDB lineage: Bacteria > Bacillota > Clostridia > TANB77 > CAG-508 > CAG-269. Next base: position 18,963 of record CASEIX010000012.1, read on the forward strand.
TGGTCTTTATTCTCAGTTCTTCTGGCAGGACATTTTTTATCTTGACATCAGCAGAGCCCGTCCCTATTGAAAGGGATGGAATTGTTGTCGGAATCGCTATCTTCAATTCGACTTTTCCTACCACTTTTGTCTCTTGGAATGTAATTATCGACTCATTTTCTCTTTTTTTACTCTTAAGGGTTACTTCGGAACCAGCCTCCCCTTGAAGCCACATCCGTATCTTATTTGATTGTATTGGCTGTATAGATACCTTTACTTCCTTAGAGATAATAACGAGTCTTTCAACTCCTTTCCCGGAAATCGACCTTTTGTAGTCTATCCGGTTTTCTTTGTTTTCCAAACTTTCTTTTCCCATAATGTCTTTCATCCTTTCTTTTATTTAAAATATTTTGGAATCTTTTACTAAAGGTCATTGCCCATAGCATTGGGTAACATTATACCATAAAATACATTTAAATTCAAGTTTACAGGCTCTTCTGATTTTATTCCTCATCTTCTCCATAAATTTTATCTACTATTGGAAATGCTTTCCAAGCCAAAGGCCAACCACAATAAAATGCTAATTGTGTAATTACTTCTACTATTTCTGTTTTGGTAATTCCATGTGCTTTTCCCATAGCAATATGAGATTCAAATGGTCCTTCTACAATTCCTTTTCCAAATAAAGCTGCAATGGTTATCATACTTCTATCTCTTGGATTTAATTTATCCTCTCTTGACCAGATTTCTCCAAATAATACATCATCATTTAATTCTGCAAATTTTGGAGCTAACTTTCCTAAATTATCTCTCCCTGCTGTTTGTTTTTCCATAATACATTCCTCCTTAAAATTTATATTTTTAATTATTAAAAGCTAATTCTCTAACAATTTTACTTTTTTCACTAGCTGCACCTATTGATAATCCTTTTAAATCCATTTCCATTAGTTTAGAAAGTCTACCAATAAGGTAAGTAATATTGTCATAACATTCTTGACTTGGACTAGAACCTTGTGCAAAAACATATAATTTTTTACCTCTTAATTTTTCAGCCTCTGGTAATAAATATAGTCTATCAATAAATGTTTTTAATATACCTCCTACTGTATACCAATAGATTGGTGCTCCAATGACTAAAATATCTGCCTTTTCAATTTCCTTGAATATATCTTTTATTTGGTCATCTTCATATACTTGTCCATACTGATATACTTTATAATCGGCCATTTGTAAAACTTCATGTTCTCTATCTCTTAAAATTTCTTCTCCAATATGAAATGTGTTACCATTTCTATTGGGGCTACTGTTCATAAACAAAATCTTTTCCATCTTATTTTCTCCTTTCTTTTATTTTTTGTTTTCATTTAACAATATTTATCTCTCCTCAAAATAATCTGCTATTTCTTTCATTCTATTCATTTGGTCAACTTTAAATGGACATCTTGTATTGCAATGACCACATTGAATACAGTCTTTTGCTGTTTTTTCTAAGTTTTTATAATGGTCTTTTGCTAATATATCTCCTGCTTTTGACAAATCATAATATTTATTGATTAAACCAATATCTAATCCCATAGGACAAGGTTCACAGTGGTTGCAATATACACATTTTCCACTTGCCTCTGGTGGTGTAAATTCACTGATAATGGAATAATCTTTTTCCTCATCAGTTGCTTTATTAAAATATAAAATTTCTTCTAAATCTTCTTTTCCTCTGATTCCTGGAAGTACTGTCAAAACGCCTGGTTTGTCTAAGGCATATTGTATACATTGTATTTTTGTAAGTGCTTTTCCAAATGGAGAAGTTCTTTCATCTAATAATTGTCCACTAGAAAATGCTTTCATAACAGATATACCAACACCTTCTGCTTCACATCTTCTATATAATTCCATTCTTTCATTAACACTACCATTGGCGTATGCACCTTGTTCATAATCATATGCTGGATTAATACTAAACATCACCATGTCAATTAATCCTGTATCTAATGCTTTATGTACTAATTCTGGTGTATGAGAAGAAATTCCAATATGTTTTACAATTCCTTTTTCTTTTAGTTCTTTAATATACTCTAATATACCATTTTTTTGATATGCATTCCAGTCACTTTCTTCATCTATGCAATGAATAAATCCATAATCAATATATTCTGTTCTTAATTGTTCTAATTGCCATGCAATTGATTTTTTTATTTTTTCTAAATTTGTTGTCCAGCCATAACTTCCCGTTTCATAATTTGCTCCAAAATGAATTTGGTACATAACTTTATCTCTGACATTCTCAAAAGCTTTCCCATAATATGGAAAACATTCTGCATCTCCACCTGCTAGATCAAAATAATTGATTCCATTATCAAATGCCATTTTTAAAGTTTCAATTCCTTCTTTTTCTCCTGCTTGAGAGATAGAACTAGCACCTAATCCTATAATACTAATTTTATCTCCTGTTCTACGATTGATTCGATATTCCATTTCTAATCCTCCTTGCTTTTTATCGTTTTTTCTTATTTTTATTATATAGAAAAAATCTATTTTCATCTTTGTACAATTCAAAAATTCCCCATACATAACTAGGGTTAGCTTTCTTATATTGGTAAAATAATGTAAAACATTCTTCACATCTATACATAGAAGTTTTCCATTTCGTTGTTCATATTTATCTTATATCACTTAGAGTTTACTTTAAGTCAATACTTTTTTATAAAATATATAATTTATTTTTTATTGATATATATAATATGGTATTATAAAAAAAGTACCAATTATATTTGGTACTTTTTCATCTTCTACATTTGTAAATTTAATTCAAATCTCTCTATAAATCCTATCCATTCTCCTTTTTCGTTTCTTACACCTTGCATATAAACTCTTTGATTTCTGGATGTCACACATACAAACACTTCTTTCCCATTACGTTTAATGCCTTCATATCCTTTTTTAATTCGTTCGATGGATTTTTCACTACTATGACAATCAAATAGACTTTTTCCTATTAAATTTTTATAGCCTCTTTCTTCATAATAATGATATTGGGCATTTTTATTCATATATCGAATTATATAGTCATTATCCACGAAAACAATTGGATATGGATAACTATTTAAGATTCCTTTTAGCATCTCTAATTCTTCCATGTATTATTGACAACTTCCTTTCTGCTTTTCTTACTATTTATTCATAAATTTCTTTCCACTATTCCATGCTTGTCCTACTTTTTCTCCAATCTTGTAATATCCATTTTGATATTGGTCAAATACAAATGCATTGATTTTGGTAGGATCTACTTTTCCATTCTCATCTAAAACTTTTTCGTCTGCTACCACATTTACAATTTCTCCTAAAACTCTGAAACCATAAGATTCATGTTGCAATTCTGACACTTTACATTCTAATGTAATTGGATATTCTTCAATAATTGGTGCATCTACTCTTGTACTTTTTGTAGCATGCATTCCTGTTCTTTCAAATTTATCTTCCATTGTGTTTCCAGATACTGTTCCAAAAAAGTCTGATTCTTCTAGATGGTCTACATCTGCTATACTTAATGTAAAGGCTTTTCTTTCTTTAATATTTTTAGCTGTTTTGTGGCTTTCACTTATATTTAAAGCTACCATATTGTTGTTACAAATGCCTCCCCAAGCCATGTTCATTACATCTACCTTATCATTTTCTCCATATGTTGCAATCATCAATACTGGCATAGGAAATACATAAGGTTTTACTCCTAAATCTTTTTTCATAGAAAATTCCTCCCATCTTGAGCAACTTATGCTCTATAAAAATTAACAATTCCCTTTTATTATTTGCTTATATCTTATCATGTATTCTTTTATCTTACAATAAAAATACACTTTATATTACATATTTTTCTCCTATATTTCTTTTCAAAATATCTATTGCTTGATTATGTCTTTCCATTCCACATGTAGAACCACATAAATTTTCTAGTACATAAATATCATACCCTAATTCAAATAAATCCAATGCTGTTTTTAACACACAACAATCTGTATTGATTCCGCACAAATAGATTTTTGTTATTTCATTTTTATGAATATATTCTACCATTTCTTTTGTAACAGCTGAATATATGGATTTGTCAAATACTTGATAACCTTTTGTATCTAATACAATCATTTTATCTTCATCTGAAAGACATCCTCTCCAGTTTAATTTTTTCACATATAAACTTTCTTCGTAATTTACGAATCTTGTAAAAGCAACATCATCATATTGATTACTTGCAATTGTTTCTTCTATTTTACTAGGTAATTTTTCTGTACTTTGATTTATAAAAGCTTTTTGTAAATCGATTACTAATAAAAGTGATTTCATATAAAGACCTCCTGTCATTATTTTTTTAACATCTTCTTATTTTCTTTTTCTAATTGTTTTAAACTCTTTTCCGGTGTTGGTAAATCTTCTGGCATTGTTCCGTCCTGCCTCTTTAATAGCTTTTCTGACTATTTTTCCAATTTTATTATGAGTATCACAAGCTTTCTTCTCAGTATCAACTTTATCTCTTTTTAATCTTGATTCAGTTTGTGTAATACGAAAGAGATTTGCTGCAAGTTCCTCACTCCCCATATTATCTAAAATGTCTTCTCTATATCTCAATCCTTTTCTTTTAGCAATATCATCAGCTGTTTCTCCATTGTATAAACCTTTATATCCAGAATTATGAAATTTATCAAAATTTTTAACGCCTGCGTTTTTGGCTGTTTGATTAAGCGAATAATTCCCTTTTCTTGTCAAATCTCTTTGATAAAATCTTTTTTCATCTTCTGTTAATAAACTATATTCTTTTTCACTTATCTCTTGTTTTCTCGTTTGAATTGCAAAATATGTTTGTGCTAAAGCGATTACTTTTTTTCTTGTATCACCATTTTGTGCTATTAAATAACATGCATAACGAGTTAGCTTATAATCCTCAATAAATTCTTCTTTGCCTTTACCAGAAATTATTGGCTTCCTGACATCAAGAAAGCAATCTTTTACCGAAATTTCACTATTTTCACACGCTATTATAGCTTTTTCAATAACCTTCTTGAAATTTTCCCATTTTACATATTGTAAAACAGTCATAAGTTCTCTTGCATACCAATATTCAATTTCATTTTCATCAATGTGTTTGATATCTTCAAAAGTACGATTATCATATGTTTCTTTTCTTTCCAATTGATTCATATTTATCATCTCCTTTTTGATTGTTGGTATTATATTATAGCTCTTTACAAATCGCAATACTTTTATGAAAATTTGTTCGATATTTTTACAAGAAAAATACTTCACTTTTGTGAAGTATAAACTGGTACCGATGGTGGGACTCGAACCCACATGGTTTCCCGCTGGATTTTGAGTCCAGTGCGTCTACCAATTCCGCCACATCGGCATAAAAAATATGTACTAATATATATTAGCACATATCTAAAAAAAAGTCTAGAAAAATTTTAACTTTTTTAAAAGTTTCATTTATACAATTTTAATCGTTTGCCCTGGATAAATTAAATTTGGATTTTGAATATCATTATATTGTAAAATTTCATTTAAAGTAATCCCAAATCTTCTAGCAATTCTATTTAATGTATCTCCTTCCTTTACAACATAATATACTTGAATGGTATTATCTACTGGAGACAACTCTGTCACATCACTTTCTGTAATTCTTAATTTTTGCCCTGGATAAATTAGATTTGGATTTTCTATATCATTTAATTCCACAATATGTTCTACACTCACATGGTATTCTCTTGCGATTTGAGATAAAGTATTTCCTCTTTGAACTGTATAAATAATACTTCCGGTTCCTCTTTCTTCATTGCCCGGTATGCTCGAATTAGTAAGAATTCTTAGTTTCTCTCCTGGATAAATCAAATCTGGATTTTGTATATTGTTAATATCCACTAGTTCTTGTACTGTTGTGCCATATCTTCTTGCAATGGCACTTAAGGTATCTCCACTTTCTACAGTATATTCCACACTTTCTGTATTGCTTGGAGTTGTATTTCCGCTATTATCCGTAATTTCAGAAGTTTCATCTAAAAAGATTTCTTCTGTATACAAATCTCTATCCACATTACCATTAATCCCATTTACTCTACCTCTATCTGTGTATTGGATACCAATATATGTATTCCAACTGGTTTCTATATTAATGAGATTATTCCTATTTTCATAATAAGCAATCCATAAATCATAATCTTCTGCCAGACTTGTATCAAATGTACTTCTAGCATTTGATAAATCACTATATAAAATAACCTCTTTATTCGTTAATTCTTCTACACGTTCCATAAAGGTTCTAGCAATATTATTGATTTCTTCTCTTCCTGCACCTCCAAAAGTTTCATAATCTAATACCAATTTACAATCTGGTGCTTTTCCAGAAATGACAGATACAAAATAGTTTGCTTCTTCTCTCGCTTGTTCTGTACTTGTAGCTGTTAAGTAATGATAAAATCCTACGTGCAATCCATTTGCTTTTGCGTTTTCATAATTAATATCAAAATAGGCATCTTTTATATTGGTTCCTTGACTTGCCTTTATATATACGACCTGTATCCCAGCCTCTCTTACTTCTGCATAATTGATATATCCTTGCCAATTACTAACATCAATTCCTTGATAACTTAAATTGGATGCAGGTGTTAATGCATATGTATGATTTATCTGTATACAAAAGACAAAAACAAATATGATAACTCCTGATATGAATTTTTTTAACATACCTTCCTCCTTTTTTCTACTATACTATGTTTTAGAGAAAGTTTTGTTAAAAAAAGAAAGCAACATGATTAAATTTTTTCTATATAACATTATTTTTATTAAATGAAAAAATAATGCTTCTAATTCTAGAAAAAAGGCATATAATTTTTTAATTATATACCTTTTTTTACTATTTTGCATCAGCATTTTCTTCTTCATCTTGCTTTATTTCTTTTTCTTCTTGCTTAGTATTTTCTTCTTTTAAAATGACATCATATTCAAAAACTTGAAATGTTTTTACATTCACTTTTGAAAAATCATCTTTCTCATCTTCTATTTGCGTCATCTTAAATGATGTTCTATTGGTTAATTTTAAATCTACCTTTGATAAATCTACTAATATTTTACTTGATATATCTTGTCCAATTGGTAAAGTTTTATTTTGATTATCATAGAAAATAATATTGGTATAACTTATTCCATTCATTCCTCTTTTTATATTAATTTTATATAAGTTAAATCTATTTCCTTTATCTTTCATGTTTTCATAAATTTCATTTTCAGGATTAATATTAAAAATATTAATATTCTTAGAATCTAACTTTTCATTATCCAATATTTTATATACTGGTAAATCATCAATAATAACAACTTTATCTAATGCCTTTTTTATATTATCTACAACTGTTTCTAAAGCCAATTTATATCCTATTTGTTTTGTATTTTTATTTATTTCAAGGATATTAAATTTATCTTTTGCAATTTCTCTATGGTTTTTATTTGCTATTTTTGAAACTTTTCTTGCATCTTGTGACATTCCACCAAATATATCAAATTCTTCTATTTCATGTAATACATTTTCCTCTTGTGCTTCTTTTTTCAATTCTTTTAAATTGTTTTCAATTTCTTTTGGTAATACCTCATTATTTTTTACTTTATTTAATAATGGTAAAATATTAGTTGTCGTTAGATATATACTATCTGTTTCACTTTTGGTTAAGGCTTTTCTTTCTACCTGGTCCATGGTATTTCCAAAATCTTCTAAATCTTGATGATAATCAAATACTTTCGTTACTTTTTTAATGATATTAACTTCTTCCTCTTCTCCTTCTGCTAAAGAAGCAACTTCATCTTTATTACTATATTTCCAGAATTCAAATATACTTCTTTTATGATTATCAATTTCCTGTATAAAATTTGCTGCATTTTCTATTTTCTTTTGCATATTTTTATTTTTTAATTTTAATGCATTGACATCCATCAATATATTTTTTAATTCTGTTTCATCTAATTCATATGCTTTATATAACTCTATTAATTCTTCTATTGTATAATTTTCCTTTTTGGTTGATGTTCTTTTGGTATCTTTTGCTTTTTCTTGCTTGGTGTTAGAAGTATTATTTTCTTTTATATTTTCTTCGTCTTTTTCTTCTAATACATTATCTTTCATTGTTTGTTTTTTGTTCTTTTTACTATATTTAAAATAATATTTAAATTTACCAAAAAATGTTTTTTTACATTCTAAGAAAGTAGATATTTGCTTTTCCTTTGCTAAATATTCTATTTCTTGCGAAGCAGCAATAATTTTTAAATTGTCTAATTTCTTTTTGTTTTCTTCTAATAGTTCACCAATTAATTCTTGTTTTTCTATTCCTACTTCATACTCATCATTTATCCATTCAGCAATATTCTCATATTCTAGTTTATAGTCATTATTATAAAATTCTAGTTCTCCACCTTTTGTAATATTAGTTGTAAATTCAAAATAATGTGGCAATTCTGTTTGTAAAATAAACATTGCTTTTAATAATTTATAAAATTGGGTTGCTTCTACTAAACTACTAATTTTAATTTTATATGGACTTCTAATTTTTCCATATACTTCTGTTTCTCCCACAATATGAATAGATAGCTTCCCACTTTTGTCATATACTTCATAAATTAATGGCCAATCTTTTGTAAATAACCATAAATAATTTTCTAAGTCTTCAAATTCTGACTTTTTATAATATGTGTTACTATAAGTGACATTTCGAACTGGTACAAATATTTTTCCTGTTTTCTTTTTTTCTAATTGTTTCTTTAATAAAAAGAAAAATGTTGAATAATCTGTATCTTCTGTTGGAACCAACATAAAATATTGGTCTGTATCTTCTGAATAATAAATTTGCCATAAATAATTTCCTTCAAATTTTACTTTGAATGGAATCTTTTTATTTAATTTTGTTTGTTCTTCTTGCACTTTTTCTACTTCTTCTATTCTTAGTTCTTTTAACATATGTAAAAAAGTTGTATGTTTTATAAAATTTTTTTCATCTTCTGCATCTAAATATTCAGATATTGGACTTGCTTTTTTATATTTTTCTTGTATGTCATCTAATCTATTAGTTGGTGTTAATAAAATTTGTATATCCTTAATTGGTATATATCGATATTGTCTATATTGTTTTTCGTCATAAAATTTAGGTACTCTAAATTTTAATGGTTCATAATTTTCAAATTGGTTTTTGGCATCTTCTAAATTTAATCCTAAATAGTCCAATTTTTCTTTGATTTCATCTATTTTTTCTCCTGTTTTCTTTGGCAAAACAATTCTCCTCTCTATTTAATGATTTCATAAAAATTCTTAAATTCATATCCTTGCCCTTGTAAATAATCAATAATACTTGATAAAGCTTCTACAGTTACTTTTTTAGCTTGTGCATCATGCATTAATATTACCACACTTTGCTTATTTCCTACAGTTTCTTGTATTCGTTGCATTTCATATTCGATGGTAGGACTTGTCGTTTCAGAGTCTCCATTTAGTGCATTCCAGTCGACATGTACAATATTATTTTGTAATAATAAATCATTTGCCTGATTTTTTATATCTGCATATTTTCCTCCTACCAATCCACCTGGGAATCGGAATACATGTGAATTATATTCTTGTTCTCCAATAGCATCTCTAACCAATTGATTACATTTGTTATATTCATCTAATACTGCTTGTGGTGTTTGATAAATGGTTTCATATACATGTGAATATCCATGATTAGCAATAAAATGTCCTTCATCATACATTCTCTTTACGACTTCCGGCTTTTTCTCAACATTTGAACCTAATACAAAAAAAGTTGCTTTAATTCCTTTTTCATTTAGTATATCCAAAATTCGATTCGTATTGTTAGATGGTCCATCATCAAATGTTAAAAAAGCACGTTTGGTATCAGAACTATATATATGATTCATATTTTCTATTCCAGCTTCTGTTAACTTTGGTAATTTTTCTTGTCTTTTTCTCTCTAGTTCTTCCTGCTCTTTTATAAGTGCTTCCTGGTATTGTTGATAGGCTAATTCATATTCTGCATTTGACTTCATGATTTTAGCACAATTTATCCATGTAACAATAATTCCTATAACCATTAGCACCATAATAACTACCATTAATGTCTTTTCTTTTGTAGTAAATCTAAATTTTGCAGGTACTAAAGCCATATTTTTCTCTTCCTTCATTTTCATTTTCCTATAATTTTGTATTTTATTTTAAATTTTTTCTATTTTTCGTTTATATTATATACTATTTTGTCAAAAAATTGTATAGGAATAGAAAAAAACTTTGATAAATTTACATGATTTATCAAAGTTTTTCATTTATCTCCATTTTATGTTACTTTTTCATAACAGATTTTAAGTATTCTACTTCCTCATCTACTTTTAATCTCATGAAAATAGGTTCTCCTTTTTCAATTACCTTCATATCTTTTAAAGTATCATATGCATAGATGTCATTCCATCTAACACTATCAACATCTGTTATACCAATTTGTCTTAAAATATTATTGGCTGTATCTGTCATAAATGGCTTAATTAAAATTGCAATTTTTCTTAAATTTTCAATTAAATGATACATTGCAGATTTTAATTCCTCTGTTTTTTCTTCTTTGGCTAAGGTCCAAGGCATTGTTTCATCAATATATTTATTGGTTCTTGCAATTAAATCCCATATTTCTTGTAAAGCACTTGCGATTTCGTATTCATTTAATTTTTCCTCGAACTTTTTGATTTTTTCTGTAGAATAGTCTTCTAATTCTTTATCTACTGCATTTGGTGTTCCATTATACTCTGGAACATGTCCTTCAAAATATTTATTTACCATTGATACAGTTCTATTAACTAAATTACTTAAATCATTGCATAAATCAAAGTTATATCTTTCAACAAATGCTTCTGGTGAAAAGATTCCATCTTGACCTACTGGCATTTCTCTAAGTAAGAAATATCTAGTTGGATCTAGTCCATATCTATCAATTAAGGTTTCTGGATAAATTACATTTCCTTTTGATTTTGACATTTTACCGTCTTTCATCATAATCCAGTTGTGAACCAAAATGGTTTTTGGTAATGGTAAATCTAATGCCATTAAGAATATTGGCCAATAAATTAAATGGAATCTAGCAATATCTTTTCCAACAATTTGTAAATCTGCTGGCCAGTATTTTTGGAATAATGTATCATCATCTGACATATATCCTAAGGCTGTTAAATAGTTTGTTAAGGCATCTAACCATACATAAATCACATGTTTTGGATCTTTTAATACTTTAATTCCCCAATCAAAACTTGTTCTTGTAACACATAAATCCTCTAGTCCTGGTTTGATAAAGTTATTTATCATTTCATTTTTTCGAAATGCTGGTTTAATAAAATCAGGATGTTCATCATAATATTTTACTAATCTGTCTACATATTTCTTCATGTTAAAGAAATATGCTTCTTCTTTCATTAATTTGACTTCTCTGCCACAATCTGGACATTTTCCATCTACTAATTGCGTTTCTGTAAAATAGGTCTCACATGGTACACAATACCAACCTTCATATTCTCCTTTATAAATGTCTCCTTGTTCCATAAATCTGTCAAATATTTTTTGAACAATTTTGGTATGTCTTTCTTCTGTTGTTTGAATGAAGTCATCATAATGGACACCCATTTTGGCCCATAATTCTTTTGCTTGTTCAGCCATTTCATCCACATATTCTTTTGGTTCTTTACCATTTTTTTCAGCTATTCCTTGAATTTTTTGTCCATGCTCATCTGTTCCTGTAAGCATATATGCATCTTCACCTTTTAATTGATGATATCTTTTCAAAGAGTCTGCTAATACGGTTGTATAGGCTGTTCCTATATGAAATTTTCCACTTGGATAATAAATTGGTGTTGTTACATAAAATTTATTGTTCAAAATCTTCATCTCCCTTATTTTTCTAATACATGCAATTTTAATTCTATTTTCATTTTTGCATACTTTTTTTCTTTTATTGTTTACAAAATTTACAAATATATTATCATAAATTTAGGAAAAAGTCTATATTGGTTACATAAAAATATGATGTGCTCACTTTTACACATCATATTTCTTATATTTTTATTTTAAATTCCACATTGTTTCTCCATTGTATTCTGTACTTGAACTTGTATCTATGACATTAGATTTTAAAGTTACTATAGGTCGAACTGCACAAGCATCGTTCGTAAACTCGCGCAAGTTCGAACTAAGACCCCAGCAAAAGTAGTTAGAGTTCGTGTAGCTGCCAACCACACGGCGCACATAGAAGCTGCTGCTGCTTGAACTAGCATCGATACAACAAGAGGCTAACCAATAATTTCCATTAAATAACATACTTTGTACATCTGTATTTTCTATTTTAGTCTTACTGTAGAGATAATAAGTATATTGTAAATTTTTTACTCCTGCCAAGCTTGAATTTCCATTTGATGTAGTTATTGTTGGATAATATACATTTGTTGTTGGATTTGTTCTACTTCCATAATTGCTATCTAATGTTGTATAGTCTGCTTCTGTAATTCCTGCTTGTTTATTTATATCTTCTATGGTTATACTTCTTGCTCCTGAATCTGTTATTTCTCCTGTTAAATCTCCATCTAGTGGTCCTCCATAGCTATATTTTGTTACTTGTGATGTATCTGCTCCATATCCATATCCATATATTTTACATATTTCATTTAATTCTTGTTCTGCATATAAATATCCTATTGCTCCATTCATTGTAAAGTTTTCACCTACATCTGTTGTTATAGGATTTTCTGATATTAATGTTACTGTTCCATTCCCTATATCTAATACTCTCCATTTTGTACTTGTTGTTGCAGTGAATTTTTGTCCTCCACCTTCTTCTGTACTTGTATATCCATTCCCATGTTCTGTTCCAGTTCCTGTTGGTGATGTATATGTTAATTTACTTGCCTCTACTTGGGTTCCACTTTTATCTGATACTGTTGGGTTATAATTTATATAGTCTCCTACTCCAACATATTTTGATATATCTACATATTCACTTACATTTCCATTTTCATCTATTACATAGCTTCTTCCACTATCTGTATAAGTTACTACAAATGGTGCTGTTTCTGTTTCTGATAATGTATAATCTGTTCCTTCTGTTCCTATATAATTAGTAAGTTCTTTATTTAAGTTTGTCCTTGTGATTTCTCCTCCGTTATTTTCTGCTATCGCTCCTGTTGCTGATAATTTTACTTTTTCTTGTTCATCTCCTATTTCTGTTTGTTCACTTGCTTGGCTCGCCTTTGTTAAAATCCCATTATCTCCTGTTAATGTTGCTATTGTTACACCTGCTAATATTAACAATACAATAATAGTGATTACCAATGCTATTAATGTGATTCCATTATTTGTTTGTTTTCCTTTGTTTCTCATAAAAATCTCCCTTCTTTTGTTATTAATATTTTTCGTAAATAGTATTTGCACTTTTCTGTTTCCTAAACATCTATATTATATATTTTTAATCTATTTATTGATTACTATTTACAATTCAGCTCTCCGATACTTTTATTGTACTTATTTTGTCGAAATAAGTCAATATATTATCGTATTTTACTTCTTGTTTCTTACTTAGATTTCAATACTCTAAGAATTTATATTAGTGTAGAAACTATTGATATATAGATTTTTTTGGTTTTTAACATTATCCAAAATTTATTAAATCTTTTAAAATTTTCGGATATATTTTTTATACTTTTTTAATATATTTTTATTGACTTTGCTACTTTTTATTGCTAAAATTGAGATGTAAAAAATCTTCTTAGAGTATTGAACTTTAAGAAGATTTTATTTTTTTACAAACAAAAACAGTATAGATTCTATTCTCTATAATGCTTATTTTTATACTACATCTTTTTTTGCAAATTAAACTATTACTATATATTTTTAGATTTTAGAACTTTCTTTATATATTTAAAAATGATAAAAATTATAATATTTATAGCTAAACATATCAGTAATTCTAAAAGTTTATATGATAAATTAAAATTAACTATCTTTAGAATGATTGATAAAATTAATCCAATTGTGCAAAATATTAAAAAGTTACTATATTTAAAATGTTGTTTTGTACAAGTTTTTAATATTATTTTTGCTAGACCTACTGATGCAATGGAAAATACCATAAGGAATAAATATCCGTTTATTCCGAATTTCTGCTACATACCCAAAGAAAGTACTGGTCTCTCTCATTATACTAATTATATTCTTTCTCATTATAATTATTTCTCCTCTTAAAATATTAATATCTTTAATTCTATTATAGTATTCATTTAAAATCAATATTAATTCTGCTATTAAGACAAAAAAATAGATATGTTATCATAACATATCTACTATTAAATAAATTAATATAGTGGAAATAGTCGGTTCTGATACTTTACCTCTTAATATCACTATTATATAAAATTTCGTTTTTATTTAAATCCTTATTCAAATAAAGTTCTAATCATTTTGATTAAATAATGGCTTCCTCCCTCAGTATTATCTTGAACATTTTCTACCATACTGATAACTAATATATCATTCTCTCCTTGATCTGTTGTAAAACAATCAAACCATCCTAATGTTCCACTTTCATTATCTTCTTTATCTGTTTTTAATTCTGCTGTTCCTGTTTTTCCTGCAATAGTAACACCATTTACTTTCATGTCATTTGCTGAACCACGTTCCACTACTTGAATTAAATCTTCTTTTATTGTATTTGCTGCTTCTTCTGAGAAAGCATTTTCAATTAAATATTCTGGCGTCTTATCTTCTTTGTATTCAATGTATGGTTTTACCATATTTCCATTGTTATAGAAACTTGAGTACATAGATGCCATATGAATTGGGTTTATCAATAAATTTCCTTGACCAAATCCAGTATCTGCTAATTTTCCATCTGAATTAATTCCATCTTCATTTGCATATTGTGATGTTGCAAGTGATAATGGGAATTCTAACTGTTTATTAAATCCGATTTTATCTAGGCTTTCTGTAAATTTACTTGTTCCAATTCTTAAAGCTGTTTGTGCAAAATAGATATTGTCTGAATACATTAATCCATTTAATAAATTCTTAGGTCCATTATATGCTGTTAATGTTGTTACTCTATAATCTCCCCATGAAGAATCTTTTTGCCAACTGGTTCCTGTATATCCAAAGTCTTCATCTGCTGTAATACTTCCTGTTGTTAATCCAATCGCACCTGTAATTGCCTTAAAGGTTGAACCTGGACAATACTTTTGAATAAATCTATTATATAAAGGTTTTGCTTCATCATTATTCAAGGCATTCCATTGATCTGTTGTCATTCCTAATGTAAAATCATTTGAATCAAATGTTGGTGTACTAACTAAAGCTAATAATTCTCCTGTACCTGGTTTCATCACAACAAATAATCCTTTGTCATTTTTTAGTTGTTCATATAGTTTTGTTTGAATATCACTATCAATTGTAAGGGTAATATCTTCTCCATCTTTTTGTGCTTGCTGTGCTAAAGTTTGTACCTCATTTCCATCTGCATCTTCTATATAAATTCTAACACCATCTGTTCCTCTTAATCTATCTTCATAGGCTGCTTCTAATCCAGATTTTCCAATTAAACTTGTAGAACTATATCCTTTATCTGCATATTTTTCCAATTCTTCTGCATTGATTGCTTGCACATATCCAATTAAATGTCCTGCTTCTTCGCCTAATGGATAGACTCTTCCTTCTGCATCATTTATCATAATTCCTGGAATTTGTAATAATTGTTCTTTTAATTCCGTGTCATCTTTTGCTACCTTTCTAATTGGTACAAATGTATCATCTTTTACATAAGAAGCTGATAAATAATTGTTAATCGTTTCTACTGACACACCTGTTAATTCTGATATTTTACTAATATTTTCTTCTCGATTATCACCTAATTTTCCTGGCACAATCCCTACTTGTGATATAGTGCCATCATAGGCAAGTTTATTTCCGTTTCTATCTAAGATACTTCCTCTTTTTCCACTTAATGTTTCTACTCTTACTTTGTAATCTCTTCGTAACTCAGGAAAAATTAAACTTGATGACCATTCTAGTTTATATGTTTTATCCTCTTTTACTAAATATGCTTCATTATCAAAACTAATATTTCCTGCTGAAGTTACCATTTCTTCACTATATGATACTTTTTTCTTGTTATTTTCATTGGTTACTTCTTTTATATTTATTTTAATATTGCTACTGTCAATTCCTTCATAAATATTTTCGTTTCGTGTTACAAAATCTTCTTGACTAATACTTTCTTTTGATGAACTACTTAAATATGTATACATCTCTTCATATTTTTTGTCATTAATAGCTGAAAAATATGAATTTAAAACCTCTTCTGGTTTTTCTTTTGGCATGTTCATGATGATGATTCCTGCTACGATCGCCACAATTAGTATGACTGCAATGATGATTCCGATAATTACTTTTTTATTTTTCATATTGATTCCTCCTCTTAGGATATCTTTTTACTAAAATAGGTTTTTTAAGAATTTACATTGTTTAATGTTGTCCTCCATGCACTAATATATACTAATTCTTCTTCCCATTTCGACATTATTATACCACTTCTTTCACTTTTTTACAGTAATTTTTTCTAGTTTTATATATTTTTAATCATTTAGCGTTTCCATTGCATGTTCATCATAATATGTCGCAAAATCATAATTATGTCCATACCCTGTGCTTGGATTTATTTCTGCTTTTGAAGATTTAGCACCTGCTAAAATACCTTGATAAGTTGTTTTATTTGTATTAACAACAATACCTCCATCAAAACTACATCCTTCTATATTTCCTAATATATGATTTCCAGCAATTCCTCCAATATATAATACATCTTGTTCATATTGGATTGCCGGTTGAATGGTAATGCTACCAGTAGATGTACAATTTTTTATTGTTCCTTCTGCACCATTAGGATCTCCATTTATTCCTACAATACCTGCTACAACATTACAACCTGTTAAGTTTCCTTCATTTACACAATTTTCTATTGTTACATAATAATTATATATAGCAATACCGGCTACCATACCATTTTCTGATGTGATGTTTCCACTATTTTTACAATTTATGATATTACTTTGATTATATGTTACCATTCCACTTCCTACATTGGTTGCCGTAATATTTCCCGTATTCGTACAATTTGATAAGGTTCCTACATATTCCATACAAATACCATTTACATTAGAGCCTGTTAGATTTCCTTCATTTGTACAGTTTTCTATAATTCCACCTGCTCTATATGCCGTTATTCCTCCAATAGTTCCTGATGTACAAGTAATATTGACTCTATTTACACAATTACGAATAGATCCATCATATAAATTACCTACAATTCCTCCTATAAAGTTTATACTATTATCTGATTGTATATTAATATTTCCACTAGTTGTACAATTATCAATTGTACCATAATTTATTTTTGCAAATATACCTTCTTGATAATTGATTTCTTCATTATCTGCTATGATATTTACATTTATATTTTCTACATTTAAATTTTTAATGGTTCCTCGATTCATATAAAACATAGAAAAATGAGTAATTTGTTCTATTTCATTAACACCAGGATTTATAATCGAATGACCATTTCCATCTAATTCTCCAGTAAATATTATCGAATTTAATCTTATAGGTCCTCCTCTGAAATCAAGGTCATTGGCTAATTTATATTTTCCTGAAGGATTACTAGCAATTTTTCTAAAATCATCGATTGTATAGATTCTTGTATATCCATCATTTATATCCTCTTGTACTTGCGTGTCTTCTACTATTGCATCATTTATAGAAAATCCTGATTTTCCTAACATTTCTTCTAATTCTTCCATGGTATATCGTTTCATAAATTGTGTTACGTATTTAAATAATCTGGCACATCTGTTATCATCTAGCAATTTATATACAACAGGTCTAGGAATCGTTCCATCATCCACAGCTATATTGCCATACTTTTCTTTGTCATAATCTAAAATAATATAGTTCTTACCTGATGACATAATTCTATCCATAGAATCTACATTGAAATCATCTGTTAGTGGTGTCATTAAGCTATAACTCATTCTATCTTCTGCTACTTCTAACAAATGGGCATAATTTTCGTCATTTTTATCGATAACATAGAAATAATCTTTCATTTTCGGTTTATAGATAATTCTATCTGGATTGCCTGTATAGTAGCTTAAACTTTCCCCTAATTTTAGATATTCATTTCCATATTCTGCTTCTTCTTGGTCTATCACTTTTTTTTGATAATCTCTATCTAATTTGATTAATATAGCAATTCCAGCTAAAACGATTAAGATAACAACCAATGGTATGATAATATATCTCTTTTTAAATTTCATTTTTATCTTTCATATAATATAGTATTATATGCCTTTCTCATTTATTATCTTTTATTTTTTGTTTTATCACTTTTAAACTTTCATCTATTTTTAATCTAATCACTCTAGTTTTTGGCTATTATGATTCCAAATTTTCTTTCAATCTGTATTTCACGATTCCAAATCTTCTTTAAATGGAAAATTATCTGGATTATATGTATATGTTCTTAAATCTACACCATATTCTTTTTCCAATTCTTCTCTTGTATATTTTTTCTCATAAATCATACTTGAATCATAATCACTTTCATTGACAATCACTTCTACAGCATGTAAATTATCAATTAAGCTTAATAATGTGACTGCATTTTTCTTAAATAATTCTTCTTTCTTTTCTAAAGGTAATTCTTTAAATGCTTCAAATTCTCTATTCTTTTCTTCTACTATGTAATTGGTATAATAATGAATTTCTAGATAATATTGTTCTGGATTTTCTTCTTCGCTTCTTGTAAAAATAGATTGTGCATAATTTCCTAAGCTTAGTTTTTGGACAAGATTTTTAACACTGTTAAAATCTCCTACATATTGCATTTTATAAGGAATCATATCTTCATAATCATATGCAAAATAGTTTTCTTCTACTTTTGCAATATTACCTATAAAAAAGATTCCACCAATTATGACAATGAGTGTTAGTGATATCATAGTAATTCGAATTGGTTTTGCTTTAAATTTAGGGAAGAATTTTATCATGTAAATTCTTCTTTCTGTATCATTTTCTACTCCTGCTAAATTTAATACTTCCTGTTCATAACTTTTGTATAATCTATCTCTTAAGGCATTAATAATTGTCATCGCATATTCTTTGTTTTCTTCTGGTTTCAAATGTTTTAATACATTGGCATCTGCTTTTAATTCCATATCTTGTCTCATTCTTTTAAATAAAATATATAAAAATGGATTAAACCAATAAATTGTTCTTAATATATTTAATACAAAATTCATTACCAAGTCTTTTCCTTTGTAATGTGATAATTCATGCATAAATATATATTTGATTTCTTTATCCGTTTTCTCATTTACATTATCCTCATCCAAAAATATTTTGGTATCTATTATTCCATATATAGCAGGTGATAAAATTCCTTTTTGGTTAATTAATACAATATCTTTTTTTATATTTAATTCTTTTTTCGTTTCTTCAAAAATTTCTAAAATCCTTTTATTTGTCAATAAATCACTTACTCTTAATCGATTTATTTTTCTTCTTAACCATAAATATCTTATCATTAAAATGCCTATCATCCCTATCCAAAGACAAGGAAGCACTATATCAAATGCAATATATTTCGCATAAGCCATGTAGAGATTTCCTCTTACTACTTTATATTCTTCAAATGTGGTATCTTGTCTTTGAATATATGTATTATATTCTGCTTGTCTTTCATCTACTTCTTGTTTAAAAGATATTTCTTGAATTGGATTTAGGATTTTCATAAAAATATTATTGCTTTCATATACTCCATTGATATTCAATGGTACAATTAAGGAAATTATGAAAATTCCCCACATGATGACTTTCCATTTTGGTGAAATCTTTTTATCAAATATTTCTTGAATTAAATATATGGTAAATCCTACAATCACTGCAAATATGGACATATATAAAATCATATAAAATGCTTCTCTGATTTGGATTCTATCAATCACAATATTAACATATCTAAATAATGTTTCTATCATATTTATTTATTCCCTTTCATCGATGATGTTTAATAATTTTTCTATTTCTTCTTTCGTTATTTTTTTATCTTCTACAAAGTTTAATAACATATTATTGACATTTCCATCATACATCTTCTCTAAAAAAGTTTCATTTGCACTTTTTAAATATTTCTTTTCTGAAATTAATGGTTTGTATTCATTCTCCTTTTTATTTTTTTCAACAGACTTCACGATATTTTTATCTATTAATCTATATAACAATGTTTTGATTGTACTTTTATTCTTTGGTTCCTCTTTACTTAATTCTTCAACCAGTTCATTTAAGGTTAGACTTTTCTTTTCCCATAATACTTTCATAATTTCTAATTCTGCATCTGTAATTTGATCTGTTATTTTCATTCTTGTTTTTCCTCCTTTTTTCTTGCATAGCAAAAAGATTACATTTGTAAACCAATTATAGTTTACATCTGTAATCTTTATTTGTCAATCTATTTTGCTAATTTAATTTTTGCTGAGTGCATTTTTTAGCTCTCATTTTGTTTTACGATTATTTTCTATTATCTATTTTTATTGATAAATGCAATAATTTGTTTTGCTAATTCCTCTTCTTTTCCTTCATAACTATGATTTGCACCATCAATATAATAGATATCTTTATTTGGATTGGTAATACACTTGTTCATAAGATCTACTAATTCTTCTGGCATTTGAACAATCATTTCATTGACATTTCCCCAACGCATAAACAATGGTACATCTATATTATTTAATACTTTTAATTCTTTGTCTTCACCAAAATTTGCAAAATTAATATCTTGATAATCTCTTGCATATCTAAAAAATGTTTTGACACTAATTGGATGTATAAAAGCTTCTTGTGGCATCATTTCATCTTTTTGTCCATTTTTTTCTTTTTCTTCTGCATATTCTAAGTATTTATCAAAATTATCTCTCAAATATACTTTTAATGCTCTTGGAATATCTATCAAAGAATTTAATATAATTCCTTTTATGTCATTTACCATATCGTCTTGTTCATCTTTTAATTCATTATATGTGTAAACAATTTTCGTACATCCTAAACTATGTCCTTGTAAATATATATTTTTATATCCTAATTCTTTTAACTTTATGATAGCTCCTGTAATATCTTCATAACCTTCTAACACATCTTCAAAGCTTGTTCCACCTAATTCTTTTTCTCTTTTGCCTTCTGTATATCTTCTTATATATTTCACTAATTCACTTCCACGGTTATTAAAGCAAAAATAGTCTATGTTATTTTCATTAGCAAATTTTGCCATTGTGGTTTCTCTTTTTTTCATACAGTTACTACCCATCCCATGAATAGACAAGATAATGTCCTCTGTTTTATTTTTACTTGTATATAATAATCCATCTAATTTAATTCCATCTGTTGCTAAAAAATATATGACTTCCATTTTTATAATCCTTCCTTTCTTAATGCACATCCTAATTGGAAAACTCCAAACACCTCTATTTCAATACATCTAATATTTCTTGTTTATCTGTTACCCCTACAAATGTTTTTATTGGATTACCTTTTTCAAATACCATAATGGTTGGTATACTCATGACATCATATTTAATAGCCAATTCTTGGTTATTATCTACATTCACTTTTCCGACTTTTACTGTTCCATCTAATTCTTTTGCAATATCATCAATGACTGGTGACATCATTCTACATGGTCCACACCAATCTGCATAAAAATCTACTAAAACCTTTCCTTCTACTTTTAATACTTCTTCCTCAAAATTTTTTTCTTCAAAAGTTAACATACTCATATCTTTTTCCTCCTTTATTTTTTTGTTTACAAAAATTTAATTTTATTTTGTTGTCATTCTGGCAAAATTATGCATTTTCTTTTCTAATATACTGAATTGCTTGCAATCCTGCTTTTGTTCCTTCATATACAGATTTTGAGATTTGTAATAATCCACCTACACAATCACCACATGCATAAATCCCTGGAATATTGGTTTCCATATTTTCATTTACAACAATTCTATCTTTCTTGGTTATAATTCCTAATTTTTTGGCAAATTCATTTCCACCTGCTACACCAAGAGCTACAAATATACCATCTGTTTTTGTTTTTGTGTTGTCGTCAAATTCTACTTCTTCTACCTTTTTATCTCCTCTAACTTCACGGATTTTTCTTGTATCAATTTTCACATTATCTGCTCTGATTTCAGGTGCTTCCTTTCCATCTGTTAATATCGTAATACTGTTGACTATATTGATTAGTTCATTTGCTTCTGAAATCGCATATTTTCCATTTCCTAAAATAGACACATCTTTATTTCTATAAAAGAAACCATCACATACTGCACAATAACTAACACCTTTTCCTTCAAATTCTTTAATCCCCTTTATTTGGGGTGTATTTTTCTTGTTCCCTGTTGCAAATATCACAGTTCTAGTTTTATATTTTTCCTTTTCTGTCATAACCACATACTGATTTTTTTCGTCAAATTGTATATTGGTAACTTCTTCTTTTTTTACATCAATTCCTAAGTTTTTTGCCTGTTCTATTCCTGTTTTATATAATTCTTTTCCAGATATTCCATTTTCAAAACCATAATAGTTTTCTATCCATTCCGTCTTTTCTAGTGCTGATTGGTCCTTATATAGGATTAATACTTTTAGGTTTGCTCGTTTTGTATATAACCCTGCTGAAATCCCTGCAGGTCCTGCCCCTATGATAATTACATCATACATATATTTTGCACCTTCCTTATATCACGGATTATATCATTTAAGTTTCTAATGTGCAAGTCATTGTATATTGGTAATCCTATATGTATTATTTTTCTTTATCATATTTTCATCTTAACTTTTTTATGGTATACTAATTCTAGGTGAATCAAATTGAAATTATTATTTAAAAATACAACTACATATTCCAAACATATATATGATGATTTTTTAAAATTTCACACGAAAAAATTCTCATTTAAATATCATCTATTTTCACTTGTTATATCTATGCTAATTCTTTTTTTGATTATGCTATATGTTCAAAATCATTATTATGGATTAGCGGTTATTTTTTGTGCTTGTTTGACTTCTTTTATTTTATATAGATATTTTCATCCGATTGAAGAAGTAAATAAAGAATATCACAGTAACAAAATTACCAAAGAGCAAAGTTTTACATTTTCATTTTACAACAATTATTTTAAAGTATTCACTAAAAGAGAATATTCTGTTATTTATTATCGCGAACTTTATAAAATATTTGAAACAGATACTTTCTTTTATCTATATTTAGATAATAGACATTCTCTTTTATTAGATAAATCTGGATTTAAAAAAGGAACTCCTATCACTTTTAGAGATTTTATTAAGAAAAAATGTCCTTTCAAATATAAATTAGATAAAATAGATAACCAAAAAAAGGAAACAAAAAAACGAAAACACAGTTTATGATTTTCATAAAAACTGTGTTTTTTATATCTGTATTATTTTTTCTTTTCTATTACTTCTTTTATTTTTTCCTCATCCATAGGTAACTTTTCTTCATTTCCTGTTTTCATGTCTTTTAATGTAATTTCTTTTGCCTTAATTTCATCCTCACCTAATACAATCACATATGGAATCTCTAATTTATCTGCATATTTAAATTTTGCTTTTAATTTTTTGTTGTTTAAGTAAATCTCTGTATTAATGCCAATATTTCTTAATTTAGTTGCTAGTTTTATTGGTTCTTCTAAATTTTCCACCATAGGAATAATTAAAATATCTGCCACAGATTTTCTATCTGCTTTGACAATGTTTAATTCATTTAATTTATAAAATAATCTTGTTAATCCTATAGAAACGCCAACACCTGGTAGACTTTTCTCTGTATAATATTCTGCCAAGTTCTCATATCTTCCTCCAGAACATACACTTCCAATTTCTCTGTAATCATTTAAAAATGTTTCATAAACCGTTCCTGTATAATAGTCTAATCCTCTTGCAATAGTTAAGTCTACTTTAAAGTTCGCATCTGGAACACCAAATACTCTTACATTTTTGACAACTGTTTTTAATTCTTCTACCCCTCTTAAATACGTTTCATTTTGGATTCCTAAGTTTTCTAGTTTTTCTATTTTTTCATCAGAAGTTCCTTCGATTTCTATAAAGTTAATAATATTGTTTATTTGTTTTTCTTGTAATCCTAATTTTTTAAACTCTTCTATAACAGCTTCTTTTCCTATTTTTTCAATTTTATCAATAATTCTTAATATCTCTACTGCATTTTCCTTTTGTTCAACACTTTCAAATAGCCCATTTAAAATTCTTCTGTTATTTATTTTTATCGTAAAATCTTCAAATCCTAATTCTCTAAACATAGTATAAATGATTGCAGGAATTTCGGCATCATTGATTAAGTCTAATTCTCCATCTCCAATAATATCGATATCACATTGATAAAATTCTCTATATCTTCCTTTTTGCGCTCTTTCTCCTCTATACACTTTTCCAATTTGATATCTTCTAAATGGAAAACTTAAATTTCCATAATTTTTTGCCACATATTTTGCAAGTGGTACAGTTAGATCAAAACGTAATGCTAAATCTGTATCCCCTTTTTGGAAACGATAAATTTGTTTTTCTGTTTCTCCTCCAGCTTTTGCAAGTAATACTTCTGCAAGTTCGATTACTGGTGTATCTAATGGTAAAAATCCAAACTTTTTATATGTTTTCTCTATTTTTTCTTTCATTTGATTAAATAAAATTTGTTCATTTGGTAATAATTCCATAAATCCAGCCAATGTTCTTGGTTCTACTTTTTCCATATATTCTCTCTCCTATTTTCTTAATATACGCTAAATATATCTATTTAGCTTTTTTCTGCTTTCTAGTATACTACATAATTTGTTAACTTTCAATACAATTTTGGTCTCAATTCCAAATATATAGGCTTTTCTTCCTTTATCATTGTCGCTTTTCCATGTCCTGGATAAACAATGGTATCATCTGGAAGTTTTAACAATTTATTGGTTATGGAATCCATAATATCTTCTATACTTCCTGTTGGTAAATCTGTTCTTCCCCATGTACCACGAAACATCGTATCTCCTGAAAACACACATCCTTCTTTTTCACAATATAGACTAGTTGAGCCTTTTGTATGTCCTGGAGTATGGATAACTTTCAATTCTAATTCTCCTAAATGTATTAAATCATTATCATCAATTCTTGAATCTGCTTCTAATTCTATTGGTGGTAAATCAATTATTGCCGAAAGATTAATACTCAAATTATTCAATCCCTCACTATCAAATCGATGAATTAGTACCTTTCCACCACATTGATTTTTTAGTTCTGTTACTCCTGCTATATGATCTCCATGGCAATGTGTAAGATAAATATATTTTAGGTTTCCATTTAAAATATGAAGCATTTCTACAATTTTATCAACATCCCCTGCTGGATCTATTACCAGAGTTTCCTTACTTTCTTCATCAAAGATAATATAGCAATTCGTTGGATCTCCTATCCATGTATTAATCTTTCGTTTTTTTAAAATCATGCTTCCTCCTTTAGTCTTTTCGGGACGTGTCGAATTGGACACTTTTCATCCAAAAGGGACACATCCCATAATTCAATTCTATTATTTTTAAAATTCAAGTCTGTCCCTTTTGTTTCATTTTGAAACATTGGGGACGGGTTAAATCGTTTCAAAATGGAACGATTTGGCACGTCCCTATCGTATCATTTCTTTCTTTTTACATCATAAACACTGTTTACTTTTCTAACAACTTTTTGTGCTTTATTTAGTTCATTTAAGTTTTCTACTTCAAGAGTGATGTCAATAATTGCAATTCTTTCTTTTGTTGTTTTTGTATTAACTCCTAAGATATTTACTTTTGTGGTTCCTAATTCTTTTAAGATGTCTACTAATAGTCCTGTTCTATCATTTGAGAAGATTTCGATTTCTGCTTGATATTCTGATTTTTCTTCTTCATACCATTCGACATCTATCATTCTGTTTTCTTCTGATATTAAGTCTTTTACATTATGACAGTCTTTTCTGTGAACAGATACACCTCTTCCTTTTGTGATATATCCTACGATTTCATCTCCTGGAAGTGGATTACAACATTTTGAAAGTTTTACTAAACAGTTGTCTATTCCTTTTACGATAACCCCTGAACTTGATGGCTTTGGTTTCTTCTGTTTTGCTTTTTTTAGTTCTTCTAATTTCTTCTCAATATCTTCTTCTTCATGTTCTTTTCTGTATTCTTGAAGCATTCTAGCAATCACTTTTACTGATGAATTTGCTCCAAATCCAACAGCAGCATACATCTCATCTAAGTTCTTATATTTATACTTTTCAAGCATTGGATCAATATACTCTGTTTTAAATAAATCAGCATGTGTAAATCCTATTCTTTTTAATTCTTTTTCAATTAAGTCTTTTCCTTTTTCAATATTTTCTTCTTTTTGTGCTTTCTTAAACCAGCTTTTGATTTTATTTCTTGCTGCTGAACTTTTTACAAATTTTAGCCAGTCTCTACTTGGTCCTTTGGAATTATCTGATGTGATAATTTCTACAATATCCCCACTTTGTAATGGTGTGATAATAGGCATCATTTTACTATTTATTTTACATCCTGTCATCTTGTTTCCAATTTCGGCATGTATTGTATAAGCAAAGTCAATTGGTGTTGCTCCTCTTGGCAATACTTTGATTGCTCCTTTTGGTGTAAATACATATACTTCATCTTCAAATAATTCGGTTTTTAATGTATTTAAAAATTCTTGTGGATCTTCTAATTCTTTTTGCCACTCCAAGGTTTCTCTAAGCCATGCTAATTTGTCTTCTTCTACTTTTACAGATTGTTTTTTTCCAAAATAGCTTGCTTCTTTATATGCCCAGTGTGCAGCAATACCAAATTCAGCCACTTTATGCATTTCCCATGTTCTAATTTGTACTTCAAATGGTGTCCCTTTTTCTCCTAACAATGTTGTATGAATAGATTGATACATATTTGGCTTTGGGACAGCTATGTAGTCTTTAAACCTTCCTGGCATTGGATTATATAATTCATGAACAACACCTAATGCCGCATAACAATCTTTTACTGAGTTGACTAATATTCTTAGAGCAAATAAATCATAGATTTGATCTAATGTTTTATTATCTCGTTTCATTTTACGATAAATACTATATAAATGTTTTGCTCTTCCAGTTACTTCTGCATCAATTCTTTGCTTTTTTAATGCAACACGAATATCTGCCATAATTTTTTCAATGAATTGTGTTCTTTCTTCTCTCTTTTTATTAATTCCTTCTACTAATTCATGATATTCTTCTGGCTCTAAATATTTAAATGCTAAATCTTCTAATTCCCATTTTAAAGAATAAATACCTAACCTATTCGCAAGTGGTGCATATAAATCTCTCGTTTCTTTCGCATTGGCAATTTGTCTGTCTCTTTTTAAATATTTTAAAGTTCTCATATTATGGAGCCTATCAGCTAATTTAATTAGAATCACTCTAATATCTTTTCCCATTGCTAAAAACATTTTTCGATAGTCTTCTACTTGTTGTTCTTCTACTGAAGCAAACTGTATATTACTTAATTTCGTTACACCTGCTACCATGTCTGCGATTTCGTTTCCAAATTGAGTTCTTAACTCTTTATCTGTTACATCTGTATCTTCCACAATATCATGAAGAAGTGCTGCACAAATGGTACTATCATCTAATCCAATATCTGCTAAAATATACGCAACATTAAGAGGGTGAATAATGTATGGTTCACCTGAGCTTCTTTTTTGTCCTTTATGTTTTTCACTAGCCAATCGATAGGCTCTCATAATCAATTTAATATCTACTCTTCTAGAATGTTCTTTTCTTTTATTAATAACATCCTTAATTGTAATTTCTTTTTTTTCTTCTTGCATATATCCACTTCCCTTTTTTTCTTATTTTAATAGTTATTTATTGTATAGAAAAAATCTGCTTTTATCTTGGCTTTATATGGATTTTTTCGTATACAACAAGGTTAAGCTTCTTATATTCGTGAAGTACTGCGTAGCAGTCTTCACCTCTATGCATAGAAATCTTTGATTTCGTTATGCATGCTTTCCTTATATTGCTCTCATAATATCTTTCATATTAATTTGCAAAGTATCTACCCCATTAAAGGTATTCACTTCTAATACACCTACAACATCTATTTTATCACCAATTCGATAATCTTCTACTAATGCACCCATATTAAATCCAATGGCATTTACAACTGTATTTCCTTCTTTTAAAGTTAATTTTAAATGTTTACCTTCTGACAAAGCTCTAATAGAATCAATCTTTAAATTCTTGAAAGCAAATACAGGCATTTTATTGCCTTCTCCAAATGGTTCTAATTCTTTTAAACTTTCTACCATTTCTTTATTAATACTACTAAAGTCAATTTTAGCATCTATGTTAATAATTGGAACAATTTCTTCTATATTTGCTTCTTTTGCAATTTCCTCAAATTCTTTCTTGAAGGCTTCAAATTTTTCTTTTTTGATAGTGATTCCAATCGCCATGCTATGTCCACCAAATTTTTCAATTGTATCTGTACATTTTGATAAAGCCTCATGTAAATCAAATCCTGGAATACTTCTTCCTGACCCTGTTCCAATGCCATCTTCTTCAAAGCTTAATAAGATACTTGGTTTAAAATACATTTCTGTAATTTTAGAAGAAACAATACCGATAACACCGTGATGCCAATTATGTCCTCCGACAGTAATGGTTGCATTTTCTGCCAATTGTTCTTCTTCTATTTGCTTAATAGCACTTTCAAAAATTTTCTTTTCCGTATCTTGTCTTAATCTATTGTATTCATTTAATTTGTTTGTAAGCTGAGAAACTTCATTGATATTTTTAGATAAAAATAGTTGCAAAGCATCTTCTGCTTTTCCCATTCTTCCACAAGCATTAATTCTTGGTGCAATTCCAAAAGAAATACTATTAGAATCAATTTTGGTATATCCTGATGATTGAATAATAGACCTTAAACCTATATTTTTTGTTTGTTTGATTAATAACAATCCTAGTTTGGCAATGACTCTATTTTCATCTACCAATGGAACAATATCTGATATGGTTCCAATACAAACAATATCTAAATATTTTAAATATTCTTCTTCTTTTAATCCTAATTTGATTCCCAAAGCTTGTATCACTTTAAACACAACACCAACACCTGCTAATTCGCGAAACGGATATGTACTATCTTTTCGTTTATTATCAATAACTGCTAATGCATTTGGTAATTCATTTCCAGGCTCATGGTGATCTGTTACAATCGTTTCGATTCCTAATCTGTTAGCATATTCTATTTCTTCAATTGCAGATATCCCACAATCTACAGTTATCATTAATTCACATCCATCACTGTGAATTTTATCAATCGCATTTTTATTTAATCCATATCCCTCATTTAATCTGTTGGGAATGTATTGAGATACTTCTAATCCTCTATCTTGTAAAAAACTTTTTAATATAGTAATACTGGTAATTCCATCTACATCATAATCTCCATAAATGGTTACTTTTTCTTGTTTTTCTATTGCTTGTACAATTCTATTGATTGCTTTTTCCATATCTGTGATTAAATATGGATCATGAAAATCATTTCTTGTTGGGTTTAAAAATAATCTAATATCTTCTTCTTTTACAATATTTCTATTAGCCAGTATAGTTGCTAATAGTTTATTTACATGATATTTATTCGATATTTCTTCTACTTTTTCTTCATCTACTTCATATATTTGCCATTTTTTGTTCATTTTTACTATCAATCCTCTCAAGTCACAAATCTGGTTGAAAAAGAATTAAATTTTGGCTAGGCAAACAAGTTTGAAATTCATGAGGCGTACTAACTGTACGTTGATTGAATTTCAAATGAAGTTTAACGATGCCAAAATTGTAATTATTTTTCAACCCCCTCTCCTAATTCTAACTTTTTTACTATTGTATACCATTTTCTCCATTTTTAAAAGGGGGTAATGTTAATTTATGAAATTAATCCTTCTATTTTATTAGATGTTTTATGAAAACTTATATAAATTATCTTAATCAGCATATTGAAAAGGATTACATAATGTGATATACTTTTTATGATTTTTTTGAAAGGAAAATAAGTTATGGAACAAGAACGTATTATTAAATTGGAAGATTTTTTTGATTTTGATTCAAAAGAACCTATAAACCGATTAGCCTATACAGAAGAAGATATGAAATATAAAATAAAAATAATTGAAAAAATGAAAGCATTAGGTATGCAAATAACACTTGATAAAGCTGGAAATATTTGTGGCACGATTTCTGTTGGAAACCACCCACAAAAAACAATTGCCATTGGTTCCCATACAGATTCTGTTTATAACGGCGGACAATATGATGGACCAGTTGGTGTAATTGTTGGACTACAGGTTGCTGAAAATTTAATAAAAAGTAAAAAATGTACAGGAATTATTAAAGTTCCTATTTATGCTTGCGAAGAATCTAGTCGATTTGGTAATGCTTGTTTAGGAAGCAAATATTTGAAAGGTACGATTACTTCTGAAGATTTTTCTTCAATTTTGGACCAAAATGCCTTAAAGAAAGGACAAACCATCACCTTACAAGAAGCCATTGATTTTGCAAATTCCTATCTAAAAGAACATGTTGATGGTATTCAAGAAGTTGATAAAATATTTGATTCTGTTGATTATTCTTTAGAAGCACATATTGAACAATACGATATCTTAAAAAAAGCTTATAAAAAGAATAAACAAGATACCATTGGTATCATCAATTCTATCGGTTCAGCAGTGAGAATTAAATATGATGTAGACGGACAAGCAAACCATACAGGTTCTACACCTATGAAAAAAAGAAAAAATGCAGTTGATGCTACTGCTTTTATTGGTAAAAAAGTTAGAAAACTTGGAAAACGTTATGAAAAACAAGGTCTTGGTAGAGCAAGTCAAGTTGAAATTAATACGCCTGGACACAATGGAAGTTTTAATCAAATACCAAATCAAGCAAATGGCTTAATTGATTTTCGTCTTCTTGGAGAAAATACGCCAGAAGCTGTATTAGAAGATTTTGAAAATATTAGAAAACAAGTAGAAGCAAAAACCAAAACAAAAATCACGTCAACAGTTGTATCACAAGGAACTCCTGTTATTACAAGCCATTTTCTAAACCAAAAACTTAACCAAATTTGTAACCAAAAAGAAATCCAATCAATTGAAATGCCTTCATACCCTGGTCAAGATACAGGTTATGTACCAGCTACAGAAAAAACAATGGTATTTATCCCTTCTACAGGTGGAAGTCATAATCCTGATGAGCATACCAAAAAGAAATTTATTAAACCTGCAACAACACTTTTTACGCAATTATCTAAAGAACTATTGATGGAAAGATTTAGAGATGCCCAAAAAGTTTCTAACACACCTAAACCTGCTCATACATCTTCACACATTCCAACCTATAGACCCCCTAGTCGTGATACTGATGAAAATGTATTAGGTTGATTTTAGTTTATAAAATATTCTTTGTAGAAGTTTGAAATAATTGACAAAATCATAGAATTATGTTAATATATAGTTATGCTCTGGAAATCCAGAGTAAATAAAAATTTTTTCAGGAGGGATTCTACATGAGAGAATCAGAGAAGCGGATCTTCGAAGACAGCAAATTAGTACAGGACTTTTTAAAGAAAGTTCCGGACGAGCTTGGACGCGAGGTGACAAGCGGCGTAGACAGTAAGGGCAATTTTGTTATAACTATCAAAACGTCGACAGGCACAGTCACGCGGAAGCAGCATAAAAGTCCGGGGTGTTACCGCCGTGTTGGAGACTGAAAAAAGAGAAGGAACTCTTCCTTCAAGGGGTTGTCTGTGTCACAGCAGACAGCCCCGATTTTTTTATGATAATTAACTTTTTAGTTTTATAAATTCATATACACATATAATAAATATAAACTCTTATATCTCATGTAAAAAATCCAACTCTCATTTCGAGTTGGATTTTTTGAATTTCTTAATACATCATAAATATATTAAGAGCTTTGATTTACTTTTAATTTTTTTCTAACAAGTACAAATATTACTCCTGCTATGATTGTTATTGCTACAAAAACTTTTATCATAATATTATTTTCTTTTTGTGATACTTCATTAGAATTTATATCTTCTATATTCTCTCCAAATTCATCTTCATATGTTCCTTGTATACTTTCAATAACTTCCTCTTCTTTGTTTTCTTCTGTCATATTTTCTATTTCGTCTAAAGATGCTATCTCAGTAGTATCTTCAGCATTTTCTAAATCTTGTCTTATATTTTCTTGATTGTCATTTGAAGAATCTACTATGCTTTGATTTCCACTTGAAGAATTATTTACATTTCCTGTATTTTTATCTTCCTCTGACACAACTGTTTCTTCTTTATTCTCTTCTTCTACTTGTGGTGGTAGCACTTCTTCTTTGTCTTCTTCCTCTATTTCTGGAGGTGTTATTTCTTCATCTTCTTTATCTCCATCATCTGTTTCTGGTGGTAAAATCTCATCCTCTTCTTTGTCACCATCATCTACTTCAGGAGGTGTTTCTTCTTCCTCATCATCTGGCTCTGTTGTAGGTGGAGCTGTTTCTCCATCTTCCTTATCTTCTTCATCTGGTTCTGGAGGCATAACTTCCTCATCCTCCGTTGGTGGCACTGGATTTTCTTCATCTGGATTGTCTGGAGTCTCTGGTTTATCTTCTTCCTCCTCTTCACCTTCTACTGGTGGTATTGGATTTGGTTTATCTTCTTCTTCTCCTTCTTCTCCTTCTTCTGGAATTTCTGGAATCTCTGGTTTTTCACCTTCTCCTGGAACTTCTGAAATCTCTACATCCTCTTCATCAGCAATTATGGTAATTTCTATTGTTTTTGTTCCTATATTATTATCCGAATCCAAAACCTCATAAGTCACAAAATACTATTGGTGTTCCTTTTTCAAATTCTAAAGTTTGTGCAATGACTGTAATGTTTGGAATACCACCTTGTTGTATCTGATGAATCAATGATGTATATGGTATTTTATCTTGTTCTCTTAATTGATTGTATGCATCTATAATTTGTGTTTTTTCTTCATAATTGATTCTTTTATTTTGCAATTCTTCCTCTGTTACTTTTTGTTTATATGCCTC
Source organism: uncultured Eubacteriales bacterium (assembly GCA_949288095.1). Classification (GTDB taxonomy): domain Bacteria; phylum Bacillota; class Clostridia; order TANB77; family CAG-508; genus CAG-269. Next base: position 52,251 of record CASEIX010000012.1, read on the forward strand.
AATCATACCAACTAGATGTACTTTTAATTGTGCATATGCCACATCTTCTGCATTTTCTGTACTCATATCTTCACGCATGATTTCATTTTCAATCACAGTATATCTAGTTATGGTATCGATTGCCTTATATTCTGGAATAATTGTATTTGTTAATGTATTATATGCCACAACTTTATTTGCAAATCGATTTGGATAACAAATTTCTATCACATATCCCGGTTCTAAAGTAATTTCATGTGTTCCTTTGTTAAAGTCAAAATATCCACCTGTTACCACATCTTCTGTTACGATATCCCCATTGGTATCATAAATTTTTACATATTCACTACCACCCATTTTTGATTGGTTTGGATAGTGAATTTCTGCTTTTGTATAATGTTCTTTAAAAGTCATTTGGTAAGCAATCGTATCATAGTTATATCCTAAAACACGGAACATTAAATAATTGTCATAATCTGTATTTTCTAATTTTTCATAACTATATATCTCTGCATTTTCCATATCTTCTTTGATTTGCACATAGGCATATTGATAAGAATATCCGTTGATGACTGGCATTTGTAAAAAGTATGTTCCTACTGGAAGTGTTTCTTCTATTTGGCTATTTTCTATTTTTATCGGTTTTATAACTTCTTTTCCATCTTTTATTTGAATCACTTTTCCTTGTATTTGGCTTATATCATCTATTTCAATTTGTAAATTCATATTCCCTTGTGTTGTATATTTTTGTAATATTTCATTTGATACTAGACCATATTTTCTATCCATCCCTTCCCCACTGATAACTGTTTGTAATGTATCATCATTTACCATATCTTTTAAAATGTTCATGAATGGATAATGGTTTTCATATATGTTTGCTTTTGTTTCATCAGATATTTGTAATCCCCAAGCTTCCATATATGGTATGATATTTACCTTGTAAAGTTCTGCAATTCCTTCTATATAAGCATCTTGGTTTGTCATGGTTCTTCCCTTGTATAATTGGTCACGATACCATGAATATAGCTTTCCATAGGTTGTTCCTTTTTCAAAGGTATTTAACAAATTAATAATCACATATAATCTTGTTGGATTATCTACTTCTGAAAAGGTTTTGCCACTTAGTCTTTGTGCATTTTGATTTTCTTCAATGGCTGAAAGTTCTCCTAACCAATTTCCTGAATGGAAATAGATACTTTTGTCTATTTGAATATAATGTCCAATAATATTGTTTGATACTTCTCCTAATTGCATTTCTCCTTTTCCTAAACTTCCTTGATATCCATGTCCTAATTCATGTAATCCTCCCCAGTTCATTTCAAAGAAAGATGCCATACTTGCATTATTAACGCCTACATGATCTCCTGCATAATAGGCTGCCCCTATACCATGTCTATTGGCTTTCACAACATACTTGGTTCTGACATTTTGGTCTGTTATCTTTTCAGGATTAAATTCTAAGCCTACATATTCATCCATTTTTTCTACTACTTTTTGATAATATTCTAAAAATTGATTTAATGATGTAAATCCATTTCTATAATAATTGGTCATATAGTTCATATCTAAAAAAGGAACAACTAATAACATGGTTTCACTTTCAATAACGCCATATCGATTTCCACTTTTTAGCCAATCACTTCTAAAAGCTTGTTCATCATCTAAATAGTGATAATAATTTAATGGTTCTATGGTTTCATCATATTGTAATTCCATTACATAACTTTTATTAATCACTGTATTTTCTTTTGATAATACCTTTGTTCTTAGCAATGGCACACTTTCATATCCTATACCATCTTTTCTATTTTCTAATGTTACCCATTCTCCAGTTGTTGGAATTGTCATTGAACTTTCTGTATATTCATCATTATTAAAGAAATTGACTGCTAATGCACTTTCTGATGATACAATACGTGCTTTGATACTCTGGTTATTAGAAAGATATACGCCTAATATTTGTCTATCTCCATAATTACATCTTGAAAATTCTGCTAAATCCATATTCCAAACAGATGGTGTTGTATAAATTGTTCTTTCTACTTTTATTTTGGTATCTTCCTCTTCTGTTACAATAACTGGAACCACTAAAGTAGTTGTATTTTTATGTGAGTCTGTTACTGTATAGGTAATTTTATGTTTTCCTACTTCATCTAATTTCACTTCCTCAGAATGTGTAATATATGGTGTTAAATCTCCATCTTCAAAATCTTTTGCAAAAATTCTAAATCTTGCATCTAATACATCAAATTCATCAATGATTCCCTTTTGTAAAGTAATTTTTGTCGCACCATAAAACATTGGTGCATTTTGTGTACTCCAATAACTTTCTGGATGTTTCTTTTCTTCTGTTTGATTTGTTGTTACGGCAAAAGAGATATTTCCAAATACTTGTAATACTATATTTAAAATGAGAGTTATCGTAATTAGAATCGAAACTTTTTTCTTCATCTTATTCAAACTCCTTTCTTCTTTTGTTTACATAACAATATCATTGTAGCATGGTTTATTCTCCCTTTCAACCAGTAATTATTGGTAAAAGCCTAGGAAAATTTCATTTTTTCCTAGGCTTTTCTTATTCACAAAAATTTATATGCATTGAATTGGTATAGCCATATTTTTTTCGTCAAATGGGATTATTTTATCCACCATACAAATAACGCCACCTTCTCCTATTTCTTTTTCTCCTTTATTTAATATCTTAAAATTTTTAATCATATTTTTATCTGGGTTTTTGGATTTTTTTATTTCTACTGGATAAACCTTGTTATTCATAGTGATAATTAAATCAATTTCTACTTGATTACTATCTCTATAAAAATTTAAATATAATCTGGGATCTTTATTGTCATTTACAAAAGATTTTACAATCTCCATAACAACATAAGTTTCAAACATATTTCCATTTATCGCACTCTTTTCTAATGTTTTGGCATCTGAATAACCTGCTAAATAACAAGCAAGACCTGTATCTGTAAAATACATCTTTGGTGTTTTAATTGCTCTTGTTGTTGGATTATTGGAATATGGTTGTAATAGAAAAATTAATCCAGAAGTTCTTAAATAAGAAAGCCAATTTTTTGCAGTTTTATTATCGATTTCTGCATCACGTGCTATATTATCATAATTCAACTCTTGCCCTGTTCTTGCAGCAACTGCTGACATAAATGTCAAAAATTTCGTTTCTTCTTTAATGGTAACCATATCTCTAATATCTCTTTCTAGATATGTTCTTAGATAACTACTATAAAATTTTTCTGTACTAATATTTTCATTTTGATATAATGCTGGAAAAGAGCCTCTAACAATTTTTTCAAAAACCTCTAATGTTTCTGGTCTTTTATTGTTTTCTCTTTCTTTACATCTATCTTTTGTTGGTAAAAAATAATCTTGCTCTTCTCCTATAAGTTCACTATATGACAAACCATACATATCAATAATACCAACTCTTCCAGCCAAACTTTCACTTACATTTTGCATCATAGTAAACATTTGTGAACCTGTTAAATAGTATAGTCCATTACTATTTGTATTATTTTCAAAAGCCTCTAATCTAGCTTGGTCCACTTTAATTTTAATATATGGCAATAATTCTGTTGCATATTGAATTTCATCGATAATTAATGGTGGTTTATGATTTTCTAAAAATAGTGATGGATCTTCTTTTGCATTTTTTCTTTCCAAAGGATCATCTAGACTTACATAGTTCACTTGATGATTAGAAATTTTTTCTAAAACTGTTGTTTTTCCTACCTGCCTAGGACCACAAAGTAAAATAACAGGAAAAGATTTACTATTTTCAATAATATCTTTTTCTAACAATCTTTTTATATAATCATTCATAGAGCGTACCTCCTATGCATATTTGGATTCCAATTCCATTATTGCATAAAATGTATTAAAAGTCAAGATATTTACATATTTATTTTTTCTACCTCTTCTATAATCTCCTTTATCATACATACAATAATCATTTTCTTTTTTGTACTCAATTTATCTTCACCTCTTTTTATTATATTTATCATAGACATTTTTTGACACTTATCACGATTTTTCGACAGTTTCATAAGATACTATGAGGTGATAAAAATGTTTTTTATATCTATGATAATTGCACTAATATGTCTTATCTGTTCAATATGTATCAACATCAATTGGATATATGATATTTCATGTTATTTAAGCTATTTCTTAGCAATCTATCTCGTAACTTTTATAGCCATTATTCCAGGATTTCATTATATATTCAACTTCTTTAGCTTATTACTTCATAAAAAAGATAAGAAGAAATCCTATAACAAAAAAGAAGAAGATGTTACGATATTATTACCAGTATACAATGCCAAAAAATCAATAGAAGAAACACTTGACTCTATTAAAAAGCAAAAATATTGTGGAAATATTTATGTGAAAATCATTGACGATGGTTCAACTGATGGAACTTTAGAATTATTAAAATCAATGGATTTAGATTCTAATATAACATTGATAGAAACCAAACACCAAGGAAAAGCAAATGCACTTAACCAAGGTTTAAAAACTGTATGTACGGATTATACCATTACAATTGATAGTGATACCGTTTTGCATCCTTTAGCTGTTAGAAATATCATGCATCAGTTAGTAAATTCTAATAAAAAAACAGCTGCAACGGCAGGTTGCCTATTTGTTAAAAATGCCAAAAAGAGTTTTATGGCAAAAGTTCAAGAATGGGATTATACTCTAGGTATTTTTGGAGTAAAACTAATGCAGGGCAATTACCATTCCACATTAGTTGCACAAGGTGCTTTTAGTGCTTATAAAACAAAAATGCTAAAAGAAATTAGTGGTTGGCAACATTGTGTAGGAGAAGATATTGTTGTTACTTGGCAATTGCTAAGTAAAGGTTATGAAACCAATTTTGCAAAAAATGCCATTGCGTATACAGTTGTTCCTGAAAAATATAAGGAATTGGGCAAACAAAGAAAAAGATGGGCTAGAGGTATGATAGAAGCTTTTAAAAAGAATAAAATATTAACTTCTAAGAAAATGTCATTGAAGTCTAAATTCTTAGCATGCTTTAATGTCTTTTTCCCTTTTATTGATTTAGCACTTCTGATTTTTGTACCACTTAGCTTAATTTTCTTAGCGTTTGGAAATCCTTTACTTCTTAGTTGGATTTCTCTATTGGTTATTCCTTTTGGACTATTATTATGCTTATTAATCGAAATCAAGAGAAAAAATATGCTAAAAGAAATTGATTGTAAATTAGAAAAAAGAAGTTGTTTGGCATTTATTGTCTATATTTTAGTATATGCTTTTATCTTAGCACCATATTGTCTAATGGGTTATATTTCAGAATTGATCAATTTGAAAAAGAAATGGTAACTGTAAAAAGGAAGGAATTTCTCCTTCCTTTTCTGTTGCTGTACTTATCAACAAAGTACAAATTTAATTATATCTTTTACAATTAAATTATTTTTCATAAAATTTAAAATTATATTGGCATTTGCAAACATTTGTTTTGTAATGTATGAGGAGTTGATACTTATGAAATATATAATATTTGTAGATGGAAGTTTTTTAGAAAAAACAAATTTTGCATCCTGTGCCGTTCTTATTTTTAATAATAATAAATTAGTTGACAAAATACTTGTAACTGATATAGATAAAATGAAAAATTCTATTGAAGTTGAATTATTAGCTCTAAAAGTTGCTTTAAAACGTATGATTAGAATAATGCAAAAATTGGAAGTGAAAAAGATTTTAATTTTTTCAGATTGTCAATCAATCGTAGATGTTATAAATACTCAAAAGAAAAACAAAACATTTATAAAGTTAAATTCAAATTTATATCATTATGTGCATTCTACAAATAGTTTGCTTTTAAATAAAGAAGGATTAAATTTTAGAATCGAATATCTACCTAGAAAATTTAATATCGCACATAAATATTGTACTGAATTACTAAAAAAATATAAAAAATCACACAAAATTGAAATTATGTGATAAAATATAGAAATTCACATGAAAAATACAAACAAGATTATATTAAGTGGGAAAAAGAAAATAAAGGAGGTAATAAGTAATGGTTACACATTTTATATTTTTAAGTAGTTCATATTCCTTAGGTACAAGAATTGCTATGGATTATATAGTAACAGATGATAGTGTTCAAGAAAAATTGAAAAAAGATTTAGAAAAAATTCTTAAAGAATGTGGAAAAGATGTATCTATTTCAACACATATGATACAAGCAGATGATACAACTTGGAAATCAGTATGTGTAGCAGATCATTTCTTTAAAGATGTAAAGGTTATTGATTCAATAGATAAATTTATTAGACTGATTAAAAAAGATAGAAAATTAAAAGGCATAGATGTTGCAAAATATATTTTATCCAAAACACCTTGCACTCAATTGAAACTCCAAAAATTAGTATATTTATGTTTTGCAGATTATTTATGTGATACTGGAAAAGAATTATTTACAGATAAAATATATGCATTTAAGTATGGTCCAGTAGTAGATACTGTTTATAAAAGATATAAAGAATATGGATATAAGCCTATTGATGAAGAGAAAAAAGATATTGATAGTAAGAATATATCTGAAATGCCAGCTAAAAGTAGAATTTTGTTTGCAGAATGCGGAACAGAAAAATTAATTAGTATAGAAAAAACATTAAAAAAATATGGTAGTTTATCTGCTGCAGATTTAGTAGATTTAACACATAAAGATAATGCACCTTGGTCAAAAAGCTTTAAAGGTCTTGGAAAATTATATTCTGCTATGAAATTAGATACAATTAAAGAGTATCATCAATATGAAGAATTATAGTATTTTTATATTAAACTTCTTAATATAATATATAAAACTCCCCATACAATGCTAACATGGGGAGTATATTTATATCACAAATTATATTAAACCACAAAAACATGGTAAACCAAAGTCGTTAACATACACAAAACAATTCCACAAACTGTTGGAATTAAGAAACTAATTGCTGTCCATTTCCAACTTCCCGTTTCTTTTTTTATCGTAAGTAAGGTTGTCGCACAAGGAAAATGAAATATCGTAAATAACATCACATTTATCGCAGTTAATATCGTCCAGCCATTTTGTCTCAAAATTTCTCCTATTACAAATGTATCTTCCATATTAACCAATGAGGTTCCTTGCATATAACACATAAGGGTAATCGGAAGTACAATTTCATTGGCGGGTATTCCTAATATAAACGCAGTTAAAATATATCCATCTAATCCCATAAGATTTGCTAATGGATCTAAAAAGTTTGCAATAATGGTTAATAAACTTTCTCCTTGTATACCAATATTGGCAAATAACCAGATAACAAGACCAGCCGGTAGCGCAACTGCAATTGCTCTTCCTAATATAAAGATGGTTCTATCAAAAATAGATCTAACCAATACTTTTAAAAATTGTGGCTTTCGATAAGGTGGTAATTCTAATACAAAAGAAGATGGCATTCCTTTTAAAATCGTTTTCGATAAAATTTTAGATATCACCAATGTCATAATAATTCCAAGAATAATCACACCCATAACGGCTATTGTCGATACAATAGAAGCACCTATTCCCCCTATTGTTCCTGCAATAAATATCGTCGCAACCGTAATTAAAAATGGAAATCTTCCATTACATGGAACCAAATTATTGGTTAATATAGCAATCAATCTTTCTCTTGGTGAATCAATAATTCTACATCCTGTAACCCCACAACTATTACAACCAAATCCCATACACATGGTAATCATTTGTTTTCCACTACAACATGCTTTTTTAAAAAAGCCATCCATATTAAATGCAATTCTCGGCAAGTACCCTAAATCTTCTAATATGGTAAACAATGGAAAAAAGATAGCCATAGGTGGTAACATAACCGATATAACCCATGTTAAAGTTTGATAAACACCTAAAATTAACATATTAGATAACCATTCTGGGCAATGTATATATGTAGCAAATTCTATCAATTTTTCTTGTATACTTCCAAATACACTAAATAAAAACTGTGATGGATAATTTGCTCCTACAATCGTAATCCAAAATATAAGTAGTAAAAACAAAATCATAATAGGAATTCCATATTTTTTAGAAGTCAATATTTTATCAATTTTTCTATCTCTACTAGCATAATCTTTATTTTCAAATTGACATACCTTTTTCCCTATTTCTTCTGCATCTTTTACAATTGTTGATACAATCTTTTCTTTAAATTCTTCTTGATAAATACCTTTCTCTTCCAATACCTCTAACGCTTCTTGTTTTACTTTCTCTATCTCTATATGATTTATTAATTTTATATGTAACTGTTTTTCTATTTCTCTTAAAATACGTTCTTCCCCATCTAACACTTTTATGCTTATCCATCTTGCTAGTTTTTCTTCAATTTTATATTGTTCCATAATGCTTTCTTTTACTTGCTTAATTGCCCTTTCTATGTTCTCCTGATATTGAATTTGATAGATTTGATCTATTTTTTCTTTTCCCTCACAAACAGTTTTCATGACTTTTAATAAATTATTTAATGTCTTTTTCTTTCTAGCTGTAACTCCTACAACTGGTACTTTTAATATGCTAGATAATGCTTCTAAATCAATCTTTATTTTCTTCTTTTTCGCTTCATCTAATAAATTAACACAAACAATTAGATTATCTGTAATTTCTGTAATTTGTAATACTAAATTTAAGTTTCTTTCTAAAGAAGTGGCATCTATTACGACAACTGTTGCATCTGGATTTCCAAAACAAATATAGTTTCTAGCAATTTCCTCTTCTTGTGAATGAGACATAATCGAATATGTACCAGGAATATCCACAATTTTATATTGTTCTCCCCTATATTCAAAATATCCTATTGCATTTGCAACTGTTTTACCCGTCCAATTACCAGTATGTTGATTCATTCCTGTTAAATTATTAAATATAGTTGATTTTCCAACATTGGGATTTCCTGCTAGTGCAATTGTATAAGTATTTTTTCGTTTTATCTGGTTTTGCTGAATAGATAACTTTTCTTTTTTACTCATAAAATCCTCCTATTTTAATTTTATATTTTCCGCATCTTCTTTTCGAATAGCGATTAAACTCCCTCTAAACTCAAAAGCTCTGGGATCTCCTGATGGACTTATTAAAACTGGTTTTATATTTGTTCCTTCAATTAATCCTAAATCTAATAGCCTTCTTTTAATGGTGTCTTCTCCTACAATTTTATGAACAATCCCTATTTCTTCCAGTTCTAATTCGTTTACTGTTTTTTCTTTCATCTACATATAGCACCTCCATATTATGTTTAGTATATAGTATTCTTTTTCTTGATTTTATGTTCAAATACATGACCTGTATGCTCGGTTGTCAAATTGCACTTATTTGTCTTTTGTGGTAAAATTTTGTTGTAAAAGTATATTTATGAAAAATGTATATAATTATATTATTTTTATTGCTAATGGCTCATATACTTTTACAGGAGGAATTTATATGAAAAATAAATTTAAAGTAGCAATCGTTGGTGCTAGTGGTGTTGTTGGAAGAACTGCTTTGAAAGTACTAGAAGAAAAAAACTTTTCAAATGTTGAATTTACTTTATTTTCTTCTAAAAAATCAGCTGGAAAGAAAATCGAATTTTTAGGAAATAACTATATTCTTCAAGAATTAACAGAAAATTCTTTTAACAAACCATTTGATTATGCCATCTTTTGTGCAGGAGGAACTGTTTCTAAAAAATTTATACCAATCGCTGTGAATCATCATTGTGTTTGTATTGATAATAGCAGTATGTATAGAATGGATAAAGATGTTCCCTTAGTCGTTCCAGAAGTTAACATGAAAGAAGCTTTCAAAAACAAAGGAATTATAGCAAACCCTAATTGCTCTACAATTCAGGCAGTAGTTCCTTTAAAACCTTTAGATGATACCTATCACATAAAACGAATTGTATATTCTACTTATCAAGCCGTTTCAGGCGCTGGAAGAGATGGAATTCAAGATTTAGAAAACGGTGCAAATGGATTTGCTCCAAAAAAATTTCCTTACCCTATCTTTAATAACTGTTTACCACAAATTGATGTATTTATGGATGATGGTTATACAAAAGAAGAACATAAAATGATAGATGAAACAAGAAAAATCTTAAATAGACCTGATTTACCTATTACAGCAACAACTGTGCGTGTTCCTGTTTTAAACTGTCACAGTGAATCTATTAATATTGAATTTGAAAAAGATTTTGATTTATATGATGTAAAACAATTATTACAAAACTATCCAGGTGTCATAGTAGTTGATGATATAGAAAAAAATTACTATCCAATTGCTACAAAAGCTGACGGATATGATGAGGTTTTTGTAGGAAGAATTCGAAGAGATAATAGTGTAAAATATGGACTTAATTTATGGGTTGTTGCAGATAACTTAAGAAAAGGCGCTGCAAGTAATGCTATCGAAATCTTAGAAAATATGATGATGGCCTAATTTTACATATACAAATAACCAAAAAAAGATATATTACTATTTTTATTTAGCAATATATCTTTTATTTTACTTATACATTTTTCCATAGCCAATCTAAACTATTGTCTATACTTTTCTTTTCCATTTTCTTTGCTTCTATATCATCTACCCATAGATATGCAAAGAATGAAATAAAGATAAATACAAAATCAATGGCTACGCATCTTCCTAAAACTGGTAACATATCTCTATATTCTTGTGGTAATGTTATTAGCTGAGCTGCATGTATAACTAATATAATTAAATAAGCAAACAATACAATTCCTGTTATATAACTCTTCTTTAATTCTTGTGCTAAAAATATCAAAAGTATCGTTGCAGCAAGCATTAATAATAGGTTTAATATGTTTGATATATCAAAAATAAACATAGCATAACGCCCCCTTATAAGTATAAGTTAATGTTATCATTTTACTTTTAATATATCAATGCTTTTTTATTTACATTTATATTACAAATTCATTACAATATCTTATTTTAATTTTTTCTCTATTAATTTAACAATTTCTTCTGCTCTCTTCGTTATATATTCTTGGTCTTCCCCTTCAATCATAACTCTAACTAGTGGTTCTGTTCCTGATGGTCTAATAACCACTCTTCCATTTCCAGCAAATTCTTTTTCTACATCCTCAATTGCTTTTTTGATATCTGCATCTTTGTCATAATCATATTTTTTATCTGCATTTACTTTTGCATTAATTAATACTTGTGGATATAATTTAATGATACTTGCTAGTTCTGATGCTGTTTTATTTTCTTCTAATATGGTTTGAATCAACATTAAAGAAGTTAAGATACCATCTCCAGTAGGATTATAATCTAACAAAATGACATGTCCTGATTGCTCTCCTCCTAAGTTATATCCTTCTTTTAACATTTCTTCTAATACATATCTATCTCCTACTTTTGTTTGTACCAATTTTAATTCATTATTTTCAGCATATTTATTTAATCCTAAATTACTCATGATAGTAGCTACAATTGTATCTTTGTTTAATTTGCCTTTTTTTCTTAAGCTTGAAGAAATAATAGCTAATAATTTATCTCCATCAATTTCATTTCCCTTTTCATCAATTGCTAAACATCTATCTCCATCACCATCATAGGCAATTCCTAAACTTAATTTGTTTTCTACAACAAATTTCTTTAGATTATCTAAATGTGTAGAGCCACAATTTTCATTAATGTTAATACCATCTGGTGTATTATTGATAATTCTATAATTGATTCCTAAATCCTTAAATACTTTTTCTGCTACAACAGATGTTGCTCCATTAGCTGTATCAATTCCTACAACAAAGTCATCTCTTAAATGTTTTTCAATTGTGTCATCGAAATGTTTTCTAAAGAAATATATGTATTCATTCATTAAATCAAAACAATATTCAGCTACACCAATCTTTTCATTTTTTGCTGTTAATTCTTCTAATTTTCCTGATTCCATAACTTCTTCTATTTCTTCTTCTAATGTATCTGGTATTTTCATTCCTTTATTACTAAAGAATTTAATTCCGTTAAATTCAAAAGTATTGTGTGATGCAGATATCACAACACTAGCATCTGCTTTCAATTTTCTTGTTAAATAAGCAACTGCTGGGGTTGGAATCACTCCTAATAGTTTTACCTTTGCTCCATAGCTTAAAAATCCTGCTGTCATAGCACTTTCAATTAATGTTCCAGAAATACGTGTATCCCTTCCGATTAAAATAGTTGGTGTATGATCTGTATGTTTAGATAATACATATGCTCCTGCTTTTGCAACCTTGTACACCAATTGAGGTGTTAATTCTGTATTGGCAATTCTTCTAATACCATCTGTTCCAAAATACTTTCTCATTTCTTTACTTCCTTTCCATAAAATTAAATGTACATTTAATTTTATCTTTCCTATTTAATGTTTAATAAATAATATTATGATATCTTTTGTAATCTATTTTATTTGATATCATTTCATTTCATTTCTCTTTATATTATTCAATTTTTTTTATCATGCTATTGTTCAGGATTTTATTTTTTAAAATTCATAATGATTTTTTCTTTTAGTGTCAATTTAAAATCATATGGTTCATCAATCTCAATCTTTTTATTTTTTAATACCAATTTAGGATTTGTAGTTGTTAATTCATGTAATTTTTCTTCCCCAATAATATCTGCAATTTCATCTAAAATTCTTGGTATCTTTGGATAAATTGTATTTTGTCTATGTACATCTGATCCTAAGAAATGTATCATATTATTTTCAAAAAATTTTCTAACAATCATTTGTGCCTTTTCTCCATATTGCCCTATAATACTTCCATAATTTGCTTGCATTAATACACCTTTTTCAATTAAGTCATAAATTAAATCTGGCTCCTTTTGCACAAAACTATATCTTTCTGGATGTGCTAATATAGGAACCAACTTGTATTGTAACATATCGTAAACAACATCATACAAATTCATTGGTTCTGCATTTAATGGTAACTCAAATAACACATAACTTGTATCATTAATGGTTGATGCTTTTCTTTTTTCTAATAGTTCTATAATATTATCTGTAAAATATATTTCATTTCCTAAATATAAATTCGTATGAATATTTTTTGTTTTTAAATTTTCTAATATCGCTTTTACCCATACTTCTCTTTCTGGTACATCTGTCTCATAATAATTTTCCATATAATGTGATGTAGATATCACTGCTTCAAATCCTGCTTTTTCAGCTTCTTTTATTAAATTAAATGTTTCTTCTATACTTCTTGAACCATCATCAATATTTGGTAATATATGTGAATGAAAATCTATCATTTTTCTTTTGCTCCTTTTTTTGTTTACTTATTTTATTGCACTTTATTAGTATACATTTAACTTTAAAATTTTTCAATATTTATTTCAAATTTTGTTGCATTTTGATGATTTTTGTCATTACTCTTTTTATTTAAACAATAAAATGCATATTTTAAGACAAATTCATTTTTGAAAAATATTCCTTTAAAAGATTTTTATGTTTGAAATAAGAAAATAAAATATAATAAAAAAATGAATACTCAATACTTACCATTTCATCTGTATCAGTTAATGTTTTTATCTTAATAATATAATCAATTGGTATGCAACATTCATCTGCCTTAAATGATTTTATTTTTTTTCCTCTTTTTTTAGGATTCTTTATTCTTTCTCTATATTCTTCTTCTGTATAATAGATAAACTCGTGGTCAAAATGTGTAACATAATATTTATCATTTTGTTTTTCATATTCTAAATGTACAACTTGAGTTATAATTTTACAATCACATACAATTTTATCTTCATACATTTCTTCAAAAATCACACTTCTTTGTCCATCCTCACTTTCTCCAATATTTACAAGCAAGCAATCATTATATTTTTTATCATATAGTCTACTAATTAAATTTTTTTCAAGATTATTTATATCAAATACTTTTCCATAATCTAATTCCTCAAATATTGAATACCTTTTCCCTTTATATATCTGGCTGTTAGAAACCTTAAAAGATAAATTACCTATTTTTTTTTCTTCATATAGTTTTTCTAATTCTCTCACTAGTTGATTTGGTACATTTTTTATAGCCATTGTGTAATCAATCTTTTTATCATAAATGTAAGATGGATTTCCAACTGTGCATAATTTTCTATCCTCATTAATTTCTATTAATTTATATTTTTTATATTGTTTCTCCTTTGCTATTTCATTATTATAAATTTCTAAAATTCTGTCATCTTGATGGTCATATAGCAAATCTCTATTATTTCTATATAAAGTATAATACATATTTAAAATTTTCATACTTAATATATCTTGTTCAGAATATTCTATTGATGAATATTCTTTTATTTTTCTTATTTCTTCATACATATCATAATTTCCATCTAATATATCCTCTATCTGTTTTTCTAATAATTCTATTTTTTTTTCTCTTATAACATCTGTTTCTTTATTTTTTAATTCTTTTAATTCCCAATCCATATATTCCAAAATTATTTCCATTTTTTCATCTTCACTTAGCCCAGAAATTATTTTTCTTACTTTTTTTGTTCTTTCATAATCAGATTGCTTTGTAAAATTAAATCCATATGTATTTTCCTTAAAAAATCGTTCCATTTCGTCCTTAATATCCATTTCTATCATCCTTTCTTTAATTGTTCACATATTATAACATCAATTACAATAAAAAAAAAGTATCTATTTATAATTATTCATATGAATAAATAAAAAAGAGACTTATAAAAGTCCCTCTTTATGCATTATTTATTTAAATTCTTTTTTTCTTCATCTAAATAGGCATTAATTTGATTTAATATGTCTGTTGTTTTTTCCACAGAAACTTTTTCTGAATTGTCTATTTTAATTTTATTTTGTAATGCCTTTGGTTTCTCATTATCATTTATTCTTTGGGTTCTCTCTTGTTGCATTCTATTTAATTGAGGATTTTCTGGTCTAACTCTTCGTTTCATATCTTCTCTTTTGCTTTGCACACTAATTGGTCTATTAGTTGGTCTACCATTTGGAGAAGGTCTTGTATTTCTTGGTCTTGAAGATGATATAGAAGTAGAACCATAATAATATGATTGTTCATATTTTTTAGCAGATACTGGTATTTTATTTAATACAATTCCTGCAATTTTTCCACCGACATTTTGAATATTGGTAACAATTTTTTGTAAATCATCTTTCTTCGTTTGTTTATGTGCTGTTACAATGACAGTTGAATCTACTATTCTTGAAAGAATAATAGAATCTGTTACCAATTCACAAGGTGTACCATCAACAATAACGATATCACATAACTTTTTTAATTTATCTAATAAACTAACCATCTTTGTTGAAATTAACAATTCTGAAGGATTTGGTGGTATATTCCCTGCTGGTATTATATATAAATTGGGAACTTGTGTTTCTTGAATATAATCAGCTAAATCTTCTGATATCTCATCACCTGTACTACTATCAAATCCTGATAGATAATTAGAAAGTCCTGGTCTTGGAGAAACTTCAAAAATCGTATATTGTCTTCCCTTTCTCATATCCGCATCTACTAAAACTACTTTTTTTCCTGCTTGTGCAAATGTAACCGCTAAATTTGCTGTTACCCAGCTTTTTCCTTCCCCTGGTAGTGTAGATGTTACTAATAATGTTTTTAATTTATTATTTGTATTCATAAATTGAATATTGGTTCTTAATGTTCTAAAAACTTCAGAAACAGGAGATTTTGGATCTCTATGTGCAATTAATTCTTTTTTCATTATCTTCTACCTCCTTTTCCTTTTTTTAGTTTTTCCATATCCATATCATACATTGGTATTGATGCTAATACTGGTATTTTTATGCTCTTTTCAATATCTTCTTGTGTTTTAACTGTTGTATCTAACATATTAACAATTAATACATACATTGCAGATATTACTGCTCCAATAAAGGCAAAAATAACAATATTTTTTGGATGATTTACATTAGAAGGTTCTGTTGCCACTTTAGCTTCATCCCAAATATATACATTGTTTATGTTATAAACATCTCCTGCTATTTTTTCTTTAAAAACATTTGCAATTTCATTGGCTATTCTAGCTGCATATTCTGGATTTTCATTAGAAACAGTTATTTCAATTAACTCTGTATCTTCAACAGAAGTAACTTCTACATGTTTCTTTAATTGCTCTTCATCTACATTAATTCCTAAGTTGGAAATAACTTGTCCTAATATATTTTCACTTTTAACTAGCACACTATATGTTGAAACTAATTTTGAGTTAATTGTTAAATCTGTTGCTGTAATCGTTTCAGCTGTTTGATTTTGCTCTGGGCTATTTGATGTTCCGGCTAATACCAGAGTTGTTGATGAACTATACATTGGTGTTACAAATCCTACTGAATATATAATTCCTATTACCATAAATATTAATATAATTAATATAATTTGAATTTTTTTGTTCCAAAATATTTGAAATAATTCTTTTAAGTCTATTTCTTCCATATTTCCTCCTTCTATTTTTCATTTTTGTCTTTTGATTTCATACCTTATTAGTATACAATCTTATCTGTTTTTTTGCAATATTTTTGAGTAAAAAAGATAAGATGTTTTTTATATCTTATCTTCAAACATGCTATATAATTCAATTTTATCATTTTTATACTTTTGTGTCATTTTTTGTCAGTATACTTTATTAATCTATTTTACTTTATAAAGAAACTCTTTTATGTCGAAATAACTTATATATTCAAAATAAATTCTTTAAAAAGGTAAAATCATATTTATATTGTAATTTTTGTACAATTACAGAAAAAATCATACAACTAACAAAAGACACAAAAAATCCATCTAATCCTTTTGCATTATCAAAACCAACAAGTAGTGAATATATAAAGAAAAAAATCATATGCATAAAATACATTATTGTACTACTTTTTCTAAGGAAATAATATATTTTTCTATCTTTTAAATCTATATCTCTTACTATTAAAAATATAGTAGTTCCCAATATTGCTTCGCATACATCATTATAATAATATGATGAAAAAATAAGTACAACTATAAACAATATAATTAGCACACTTTTAGTTAATTTCTCTTTATGGTTAGAAAAATACATTCCTATAGACATATAAAATATTCCTGTGAATATTCTTCCACTGCTAAAGGTTAAATTTATTAAAAAAGCAATATTATAACTTATACCTTCTAAATTCGAAATATTATCAGACAAATAATTCATAATACAGGCAAAAATAAAAATAACTGTAGCAATTATTAGGATATTTTTTTCTTTTATATTTTTCTTTTTCAATACTAAAAGAAATACTGCTGAATATATTGTTGACAATAGATACCAAAGTGGCCATGAATAATAATGTTCGCCTACCAGTAAAAATCCTCTAATATAAAGCATTGCAGATTTTATTAATGAATATCCTTCTTTATTATACTCATAAATAGCCATAGGCAAGAAAAATATATTCCATATGATGTATAATTTTATCATCTTTTTTATATACGATGTTATTATTTCTTGTCCTTTGTCTTCATCAGATTTATTAACTTTCATAAATAAGAAATATGAGCTAACAATAAAAAAGAATGGTACAGCAATATATACAATTGATTTATATACATCTAATACTGCTGTGTTATTAATTCCTACTAATGGATATGTATGGACTGCAATTACAAATATTGCCATAATAAATTTAGTTAAATCAATTGCGTTATATTTTTTTCTTTCCTCTTTTACTTCCATTTTATACTTTCCCTTTATGCATAAATTCCTTTAATTTTTTCTTTTACTATCTTCACATACTTAAAAACTAATTCATCTTTTAATACTAGCAAAGTTCCTAAATACAATCCTGCTCCTAATATAATTACTAAGAATGTATCAAATATATTGGATTCTAAATATCTTTCTAAAAATAATAATGGTATGCACATCAATATTCCTGAAATTAAATAATTTCTACAACTAAAAATTATTTTTCGCGTTTCTAATTTTCCTTTTATCATAAAAATTTGAGTACTTACTATAACAAATTCTCCAATTAAAGAAGCTATCAGCGCACCTCCAGATTGAAATTTAGGTATAAGTATCATATTACAAATAAAGTTCGTAAATGCTCCTATAAATAACGATATTATATATTGTTTTTGCTTGCCTATTGAAACTAAATATTGCATTCCAAATACATCTTCCAGTCCTTGGAAAATTAAAATAAATCCACTAATTTTTAATAACATTGATACTTTATTAAATTCTTCTCCAAAAAACCATGGAACAAATAAATCAGAAATGCATATCAATCCAAAAGCAATTGCTATTGATATAAAAAATACATATCTGGCAGATTTATGAATGTCTCTCTTTATACTGTTAAAATCATTTTTCTTATATGCACTAGCAATTCGTGGTAATAATACTGTTCCTAAAGCTAAAACCACTCTTAATAATATAACATTAATCTTCTGTGCCTGTTCATAATATCCATTTTCAGTATAATTTTCAGTAATTACCCCCAACATAGTTTTATCCAATAAAGTATATATTGATGTAGCAATAGCTGGTAGAAAGAAAACAATACTATCTTTTAGGTCTTGTGTTGGATGCAAAAATTTCAAAGGAACAAATTTTACATATTTCTTTATATCTATCCACAAAACATAAAAAGCCAAAAAATTTATGAAGCTACTTCCAAATACATATAATACCAAATCATCTGGATTACGTATAAAAATAATCACAAATAACAAATCAACAATTTTTAAGAAAAATCCTCTAATTGTAATTTTTTTAAATTCTTCTATTCCCTGATAAAACCATCCTATGTTTAATGGTACATTAATAAGATGAAATACTAATATAAATAGTAATATCTTATTAGAATTAAAATTAGCAAAAATCATATATATATAAATAACTAATATTGTACTTACAATTTTTATTATTTGTATGTTCCAAAATTTTTTACTTCTTTTTTCTATATCATCTTTAACGTACGATATTTCTCTTCTTCCATATATATCACATCCAAGTGTTGCTAATAAAACAAAGTAGGAAGTCAGTGAATATGCATAACTATACTCACCAATAGCCTCTACTCCTAAGCTTCTTGATAAAAATGGCATTGTAATAACAGGACTAATTACTAGTAAAATTTGATTAACTAAATTATAAATATAATTCTTTGTTATTTTTTTGTCCATTATTTACTTCATCTCCTATTTTTTTGTTTGAAAATATCCATTCTGCTGAAAACAACAAAATTATATTCATAAAGATATTAGGGCTAAAACTTTCTGTTAAAATATAAATCAAAAAACTTATTACTAAAACAGCTTTTTTTATATCATGATTTTTCTTTATATTGTTAAATATTGCAAAAAATAATACACTTAAATAAATTAATCCTACTATTCCATATTGAATATACATATATAAATATCCATTGTCAAATAATGCATTTGTATCATTTTGTATATTGCTTCCAAATAATGAAAATCCATATGTTTCCAAATAATAATTAGAATATGCTATTCTTCCTGTAAATATCCTATCTAACTGGTTTATAAATTCAACTTTTCCATATAACATTCCTGTAAGAAATGAAAAAATAAATAACACAATGAATAGTATACTAGGTAATTTTATAATAATATTTCTTACTTTTGTAGATTTTATTTGGGTAATTGCACATAATATTATTAATAGTAAAGTTCCCATCATTCCCGTTCTGCTAACAGAAAAATGATATATTAAGAAATTTAATGCAATCATTACTATATATTCAAATATATTTAGTTTATCATATCTATTATATATATATAATGCTATCAATATAAAAAGGGATAAATGTAGCGTATTAGGATGACCGAAACCTAATGTATATCTAGTAGACATCTCTCCATTTCTCCACATTTCAAACTTCGTATTATCAATTATTCCAGCAAAAGCTAATATAATAATTGAAAAAAAAGTAATAAATCTAACATCTAACATTTTCTTGAATATGTCATCTATATTAACGTTTTTCATTCCTATTAAACATAAAACTGTCAAAAATAAAGTTGGTCTTCTTGTAACTAAAAAAGTGGCAATTCCTATCACTATTGAAATAGAAATAAAGAAAAGTTCTTTTTTGGTATATTTATCTTTAATCAATTTTAAAAATAATACTAAAATTCCAAAAATTAAACATATCAAATAAACATTGCTATCATTATCTAATCCTATTCCTTTAAAAAATGTATTAACTAAAATAAATACATAAAATAAATATATTGTATTAATTTTCATATTCAATCTCCATATTTTTTTCATAGGTTTGTAAATAAAAATTTTGAAGTTTATCAACAACATCACATAAATCAAAACCAGATTCTTTAACATTTTGTTGTAAATTTTGTTTGTTTCTATTTTCATCTGCTAGCTTTATAGCCTCATTAGCCCAAACTTCAGCTGATTCATCTAATGACGTTTTTTTGTAAATTGGGGATATTTCTATTTCAGGTGGTAATCTATCTGAACATATAATTGGTGTTCCAGATGCTTGTGCTTCAATTGCTACAATACCTAATCCTTCAAATAATGATGGAAAAATAAAAACATCCATAGCTTGATATATCTTATTGATATCTTTTCTATTTTTTAAAAAAATAACATCTTTTTCTAAACTTAAATTTTTTACCTTATTTTCAATTTCTTTTTCTAATGGACCTGTTCCAACTAAAATCATTTTAGCATTACTTCTTTTTTTCTTTATTTTTTCAAAAATTTCAATTAAAAATTTATGATTCTTTTGGGGATGAAATCTTCCTATATGCCCTACAACAAAATTGTTTTCTACCTTCAGTTCTTTTCTCATTTCCATTCTTTGCTTTTCATTGTATACAAATTTTTTTGAATCTATTGCATTTTTTAATACTTTATAATCTTTACCTTTAAAAAAATATTCTCCCGCTTCTTTTGAACATGCATAGTAGTCTGTTGCATGTAATGCAAATAAATTCCTTAATATCCATCTTAAGAAATATTTTGCATCGTGAACAGAGCCATTATTATGAGCATGAGCAATTCTAGTATGTACTCCCATTTTTTTTGCAATTTTAAAACATATATAACCAATATTAGAAACATGCACATGCATGATTTTATAATCTGGATTTTCTTTTAAAATATTTTTTAATTGTTTTTTAAACTTTAATATATTAAAATCTGTTCTCACTGTAGAATAATACATTTTTCCTCCTAATTTTAATATTTCATCATCATAAAATTCTTTATTAGGATACTCTACTAAAAAATCGAATTGAACTTTTGTCCTGTCGATATTTCTATATATATTCATTAATAAAGCTTGCGTTCCACCAGCTTCCATTCTTTGAACCACATGTAATATTCTAATTGGCTTATTCATTTCATTCTCTCCTATTACATCATTTATTATATAATCAATTCCTTAATTTGATATTCTTTGTTAGTTCATTAAAAATATCAAATTCTTTATTTTCTTTTTTTATATTTTTAAAATCTACCTTTAATATGTCTTTTATATCTTGTTTGTTTAATTTTTGAACATTCACATTATATTTACTAACCATATCTAAAACCCCTGAAACTTTTTTATTTGAATTATCAAAAGCAATACATGGGATATCACACAATATGGAAAAAATCATACCATGTAATCTATCTGTTATAATTAAATCACACGCTTTAAATTCTTTTAGCTTATTAATTAATACTTCTTCTCTATTTTCCTTGTTTATATATTTTATATCACTCATAGTAGATAAATATACTATATCATTACTTTTTTTAATTTCTTCGATGAGCTTGTTTCTTTCTTCTTCATTAAAAATTGATTCTTTGTCTTTTCTTAAACAAATTCCTATCTTTCTGTTGTTTTCAGTCTTCTCCTTTATATTAAGTTTTCCATACAAATAAAACACTATGTCTGATACTAAAATAACATTATTATACAAATTTTTCATAATATTGTAACTTTTCTTTTCACGTGCACAAACAATTAAATTAGGATTAGCATTATAAACTTTTATTGAACGTTTTAATTCTCTATTTCCATATTTATCATTTTCATAATCAATTGTTTGAGGAAATATAACAATCTTACTATTTTTAAAATTTTTTATAACTTTTCTTCTTATTGCCTCATATTTAGGATATAAATTGCCCATATTTCCTCCTCCACTGAGACAAATTATATCATTTTGATTAACATATTTTTTTAAATATTTAAAATTTCTTAAAAAAACTTTTTCTGAAACTTCAATATACTCATAATCTCCAAAGTTATCAACAATATATTTTGAAATAGCAAAAGAAATAGCTTGATCACCAAGATTATTGTACGATGCTGAATCAAGAAAAAATATATGTTTTTTGTTATTATTTTCTATCTTAATTGTATTATTTTTAAAATATTCTTTAAAATTTTTTATTTCAAAATTTATTTCTAATGGTAATATTTTTTTTAAATTCATTTTATCCTAATTTTCCTTCTTTAATTTTTTTAAATTTCTATATACCTTTCTAATAATCCAGTCAAGTCCTCCGTATACTGTTACTGACAACTTTTCCAAAATAATTATACTCTTTATTATTTTCTATCAATTTCTTTCCTAAGAAATTCTTCATATTTTGTGTATACCACTCTGCTTCAGGTCTGTTTCTTAATTTCTCATATGTGGGAGTTTGTATTGATGGTATTACCCCTAAAGACATAAAATGGCTTGAGTTCATACAAAATGGCGATCCACAACAATTTCCAATTGCCATAAATCTAATTTTTTCTTTTGGATTTTTAAATATATCTTGATATATATATGAATTATAGCATCTTCTCATTATTCCTGTTGATAAATCCAGTATTCCACTCCAATCTCCCGCATAACAGAACTCTTTTCTTTTAACATTAAAATTCTTCATTGTAAATTCAAATAATGGTGACTCAAATTTTCGTCCAAACTCTATATAATCTTCTTCTGTATAATTCGTATATAATTCTATTTTTTGCAATCCTTTCTCTTCTTTTCTTGTAGCAGCTATTTGTGGTTTTGCACCAACTTTTTCTATACATATTCTTTCTATTTCATCTAAATGTGGAATATATTCATCACATAAATTTAATTGTACTACTATAGAAGCTCCTCTTTGTCGTACCAAATTAACATTATCAAAAAAAGTTTTTAAAAGTTTTAGTCTTTGTAACTCTAAATAATGAAAAGAAAAAGCAAAATGTATATGCTCTATATATTTTTCAGATTTATCTAAAATAGCTTCTAGTTTTTTTGTTATTGTACCATTTGTAGTTATATTTACATAGTGTCCTTGTTTCAGAATATTATATACAATGTCTTCTATTTCCACTTGTAATGTCGTCTCTCCTGCTCCACAAATACTAAAATAGCATGTTCCCCCTAAACGTTCTTTAGAAAGGGCTTTTCCTATTTGTTCAGGAGAATATTTTAAATTTGCCATTTTATTTTTTCTATTATTTCTTTGGATTACATAACAGTAACTACATCTCAAATTGCAAGCAGTCACTGGTATTAAGCATTCAAAAAATCTTTTAATTTTTTCCATATATTTTCTTTTTCTCCTTAATTAATAGTAAGTTTCATAATATGATTAATAATTTCAGCATCTTCTTCCATATTAAATTTTCTAGCAAATAAGCACTGGCTATCTTTTATTTCTTCAAAATCTTTTAAATTCCAAGTATATGGACTTCCTCTTTTGCCTCTCTTTTTGATATCTATTAATCTCATATTAGCAATATTATTATCATCAAATTTTTTATCATATAAATTATCTTTAAATTTTGAATTATATACTAAAGTTTGAATAAATAATTCGTCTGCACATTTTGTATATCTAAATATAGAATATATTTGCTCTTTATTCTGCAAAACGTAACTTACTAAGTCATTTGTTATACTAAACCATTGTGAACCATACTTAATTTCAATTGTACCGTTTTTTTTCCTTCTATCAATTCCTATGATCATTTGAAAAATCAAGGAAAGTCTTGCAACAAATGTAAAAAATTCATTTAATGGTGTAAATTTATACCTTCTCCTATAATTTGTAAAAAAATGATAATATTTTGTTCTGCGTTCTATCTCTTTATCCTTTTGTAACCTCTGTTCTGTATCAAAATGCACAAATTCTTTACCTTTATTCTTTTCAAAAAAATTATCTAAATATTTATTAGACTTTATCATTAAATCTGCTCCAGAAAGCAAATGATAATAATCATACTTTTTTTGAAATGATTGTTCTAATAAGAAAATTTCTGTTTCAACTAACTCAAAACTCCCCCAATATACTTCATATTCACTATAAATCTTTATTTTAGAATTATTAACCGAACTTTTTAATGTTTCAAATGGTATGTTTTTACATTTTTTGTCAATATGGATAAATATATCATGATTTGGCGAATCTAATTGTTTTAATAAATAAGTTAATTGTTCCCAGTTACCATGTGCAATTATTAAAAATGCATGTTTCAATTACTATCTTCCTTTCATTACTTAAGCATTTCTTTTATTTTCCATTCTAATCTTTCATTAAATTTTTCATTATTATTGCTTATTTTTAAATTCATATTTTTTATTATTTTTTCATACCCTAATATTTTTTCTTTTAAATCTTTTATATCATAAACAGGTATAATATTTTTATTTCTTTCTTCTACATTTTTAGCAAATTCTAATTGATGGTCATTTACATGTTCTCCATATTTTTCTTGTCTTGGCACAACTATTGGAATTTTTCCTATTTGTAAAGGTGCAATAAAGCTAGCTGGCCCACCATGCGTTATTACAATTCTAGCTTCTTTTATTTTGTTATTCATCTCTTTATATGATATTAATTTGCTCCATTGACAATTTTTTGGTTCGTAAGTTGAAAAACCTGTCTGAATAAAAACATCTTCAGTTATAGTTCCATCTTCTTTTAATTTATCTACTTCTTCTACTAATCTATTAAATTGTTGTTCATGTGTTCCAACGGTTACAAATATCACTATCTCATCCTCCTAAAAAATACTGCCAAAATTTTCAGCCTTTTTATATACTTTTTTCATTTCTTCCCATTGAACAATAAATTTATCTGTCACTGGATATACCAATTTTCCTGTAAGTGTTGGTTTGTCTATTCTATCAAATACTTCTATATAAATCGTTTTTGCTCCAAAAATCTTTCCTAAATAAAAAAATGGTACGGCAATAGCTGCACCAGATGAAATAATAATATCTGGTTTTTCTTTTCTTAAAACCTTTAAAGCTACAAAAGTATTTTTTATCAAATTCTTCAAGTTTCTATTCGTTGGATAATAACAATTATAAACCTTTTCATTTTCTAAAATACTTCTTGCATCTTCTTTATCAAATGTTACCCAAAACCTATTCTTATTTTCCCAGAATTTTTTTAGTTGATATAAGTGAGTTAAATGTCCTCCACTAGAGCCAACTAAACAGATTTTTATCTCTTCAATTTTTTTGTTCTTTTTCATATTATTAACACTCTTCTCTAAAATGTATTTTAAATTTAAATAGCTCCCTCTTTTTTTACTACATTTCTTACCGTTTTATATAATAATTTAATATCCATCTTTAATGTATGGTTATAATAATACTCCATATCCATGGTTAATCTATCTGTAAAAGTTGTATTACTTCTTCCTCTTGTTTGCCATAAACCTGTAATACCTGGTTTACAAAATGTTATGTATTTAAAAAATCCATTGATTTCTTCTTTTTCTCTTAATAAGTATGGACGTGGTCCTACTAGACTCATGTCTCCTTTTAATACATTAATAAATTGTGGAAATTCATCTAAACTTGTTTTTCTTAATATTTTTCCAATCTTTGTAATCCTTGGATCATTCTTTAATTTTTTATACTTTTTATATTCTTCTCTTGCTTCTTCATTTTCTGCTAAATATTCTTTTAATTTCTCATCAGCCCCTACTACCATTGAGCGGAACTTATACATTTTAAATGTTTTTCCACCTTGTCCAATTCTTTCATGTGCATAAAATATTGGTCCATCATCCTTCGATAGTTTATTTGCTATCCATACACCGATGGTTAGTGGTATTAAAACTAATAAACCGCAAAAACCACCTAAAATATCTAGAAGTCTTTTTAGTATTTTTTCTATTTTTAAAACCACTCTACTTCTATCGATATGTTTAGGCATTAATGCTAAATTTTCTATATTATCATGTCCTAATGACAATATATCATTTCTAACATCCATCTTCTATTTTTCCCCCTTATTTTTTATTTAGTATATTCTTCAAACCCCTATATATTTATTATACTATACCAAATATTTCCTTTCAATAGATTTTTTATGACATTTTTCGTCACTATTATACCATTTATGTAATCTTTTTGCAATACTTTATTTTTTGGTAAACCATTCGTATGAAAATTACTAATAAAGCTCCTACAATAACACCTAATGTATCTATATACACATCTGTCACTTTAGGCGTTCTTCCTGGGGAAAAACTTTGATGAAATTCATCAGACATTGCATAAAGTATTCCTATGCCAATAGTCATTATCAATCTCCATTTATCTTGAATCTTATATGTACTTAAAAGCCCCATTAATAGAAATCCATCTACTGTGTATATCGAAAAGTGTGCTACCTTCCTTATGATACTTTCTGTTTTATATAGTATTATCTCTTTTTTCTCTTCTTCTAGTTTGTTGTAATTACTTGATGCTTTTAATATGATTTCTGTTACCTTTCTACTGATTCCTCCTGATTGTTCTCCATTCTGACTAGAAAATCCGAATATGATAAAAAATGTACATAGCAACAATATGATTAATATAATTCTTAAAATATTTATTTTATTTATACTTATCAATTTTTCTTTTTTCATTGCTTTTCTCTTTCTTTTGCTTATCTTTCATAAAATATGACTAGAGAAATTTCTCTAATCATATTGTATTTTGTTTTTTATTATCCTATTTTTCTTAATCTTTTTCTATTCTGCATATCCTGTCTTTTGAATAATTTGATTACTAATTTCTTTTACTCTATCAGATGGTGTATAATCTGTTTCTCCAAAAGCTTCTGCATGTAATCTAGTAACATTACTTTCTAGTGTTACTGGTACTCCATACCATCTATCTAGTGTAATCCCTTTTGTTTCATATGGCCATCCAATGCTATCTGTTACTTTGAAGCTTGCTACACTTGGTAACAATGAAAAAATATCACTTGAAGTAATATTGGTATATACTTCTGGTAAAATTTGGTCAATAATTTGATTCATTTCACTAATATTCTTTGTTTTAAATTTTTCTACCATGGCTTCTACAACGGTTCTCATTCTTTCTGCTCTTTTATAGTCTCCACCTTCTGTATAACGGATTCTTGAATAAGCAACAGCTTGTACGCCATCTAAAGTTTGTGTTCCAGATGAAGTTACTTTTTCCGTTGATAACCCTGTTACTTTTGATGTTTCATTGATATAGCTATTGATGTATTGTACTTCTTCTGGTTGAACATCAATTGTAACACCACCTAATGCATTAATGGCTTCTGCTACTGCATCAAAGTTTACAGTGGCAAATTCTGTTATATTTAAATCAAAGTTTTCATTTAATGTTTTTAGAGCAAGTGGTGCTTCTCCATAAGAATAAGCATGGGTAATTTTATCTAATCCATGTCCTTCTATATTGACATAAGTATCTCTATATACAGATATTAGTTTTACTTCCTTCGTATCGTTATTAATGCTAGCAATAATGATACAATCACTTCTATTTCCTCTTCCTAGACTACTATCTCTACTGTCTATTCCAAATAGTGCAATATTTCTATATCCTGATAAATTTTCTTCAACTTGTGAAGATACACCTAAATCTGCTTCATCAATATCTACTTGTTGTATTTTACTTAACTTGCTATTTATAAAGATAAATACACTTCCTACAATTAAAACTAAAAGAATGACTAATATTAATACAATAATGCCAAATATTTTTAATCCTTTTCTTCCCTTTTTTTCTTTTCTCTCTTTTGGTTCTTTATCTGTATGTTTTCCACTCATTCTCATTCCCCCATATATTTTTAATTTTCTATTATCATTTAAAATCCGTTTTTTTATTGTATTTTGTAAAATTCTTCTACATTATACTATTAGATATATTTTTTTACAAGTCTTTTAATAATTTCCTTTTCTTATTTTGTAAAATTCTGTATCTTTGTATATAAAAAAAGAGAATACATTTCTTATCCTAATCAGAAGGATATTCATGTTTCTCTTTTTATTTACCTATATTTTATATAGTTTGTTTTTTATTATTTTATATTAATCATTATACTTGTATTTTAATTCCATGTCTGCTAGTTTATAATCAAATTTCTTATGTTCAAATTCATTTATTTCTATATGTTTATCTAACTTAGTGGTTAATTCTTCTTTGGTTTCTGTTACTTCTGTTTTGGTTTCAGTTAATTTATTTAATATTTGAGCTAAATTGGTATTTGTCATAATATCTAATTTGTCTTCTATTCTTGCAAATCTGTCATCCATTTTCTTGAAACCTTCTTCCATTACTTTATATACTTTTGCAAATTCACTTTTTGTATTATTCTTTATATCTAAGATTTCTTGATTATATTCTTTAAATCTTTCATCGATCTGTTCAAACCTTTTATCGATTTGCTCGAATCTTTCGTCGATCTGTTCAAATCTTTTATCAATTTGCTCAAACCTTCCATCGATATCTTTGAATTGTTGATTTATCTTGTCAAATTCTGTTTGCATTTTATTCCACAATTCATCTAAGTTTTTAATCATACTACTTCCCTCCTTTCGAATAAAAAATTTCAATTTTTTTTGCATAAATACTTTGTTGTTAATTTTCTTGAAACTGATGAATTAATTCAATTTGATTTAAATTACATAAGAATTAAAATTTTGAAATAAAAATTTGTCTATAAAAAATATAGATAAACTATGTTTGCATTCTAACATGTTTATCTATATTTTGCAAGTGATTTTTTGTTAATTTTTGGTATTTTTTGATATATTAGCTTTATTTCTCTTTTTCTATTGAACAAATTCTTTCTTTTTCTTATTTTTTATTCTATAAGAAAAACCGACTTTCATCTTTCCTTATCTAAAATTTTATTTATATCAGAAGGTTAAGTTACATCTTATTTGGCATCTCTATTCCTAATAGTTTAGCCCCTGTCTTTAATACTTTTCCAACTGCATATGTTAAATATATTCTAGCATTTTGTATATCTTTATCTTCTACTAATATTTTGTTATCATTATAGAAATTACTAAATGCTTTTGCTAAATCAATTAGATATCTTGATAAAATAGATGGTTCTTCTTTTTCTGTTACTTGAATTAATATATTTTCAAAATTGTATATTAATTTAACAATGTTTTTTGATGATTCATCTAATAATTTATCAAATTTAACTTCTTCTATTGTTGGCATATATCCTGCTTTCTCTAAAACACTTTTTGTACGTACATAGGTATATTGTACATATGGTCCTGTTTCTCCTTGGAAGTTTAAGATTTGATTCCAATCAAATACTTCATCTTTAATTCTACTATTTGATAAGTCATTAAAGATAACTGCTCCTACTCCTACTTTTTTAGCTACTTCTTCTTTATCTTCTAATTCTGGATTTTTTTCTTCAATAATTTCTTTTGCTCTTTCAATAGATTCATTTAATAACTCTTCTAGTTTTACAATATTACCTTCTCTTGTTGACATCTTTCCTGTTGGTAATGATACCATACCAAATGGTACATGTTTTAATCCATTTGTATACTTTTCATCTATTCCTAATAATTTTGCTACTTCAAATACTTGTTTAAAGTGTAATGTTTGTTCATATGATACGACATATAATGCTTTGTCAAAATCATAAGTTCTTGCTCTGTATAAAATAGCTGCTAAATCTCTAGTCGCATATGTTGTTGAACCATTTGATTTTTGTATAATACATGGTGTATTAATTCCTTTATCTTCTAAATCGATAATTTTAGCACCTTGTGATTCTACTAGCTTCCCTGTTTTTTCTAATATTTCAATAACCTCCGGCATTTTGTCTGAATAAAAAGCTTCTCCATTCCATGAATCAAAATGACTTCCTAATAAATCATAAACTTTTTGGAATTCTTTTAAACTTAATGCTCTAAACTTTTCCCAGATTTCTGTACAATATGGATCTCCATCTTCTAGCAATTTAAAATTCATTCTACATTGCTCTAAGACCTTTTCATCTTCTTTACATACTTGATTAATACGAATATATATTTTTGTTAATTCATTAATTGGATCTTCTTCAATATTATATTCTTCTCCCCATAATTTATATCCTTCAATTAATTTACCAAATTGTGTTCCATAATCTCCTAAGTGATTGACACCAATTGTGTGATATCCTAAATATTTGTAGATATTATATAATGCTCCACCAATTACTGTAGAACGTAAATGTCCTATATGAAATGGCTTTGCAATATTAGGAGCTGAATAATCAATGACAATGTTTTTTCCTTTTCCAATTTCTGATTTTCCATATTCTTCTTGTGCATCTATTTCTTTTAATACTTCTTCTACTATTTGTTCTTGTTGAATATAGAAATTTAAGTAACCACCCACTACTTCTACTTTTTCTACCATTTTTTCATCTATTTGTATTTTCTCTTTAATGTCATTTGCAATCATTGGAGGTGCTTTTTTTAATTCTTTTGCTAATCGAAAGCATGGAAATGCATAATCTCCATTGTTTGCATCTTTTGGTATTTCAATATAGCTTTCTAATTCTTTTTCATCTATGTTAACTACTTCTGCAATGGCTTTTGCAATTATTTGTTTAAAATCTATCATATTTTCCTTCCCTTCTTCGAAATTTATGAATAACTTTAAAATTAATCTGGTTTTTTTTACCTGTCTGAAAAGTTATTTTCTTTTTTCTTACAAAATTATATTATGTTTATCTGTAAAAGTCAATTCTAATTTTGTTTACTTACTTTGTTTACTCACTTCGTTTACTGTTTTATTTCTTATCTTTTTTGTTTTTATTGCAATATATTTTTTATACAATAAAAAAAAGAGACACATTATTTTATCTTGTTAGAAGTTTTTTATATGCATCTCTTTTGGTTATATCTATATATTTTTTTCATCATATATTCATTCTTAATATTTTATACTTTTCAAAATTATTATTTTTTTCCATATTTATATCTTATTTCTATATCTGCTAATCTACACTCAAATTTTTTATGCTCCAATTCATTTTTTTCAATATATTCATCTAGTTTTTCTGTTATTCCTTCTTTTGCTTCTGTTAATTCTGCTCTTGTTTCATTTAATGTTTTCAATATTTGAGCCATATTTGTATTTGTTACAACGTCTAATTTATCTTCAACTCTCTTGAAGTTTTGATTCATCTTATCTTCTAAGTCTTTGAAGTTCTTATCTGTCTTTTCCTCTGTTTCTTTGAATCTTTGGTCTATATTATCTTCCAGGTCTTTGAATCTTTGGTCTATCTTTACTTCCATGGCTTTGAACTTTTTATCTGTTTTCTCTTCTGCCTCTTTGAATCTTTGATCCATTTTCATTTCCATGTCTGTGAATTTTTTATCTGTTTTCTCTTCTGATTCTTTGAATCTTTGATCCATTTTCATTTCCATGTCTGTGAA